>JAUPLT010000038.1 GCA_030836785.1 Actinomycetota bacterium
GCCGAACTCAACGAACGCTTCAACATGGAAAGCCACCACGGCCACTACTTCACGATGTGGTACGGAATCTATAGCCTGTCGACGGGCCGGTTGCGCTACGCCAGCGCCGGACACCCGCCCGCCCTCGCGCTCACCACCGCCGGTGAGACGGTCAGCACCACCGCGCTCGCCGGGGGGTCCGTGCCGGTGGGCATGTTCGATGACGCCGAGTTCACCGTGGAGACCTACGCCGTCCCGCCTGGGACGCGGATCCTGCTGTACAGCGACGGCGTGCTCGGCGATCCGCCGCAGATGGCCGAGTTCGTCGCATTGTGCGAGGAGTTTGCCGCCGGACCGTCTGACTCCTTGGATTCACTCACCCCGCGACTGCCCGTCGGAGACTACGGCGAGGGCGATGACTGCTCCGTGGTGCAACTGACCTTTGTCGGGTAAGAAGGCGGCCATGGACGGCCCTGAACTGGTCAGACTGCTCTCGGGCCGGCGGATCGCGGTTCTCACCGGGGCAGGGTTGTCCACCGACTCCGGTATCCCGGACTACCGGGGACCGGATTCCCCGCCGGCCAATCCGATGACGATCCGGCAGTTCATCTCCAGCCGCGAGTACCGGCAGCGGTACTGGGCCCGCAACCATCTGGGCTGGCAGCACATGGCGCAGACCCAGCCCAACGCCGGCCATCGTGCGCTGGCGAACCTGGAGCGACATGGTGTGGTGACCGGGGTCATCACACAGAATGTCGACCTGCTGCACACCAAGGCCGGCAGTCGGGCGGTGATCAACCTGCACGGCACCTACGCCCGCGTCGTCTGCCTGGACTGCGACCACTCGATGCCGCGGACAGCGCTGGCCGAACTCCTCGAGGCGGCCAACCCCGGTTTCGCCGAACGCACCGAGCAGGTGGGCGGCCTCGCGGTGGCACCGGACGCCGACGCGATGGTGGCCGACACCGGATCGTTCCGCATCGTCGACTGCCCCGGGTGCGGCGGGATGCTGAAACCGGACATCGTGTACTTCGGCGAGTCGGTCGCCAAGGAAGTTGTGGCGCAGGCCTATTCGCTGGTGGATTCGTCCGGCGCCCTGCTGGTGGCGGGGTCGTCGCTGACGGTGTTCTCCGGCTATCGGTTCGTTCGGCACGCCGCGGCCAACGGCAAGCCGGTCGCGATCGTCAACCGTGGACCGACCCGTGGCGACGACCTGGCCGCGGTGAAGGTGGACGCCGGGTGTTCACCGATCCTGACGCTGCTGGCCGATGAGCTTTCCGGCAGCCTGCCGTCGCTGCCGTAGGGTCGCCTGATGGTTTCCCTGGGAGACGTTGCGGCAGGGCTCGCGGTCGGCATCGGCAACGCGGTGCTCGAACCGGTGCGCCCCGGCCCCGGCCCGGCCACCCAGCGCTGGGGTGTGGGGTTCGGCGAGGCGGTGGCCGGTCTGCCGAACCTGCCGGGGCCGGTGCGGCGGATCGCCCGTGAACTCAACAGATTCGGGGCCGTCGTCGTCGGGCCCGACGGCATCGAGTTCGACGGCGATGAGGTGGCGTGGTCGAAGGTGACTGAGATCCGGGCCCACCGTCTGGTCGGATATCTGCTGACCGATGCGCTCACCAAGCAGGTCGACCGGCTGCCGCTGTGGCGGTTCCCCGGCCGCGACCGAGTGCTCGACGGGCTGAGCCAGGCGGCGTTGACGGCGGTGGCGGTGGCCGCCGACCTGCGTTTGGACCGCGGGGTTTTCACCCTGTACGTCCCTGCCGAGGTCGCCTACCAGGGGATCGTGCGCCGCAAGGATATGTCGGCGGGTATCCCGGCGGCCCTGGTGCTGGCCGACCCCGCGGTGCGGGATCTGGTGGAGGCGACGGCCGCCGCGCACGGCGTGCCGGTGCGGATGGCCGACGACGACGCTCTGGAGGCCGCCGCCCGGCGCGCGGCCGTCATCCGTGCGGCGTTTAGACCTCGGTCGGTGGCGTCTTCTTGCTGACGATCGTCAACTCGTAGTTGTTGGGTTGCCAGGCGCTCAGGAAGGCACCGATCGGCACTTCCATGCCCTGGCCGAACGTCGGACCGCTGTCGTTGAAGAAGACCCGTCCGTTCTCCAGGTCGACCTTGATCACCACCACTTCGTGGTCGGCATCGAAGTAGTTGGGTGTCCCGGACGGTTCGCCCTTGATCGCGGCACTCCAGAGGCCGGCAGAGTTCACCGTCACCATCGCGGCCTTCCCGTACGCCAGTGCTGCCTGAAGGTCACGCAGGGCCGCCTGGCCGTCCTGCAGCGTTCCGGGCACGGGTTCGCCGTCGTCGTCCTTCGTCCCGGGGTAGGTGGTGGTGGAGGCGTCCAGGTTGAAGTGGGTGTTGAGGAGTACCACCGCATCCTGGACGGCGACGCCGTCGGCGATATTGGCGGCCAGGTACATCTTCTGGCCCGGGCTTGCCACGCTGTCCCTTGCGGTGGCGAGTGCGACCATCTGCGGCTCGGTGGGCACGCCCACCGTGCCATTGATCTGAGAGACCGCCATCGCCGTGGCCATCAACGTGCAGTTCTCGTAGCTCTGCTTCACCCAGTACTTCTGGTTCTCGATGTCCCCGTACACGCCGGGTTGATCCCCGGTCCCGTCGACGGTCAGCGTGATCGTCTTCTCGATGAAGTCCTTCTGCGCCAGGCCCAGGTCGATCGCCATGGTGTGCAGCCAGTCCTGCACCGCGCCCAGGAATCCCGGCAGCTCCGCGGCGGTTCCGTTGTCGATCCGCACGGTGAACTGATCGACGATCCCCGGATCAACCAGCTCCTCATTGGGGGTGTACTCGAACTCGCCAGTGAGGTAATCGAAGTCGAGCGTGCCGTACTTCTCCTTCGACGTGATTGTGTAAGTCTCGGCAAAGCCGTTGTTGGACATGGCATTCACCCGCCCGGTGATAAACCCGGTTATCGGGTTGCTGGGGCTGGTCGTCGGGTCGGCAGTGGGTGCCTGGTTGAAGAAGATGTAGTTGAACCGCTGCGACAGGTCAGCCCCAGGGCCCGCCTGCGCACTCGCCGCCGGCACACCGGTAGCGGTCAGCGGACCCGTCGCCGCCGACATCGGCTGCCGCGCGGCGAAAGCCGACACCTGGACCGCGCCGGGGGCACCACTGGCACCATCCGGGCCGAATACGCCACTGCTGCCGGCCTTGCCGCCCTCGGCCGGTGTGCCGCCACGCCCGCCGGCACCGCCGGCGCCTGCGGCACCACCGGAACCGCGACCGGAACCGCCGTCCACCCCGCCGGTGCCGCCGTTACCACCCGTGCCACCGTCGACGGAGTTGCCACCATTTCCGGGCGCACCCGCCGGGCCCGTACCGGCGCCACCGGTACCGCCGGTGCCACCCTGAGCGCCCTGGCCGCCGTTACCGGCGACGCCGCCCGCACCACCGGCCCCGCCGAGGCCGGCGATTTGCGTCTCCGAGCCGGCGCCGCCCACGCCACCGGTACCACCACTACCGCCGAGGCCGGCCTTGCCGCCGTTACCGCCGGCACCGCCGGTACCGCCGTTGGCCTCGTCCCCGCCCGTGCCCCCGACGCCCGGGGTGCCGCCGGGGCCGCCGAACCCACCGGCCCCGCCGACCCCACCGGCCCCGCCGTCACCGGCTGCTGAGGTCGCCGTCGCGGGCCCACCCTTGCCTCCCGGACCACCCTTGCCGCCGACACCACCGGGCCCGCCGGTACCGCCGTTACCGCCGGTTCCGCCCGCGTTCGCACCTTCACCATCTACGCCGTTGCGACCGGTGCCGCCGACGCCGCCGCCGCCTGCGCCACCACCGGCACCGCCGGCACCGCCGTCGCCGCTTTCGCCGGCAACCCCGTTGGACTCGATGAAGAAGAAATAGCGTCCGGTGCCGGCGTCACCGCCGCGGGCACCGCCGGTTCCACCCGCACCGCCGTTGCCACCGTTACCCCCGGTGCCGCCGGTGCCGCCGTCGTCGTCCTTGAGGCCGGTCGCGCCCTGGGCCCCCTTCCCTCCGGTTCCGCCCGCGCCGCCGGCGCCGCCTTCACCGCCGTTTCCACCGCGTCCGAAGATGATGCTGCCGTTGCCCCCGGTACCGCCGGTGCCGCCAGGACTGCCGGATGCTCCATCGCCGCCGTTGGAGCCTGCGGCCAAACCGAAGGTGCCCTGCAGACCTGCGCGGCCTACACCGCCGGGACCGCCGGCGCCGCCACTGCCGAAGAGCGACAGCATTCCCACGCTGCCACCGACTCCACCGTCGCCGCCGCCCGTGCCGCCCCCGCCGCCGTCGCCACCGTTACCGAGCCACAGTCCGCCGATCCCACCGTTCCCGCCGCGTCCGCCGCTGGGGCCGGCCCCGCCGTTACCCCCTCGTCCTCCGTTGCCGAACAGCGACAATGGTCCGGCGCTGCCGCCGTTCCCACCGGAACCGCCGTTACTGGCCCGGCCACCGACGCCGCCGTCCCCGGCGTCGCCGAAGAACGACAGGAAGCCGGTGTCCCCGCCGTTACCGCCCTTGCCGCCGGTAGAACCCAGCGGGATCGCGTCGCCGCCCGCCCCGCCATCGCCGCCGTTGCCGTAGAACAGACCGCCGTTCCCGCCGACCCCACCCGTGCCGCCGACACCGACGGCGGGCACCACCGGGTTCCAGGCGACGCCGTCGCCGCCATCGCCACCGTTGCCGAACCATCCGGCGGAGCCACCGGCGCCACCGTCGTACCCGTTGCCGCCGTTGCCGTAAATCAGCCCGGCCCGGCCACCGGTGCAGCCGCTCGCATCGGTGCAGGTCTCGTCAGTCCAGGAATAACCATTGCCGCCGATGAGGCCGGCGTTCGGATGCTCGGCGGTGCCGTCGCTGAAGAAGAACGAGAAGACATCCGGGGTCGATGCAGCAGCCGCGCCCGGGACCACGGCGGACGTGGCGACCCTGGCCGGGCTCACCACACTGGCCGGACTCACCACACTGGCAGCCGGGCGGACTGCCGCCGCCGCGCGCGCCACACCGGGAGCCGCATCCGACTCGGGACGGGCGATCGTCGACGCTGGCTTCGAGCGGACGCCGGCGCCGTGGCTACCCCGCGCCTTGTCGGACGTCCGGTTCGCAGCCGGGCGATCCGACACCGATGCGCGCCCGGCACTGCCGGCGCTGTCGTCGGTGTCCGCGTGCGCGACGGCAGTCCCGGTGGCAAGTGCCGCCCCGACGCCCAGGGTCAGCGCGCCTGCGCCCAGCCAGCCGTACGGCTGCAGGTTGCGGCGACTCTGGCGGGTACGGCCCTTGCCGCCACGCTTGCCCACAGTGATCCGACCCGAATTCCGTGCCACGGCAGTCCCCATCTTCGATCGAGGTCCGACAAGCAACGGCCGGATTCGCCGCTATTCGACCACAGAGCAGCTCAATCGGCGCACATTTTATGCCCGCCGGGCAGTAAACGGGACTAAAGACCCTGAATCGCTACACCGCGACAAGGTCGTCGGCGTGCACAACGGGCCGGCGCAGTTCGGCGGGCAGGCCGGTGGTGGATCGTCCCAACATGCCGGCCAACTCCGGCGCGTCGTAGGCCACCACACCACGGCCCACCATCGCGCCGTCCGGGCCGTGTAGTTCCACCACGTCGCCGCCGAAGAACTTGCCGGCCAGCGCGGTGATTCCGGCAGGAAGCAGGGAGCGGCGTTGGTCGGCCACCGCGCGCACCGCGCCGTCGTCGAGAGTCAGCGATCCGCTTGCTTCGGCGGCGTAACGCACCCAGAACCTGCGGGCCGACATCCGGACCGACCGGGCCGCGAACACCGTGCCCACCGATGCGTCGGTCAGCGCGGCGGGCGCATCGGCCGCGGCGGCCAGCAGCACCGGTACACCGGCATCGGCGGCCAGCAGAGCCGAGGACAGTTTCGAGGCCATCCCGCCGGTACCGAGGCGGCTGCCCTGGCCGGCGATCACCCCATCGAGGTCGTCCGGACCGGCCACCTCCCCGATGAACCGCGCGCCGCCCTTCCGCGGATCGGAGTCGTAGAGCCCGTCGATATCGGAGAGCAGCACCAGGGCGTCGGCACCCACCAGATGCGCGACCAGTGCCGACAGCCGGTCATTGTCGCCGAACCGGATCTCGTTAGTGGCCACCGTGTCGTTCTCGTTCACGATCGCCACCGCGTGCAGAGCACGCAAACGGTCCAGCGTGCGCTGGGCGTTGGTGTGCTGCACCCGCTGAGAAATATCGTGCGCGGTCAAGAGCACCTGACCGACGGTGCGGTCGTATCGGGCAAACGCCGCGCTCCAGGCATTGACCAGTGCGACCTGACCGACACTGGCCGCGGCTTGTTTCGTTGCCAGGTCTGTGGGCCGCCGGGACAGCCCGAGCGGCTCGATACCGGCGGCGATCGCGCCGGAGGACACGATCACCACATCGGTGCCGGACTTCATCCGGGCCTCGATCGCCGCGGCCAGCACCGCCAGCCGACCCGCGTCGAACAGGCCGGAAGGGTTGGTCAGTGCGGTGGTGCCGATCTTGACGACGATGCTGCGGGCCGAGCGGACAGCCTCCCGGTGTGCGCTCACGAACCGTCCCCGGCGCCGTCGGAGTGCTCCCGGCGCTGGCGCCGGGCCTCCTTGCGCTCGGCGGCACCGACCCTGTCATTGCGCTCCAGACGGAGATCGGTGCCGCGGCCGGTTGGGGTGACGTCCACCCCGGCAGGAGTCTGCGGCTCCCAGTCGAAGGTCATATCGCCGATGGTCACCGCGCATCCCGCGGTGGCACCCTGGCGGAGCAGTTCGTCCTCCACGCCCAGGCGGGCCAACCGGTCGCCGAGGTAGCCGATCGCCTCGTCGTTGTCGAAGTTGGTCTGAGCCACCCACCGCTGCGGACGCTCCCCGCGGACGACGAAGCCACCGGGTTGGGTCGCATCGGGTTCGACGGTGAAACCACTGCTGTCGTGCGGGATCGGGCGGATCACCGGGCGACGGGCGACCTGCGGCGGCTGGGCGGCGCGGAACTCCTCGACCAGCTCCCACAACGCGAAGGTGAGGTCCCGCAACCCCTCCCGGCTGGCCGTCGACACCTCGAACACCGGCCAGCCGCGCTCGGCGATCTCGGGACGGACGAACTCTGCCAGTTCCCTGGCCTCGGGGACGTCGATCTTGTTGAGCACCACCGCACGAGGCCGACCGGCCAGGTCACCGAGGGCGGAATCCCCCTGCAGCGTGGGCTGGTAGGCGGCGAGTTCGGCCTCCAGCGCGTCGATATCGGAGATCGGGTCACGCCCGGGCTCCAGGGTGGCGCAGTCCACGACGTGCACCAGCACGGCGCACCGCTCAATGTGCCGCAGGAAATCCAGGCCCAGGCCGCGGCCCTTGGAGGCGCCGGGGATCAGCCCGGGTACGTCGGCGATGGTGAAGGTGTGGTCACCGGCCGCGACGACGCCCAGATTCGGCGCCAACGTGGTGAACGGGTAATCGGCGATTTTCGGCTTGGCCGCAGAAACGGCCGATACCAGCGAGGACTTGCCGGCCGACGGAAAACCGACGAGTCCGACGTCGGCGACGGTCTTGAGTTCGAGAGTGAGGTCGCGGGCCTGGCCCTTCTCGCCGAGGAGCGCAAAACCGGGTGCCTTGCGGCTGCGGGAGGCCAGCGCCGCGTTCCCCAGCCCACCCCGGCCACCCTCGGCGGCAACGAATCGAGTACCCGCACCGACGAGGTCCGCCAGTAACCGGCCCTGCTCGTCGAGGATGACGGTGCCGTCCGGGACGCGGACCTCCAAGTCGGCGCCGGTGGCCCCGTCACGGTTGTTACCGGAGCCCTGTTTTCCGGACGGCGCGACGACGTTCGGGTGGAAGTGAAAGTCGAGCAGTGTGTGCACCTGCGGATCGACCACCAGGACGACACTGCCGCCCCGGCCCCCGTTGCCCCCGTCAGGACCGCCGAGAGGTTTGAACTTCTCGCGATGCACCGACGCACACCCGTTGCCGCCGTTACCGGCCCGGGCGTGGATGACGACGCGGTCGACGAACCGGGGCAAGCTACTCCGGTCGCGCGGCGCGAACGACGTTGACGGTCTTGCGCCCGCGCTTCACGCCGAACTCGACCGCGCCGGGCGCGGTGGCGAACAGGGTGTCGTCGCCGCCACGGCCGACGTTCACACCGGGGTGGAAGTGCGTGCCGCGCTGGCGGACCAGGATCTCGCCGGCCTTGACGACCTGGCCGCCGAACCGCTTGACGCCGAGCCGCTGGGCATTGGACTCGCGGCCGTTACGTGAGCTGGAAGCGCCCTTTTTGTGTGCCATGTCTGTCGCCTCCGCTACTTGATTCCGGTGACCTTGAGCACCGTCAGCTGCTGACGATGCCCCTGCCGCTTGTGGTAGCCGGTCTTGTTCTTGAACTTGTGGATACGGATCTTCGGGCCCTTGGTGTGCTCGAGGACCTCGCCGGTCACCGCCACCTTCGCCAGTTCCCCGGCGTCAGTGGTGACCTTGGCACCGTTGACGACGAGCGCGACGGGCAGGGAGACCTTGGTGCCCGGCTCGTCATCAAGCTTCTCGATCTTGAGCACGTCGCCCACGGCGACCTTGTACTGCTTACCGCCCGTCTTGACGATCGCGTAGGTGGCTGTCTCGGCTGCCATCGTTCCTCTTCCACATCGGCGACTACTCGTCGCGCTCTCTCACTGGCGACGGTTGTCGCGCTGCTCGCTGGGCACGCGCCACCGGAGGTGGGGCGAACTGGTCTTGGCTGCGGTCCAGACCGGTCTGACCGGCGGTCCCACTGCCGCCGGCTGGGCCAGGCGGCAACTGGGCAAGGTTACTCCGACCAGAACCGGAGGGTCAAACCACGGGCGGGCCGGC
>JAUPLT010000039.1 GCA_030836785.1 Actinomycetota bacterium
AGTAGAAGACCTCCGGGTTCAGCGCGCTGTAGCGACGACCCTGGTCATCGACCCCTGTGATGGGGATGTGGTAGCCGCGAACCTCAGCACCCGTCGCCGGTGCGCGATCGCCGTCGAACACCACTCCGCCGATCGGGTAGAGGGACCGGAACAGCCGGGGTATGCGTTCGGTGAAGAAGATCGAATGGTCCTTGACCGCCGCGCCCAACTGGGGATGCATGTTCTGCATCGACCCCGCCCAGGGACCCTGCAGCAGGCCGCGCCAGTCGCCGAACAGCTTCCAGGTCAGCGAATCCGGCCCAAGCGGTTCCGGAGGTGACTCATAACGCCCGCCACTCACCGGACATCCCGGGTCCGACACGTCCACGAAGCGGACTAGCCCTCGCCCTGCGCCGCGGCTTCCTGCTCGGCCTGCGCCTGCTGTTGGGCCCGCTCCGCCTGCTGCACCGCCTGGTCATAGGCAGCCTTGCCCTCCGGGCTGGCTTTGGAGTTCCCCGGCACGCCGGGCAGGGCGAACATGTAGTTGCAGTTGAGATCAAGCATCACCTTGCTGCCCGAGTTGTTGCCGCTGGAGTCCAAGAAACTGCCCTTGTGCGAGCCGGTCACCATGCACTGCGAGGTGGGCAGAAAGCTGCCGACCTTGCTGGAGATCACCGGTGTCCCGCCCGAGTTATAGACGGCGTTAGCGGCGTCGGAGTAGGTCATACCCTCGTACTCGTTGATCGCGGTCGCGGTGCCGGCGCCGAACACCGCCAGCAGTGCCACCGCTCCACCGGCGACTGCCGCCCCACGAATCAGGGAGGTGACGACGGGGCTCGTCTTGTTGCTCATCGTTGCGTTGCTCATCATTGCGGCGCCTTTCCACACATCAGGCTTATCGCCTGCAACGATACCGCCGTTAGCAGTGGTCCGCCGCTACGAACGACATGCCCGGAAACGGCCCAGACTTGAATGTCACCGCCAGACACAGATATATTGGTGCAACTGCCCGGCACAGATAACTGGAGGGTGCATTGACCGAGGAACTAAGCAACGTCGACCTACTGCGCGAGCTTGAGCCCGTCGCAGAGAAGCTGATCAACCGGCACGTGTCGATGTTCAAAGAATGGAATCCGCACGACTACATCCCGTGGTCGGACGGCAAGAACTACTACGCGCTCGGCGGTCAGGACTGGCATCCGGATCAGGCGCAACTCTCCGAGGTCGCCCGCACCGCCCTGGTGCAGAACCTGCTGACCGAAGACAACCTCCCGGCTTACCACCGCGAGATCGCGATGAACTTCTCCATGGACGGCCCCTGGGGTTACTGGGTCAACCGCTGGACCGCGGAGGAGAACCGACACGGCATCTCCATCCGCGACTACCTGGTGGTCACCCGCAACTGCGACCCGATCGAACTCGAGGAACTGCGGGTGGAGCAGATGACCCGCGGCTTTTCGCCGGGTCAGAACCAGCAGGGCGATCTCTTCGCCGAGAACCTCTTCGATTCGGTGATGTACGTCAGCTTCCAGGAGTTGGCCACCCGGGTGTCGCACCGCAACACCGGCAAGGCCTGCAACGAGCCGGTGGCCGAGCAGTTGCTGGCGCGGATCTCCAATGACGAGAACCTGCACATGATCTTCTACCGCGACGTCAGCGCGGCTGGCTTGGACATCGCCCCCAACATGGCGATTCAGTCGGTGTACCGCATCCTGAAGAACTTCAAGATGCCCGGCTACACGGTTCCGGAGTTCCGACGCAAGGCCGTCATCATCGCCACCGGCGGTGTCTACGACCCGCGCATCCATCTCGAGGACGTGGTGATGCCGGTGCTGCGCAAGTGGCGGATCTTCGAGCGCGACGACTTCACCGGTGAAGGCGCCCGGCTGCGCGACGAACTGGCCGTGCTGATCCAGGAGCTCGAGGAGACCTGCGTCAAGTTCGAGGACGCCAAGCAGCGCAAGTTGGAACGCGACGCGAAGCTGGCAGAGAAGCGGGCCGCCAAGGCCCTTGCCGGAGCGGCTTCATAGTCGCCACCCAACAGACACCCACGACCGGGCTGCGGATCGGGTCACTGACCCTCCGCAGCCCGGTCGTCTTGGCGCCGATGGCCGGCGTCACCAACGTCGCGTTCCGGACGCTGTGCCGGGAACTCGAACTGGCCCGAGCCGGCACGGTGAGCGGGCTCTATGTCTGCGAGATGGTGACCGCCCGGGCTCTGGTGGAGCGCCATCCGGTCACCATGCATATGACCACGTTCGACGCCGAAGAGTCGCCCCGATCCCTGCAGCTCTACACCGTCGACCCGGCCACCACCTACGCGGCAGCGCGGATGATCGTCGAGGAGGACCTCGCCGACCACATCGACATGAACTTCGGCTGTCCGGTGCCCAAGGTCACCCGGCGGGGTGGCGGCGCGGCCTTGCCGTACAAACGCCGGCTGTTCGGCCAGATCGTGGCCGCCGCGGTGCGCGCCACCGAAGGAACGCCGATCCCGGTGACCGTCAAGTTCCGCATCGGCATCGACGACGCCCACCACACCCACCTCGATGCCGGCCGGATCGCCGAGCAGGAGGGCGCGGCGGCCGTCGCACTACACGCCCGCACCGCCGCCCAGCGCTATTCCGGCGCCGCCGACTGGAGCCAGATCGCCCGGCTCAAGGACGCCGTCACCACGATCCCGGTGCTGGGGAACGGCGATATCTTCGAGGCCGCGGACGCGTCCGCCATGATCGCCGCCACCGGATGCGACGGCGTGGTGATCGGCCGCGGCTGCCTCGGCCGGCCCTGGTTGTTCGCCGAGCTGTCGGCAGCCTTCGCCGGTACGCCCCTGCCCGAACCACCCACCCTCGGCGAGGTGGCCGACATCATCCGGCGGCACGGCGCACTCCTCGCCCAACACTTCGGCGAGGACAAGGGGATGCGCGACATCCGCAAACACATCGCCTGGTACCTGCACGGCCTGCCCGCCGGATCGGACCTGCGCCGCGCCCTGGCGTTGGTGCGGACCTGCGATGAACTGGACAGACTGCTCAGCGAGTTGGATCGGGACGTCCCGTTCCCGGCGACCGCCCACGGGGCACGGGGACGGCAAGGTTCCCCCGGGTCTGTGACCCTGCCGGAGGGGTGGCTCGATGATCCCGAGGACACCACGGTCCCGACCGCCGCCGACGTCCTCAACTCCGGCGGCTGAGGACAACGGCTGAGGACAACGGCTGAGGACAACGGCTGGAGATGACGGCTGCAGATCCTGCGACGATTGGCGAGGTCGCCTGGTCAGTCAGTAGACTGAAGGTTCTGCTCTGGGCCAGTGGCCTGAACCGGGTGCGCACACCACCACACCCTCGTTGTACGGCGCGTCCTCGCGAGAGCAGTACTTCACCGACGCGGAGGCTTTCTGGATCATGGGTGACGGCGGTAGCGCCACTCCTGGCCAGGATGACCAACCCCCCGGCGCGGCCACCGAATCCTCCGGCGGTCACACCGAGGGCATCGCTGTCGCCGATCTGATCTCCAGACTGACCGGGACCAGGCAGGTCACACCGCAGACCCGCCGCGCGGCCGACCCGGACGAACCCGGGGAGGCCAACACCGCCCCGATTCCACTGCTGACGGCAGGCGACGAACTTCCGGACCTCGCAGCAATCGAACGCGACCGGCGCCCACTGGTCGCCAACCGCGACCCCCGTCCGCAGCAGTCGGCATCCCGTGCCCGCCGCCGTCCGATCGTGATGATGGCCCGGGTGGCCGGTGCCCTGGTCGCGGTATGCGCACTGGCCCTGACCGGCGCCCTCTGGCAGTGGCAGTCGGCCAAGAACAAACTGCTCAACACCATCGCGGCACTGGATCCCCATTCCGTGGACATCCGCGATCCCGGAGCCCAAGCCGGCGACGAGAACTTCCTCATCATCGGCGTCGACAGCCGCATCGGGGTGAACTCGGCGATGGGCGCGGGCGACACCACCGTCGCGGAGGGCTCCCGCTCCGACACCATCATGCTGGTCAACATTCCGGCCGACCGCAAACGCGTTGTCGCCGTATCGTTCCCACGCGACCTGTCGATCACGCCGATGAACTGCCAGGCCTGGAACCCGGAAACCGGCGCATACGGCCCGGTCTACGACAAGAACACCGGCGAGTGGAGCGACAACGAGCGCTACACCGGCACCAAACTCAACTCCGCCTACGCCCTCGGCGGCCCCAAATGCCTGGTGAAGGTCATTCAGAAGATGTCCGGTCTGGCGATCAACCGGTTCATGGCCGTGGACTTCGCCGGGTTCTCAACCATGGTCGACGCCCTCGGCGGTGTTGAGGTGTGTAGTCCCACCCCGCTGGAGGACGCCGAGTTGGGCGTGGTCCTCGCCACCGCCGGCCGTCAGAAGATCGACGGCCCGACCGCCCTCAACTATGTACGGGCCCGGTCGATGACCACCGAGTACAACGGCGACTACGGCCGGATCAAACGGCAGCAACTGTTCCTGTCCTCGCTACTGCGCTCGATCATCTCCACGGAAACCCTGTTCGACCTCAGGCGTCTCGATGACGTGGTGAACATGTTCATCGACGACAGCTTCGTCGACAACGTCCGCACCAAGGACCTGGTTCAGCTCGGGCAGTCGATGCAGGGCATCAACGCCGGACGGATCACCTTCGTCACGCTGCCCACCACCGGGTACCCCGACGAGGAGGGCAACGAGGTGCCGCGCACCGAGGATGTCCGCGCACTGTTCGACGCCATCATCAACGATCAGCCGCTGCCGGGCGAGAACGATATGAACGAGACTCTCGCCCCACTTGCCACTACGACGACGTCGGCACCGGAAACCTACGACGACGGCTTCAGCACGACGCCGACAACCACGACGCCGTCGGCCACGGCCACCACGCCCCCGACCACCACCGAACAGGTCCAGGCGGTCGCTGCGGACCCGCGGGACGTCACCGTGCAGGTGGCTCCCCCCACCGTCGCCGGCGAGGTGGCTCCCGCCACCGGCACCGGCCAGGTGGCTCCCGCCACCCTCTCCGACCCCAGCACTCTGGCCGAGAGCGCCACAACACAGTTGGAGCTCTACGGCTTCCGTGTGCTGGAGCCCGACTACTACTCCGGCTGGGAAGCGGACACCGTCACAACGGTCTATTACTCGATCGGCAACGAGCAGGCTGCCGCCACGGTGGCCGCCACCATCCCGGGTGCCCGAATCGAACGGATCAGCGGGCTGGCCGAGACGGTGCTGGTGGCCCTGGGGCCCGAGTTCAGCACCATCACCTACCCGCAGGCCAGCGGTACGCCGCTGACCGTTCTGGTCACCCACGCCGGCAGCACCACGCCCACCAAACTCCCCGACGATCTGACCGTGACCAACGGCGCCGACATCACCTGCGAGTAGCAGGCGTTCACGCTCCGTTCAGCTTCTGGCAGCCAACAGCCGCGGTCCCGACACGTAGGCTTGGCCGATGCGCACCGCGTACCACGAGCAGCTTGACGCCCTGACAAACCAACTCGCGGAGATGAGCCGGATGGCCGGCGTCGCCATGGAGCGCGCGACCCAGTCGTTGCTGCAGGCCGATCTGGTGCTCGCCGAACAGGTGATCGGCGACCACGAGAAACTGGTCTCCACCAGTGCCCGCGCCGAGGAGGCCGCGTTCGTACTGCTGGCCCTGCAGGCTCCGGTGGCCGGCGACCTGCGCTCGATCGTCAGTTCCATCCAGATCGTCGCCGACGTCGAACGGATGGGCGCGCTGGCACTGCACGTCGCGAAGATCGCCCGACGGCGCCATCCCCAGCATGCGCTGCCCGAGGAGGTCAACGGCTACTTCGCCGAAATGGGCCGCGTCGCCGTCGATGTGGCCGACAGCGCCCGCGAAGTGCTGCTGTCCCGCGATCCCGACAAGGCCCGCAGGATTCGCGAGGAGGACGACGCGATGGACGACCTGCACCGGCATCTGTTCAGCGTGATGATGGACCGGGAGTGGAAGCACGGCGTCTCCGCCGCGGTTGATGTGACTCTGTTGGGCCGCTTTTACGAACGCTTCGCCGACCACGCCGTCGAGATCTCCCGCCGGGTGATCTTCCAGGTCACCGGACACCTCCCGGAAGACGAAGAGATCAAGACGTACTGACTCGCGGCACACCGGCCCCGGGGATCGGCCGACTCAGCCGGAACCGTCCTTCGCCGGTCATCGGTAAATCGACGGGGAAAGCCGATACCCGGCGCCACGGACGGTGAGGATGTAATCCCCGTGTTCGGGGTCATGGCCCAGCTTCTCGCGCAGCCTCCGTACGTGGACAGCGACGGTGTTGGTATCCACCGGATGGCCCCAGACCGCCCGGCTGATCTCGTCGCTGCTGGCGACGCGTCCGCGACGCTCGATGAGGTAGACGAGGAGCTCAAGTTCGCGCTGGGTCAGCCGAACGTCCCGGCCGCCGACACGGGTCTCGTATCGCTCACGGCTCACTTCGATGGGACCGGCGCTGTACTCCGATTCGATCGGTCGCGGGTGCTGACCCCCATTGATTGCGAACGGAGCAATAGCGTTGATGTCGTACGGGCGGGCGATGAGCGCCGACGCCCCAGCGGCCAGTGCGCCCCGCGCCTCCCCGTCATCGGCACTCGGGGAGCCGATCAGGATTGGGAAATCCCATCTGCTCCGGACCACGGTGATGATCCGCGCCGCGTCGACCGCGACGGTGCGGGCGGCGAGAACGAGGACATCAGGTCGGTCTTCGCCGATAGCCAGGAGCGCTTCGGCTCCATCAGCACACCATCTGGATTCAATGCCGATCTCAGCCGCTTGCTCGATCAGTCCAGCGGCGACGCCGGGGTCGGTGTCGACCAAGGTCAGCGTCGCACGCCTCCATCCCGCCCTCGCGACGTGCATACCACATCCCTCAGCCGAAGCGGCCCGAGATGTAATCCTCCGTCGCCTTCTGCCTCGGGTTGGAGAAGATCTTCTCGGTGTCGTCGACCTCGACGAGCCGACCAGGCTTGCCGGTTGCCTCGAGATTGAAGAAAGCGGTCTGGTCGCTGACCCGGGCGGCCTGCTGCATATTGTGCGTAACGATCACTATCGTGTAATCCTGCTTGAGTTCGGCGATCAGATCTTCGATTGCCAGCGTCGAGATCGGGTCCAGCGCAGAGCACGGTTCGTCCATCAGGAGCACATCGGGCTGCACGGCGATAGCACGCGCGATGCAGAGCCGTTGCTGCTGCCCACCAGACAGACCGCCGCCTGGCTTGTCCAGCCGATCCTTGACCTCATTCCACAGATTGGCGCCGCGAAGCGAACGCTCAGTCACCTCCTCGAGCACGGCTTTGCCCCGCACCCCTTGGAGTCTGAGTCCCGCCACCACGTTGTCACGA
>JAUPLT010000040.1 GCA_030836785.1 Actinomycetota bacterium
GACGCTTGGGCGCTGAGCGCAAGTGATGCCCAGCGAGTCTCCGAGGGGCCACGAAGCACCGCTTGGAGATCCGTGCGGGCAGTGGCGTACCGGCCCTGTCCGCCGGCGGCCACCGCGCGCCGCCAGTGGTCCGGGACACTGCGCGCGGCGGGCAGTGGCCAGCGGCCGGGGTCGTCGCCGAAGGCGGCGGCAGCCAGGACGATCGGACTCATTGGGGCGCGACGCTACCAATCGCCGATTCCCCGCATTAAATCTTCGTGGTTGCAGTGTTACGGACACGTCAACTGCGGGCTCGTGGTTCCCGCTTCGCCGCCGACTTCGGGACGTTCGCCTGCGGGTATTCAGCACGCGACAGTCACAAAGATGAACAGGACGTTAATTTGCACGCGACGGCGATGTGATTGCCCACACTTGACCTTGTTGACGGTCTTTCAACCGCCCTCCTAGCGTAGTGCCACGAGTGGTCACCGGCGACAGCGCTCAACGCACAACGATTCCTCAGAAGTGCGAGATATGCACGGAGAGAAAGGCTTTGAACATGCTTCAGCCGCATCAACTACCCGGCCCGAACGCGGATCTGTGGGATTGGCAAATGCACGGCCTGTGCCGGGGCGTCGACTCCTCGGTGTTCTTCCACCCCGACGGCGAGCGGGGCCGGGCACGCGCCCAGCGCGAGATGAATGCCAAGCAGCTGTGCCGGCAGTGCCCGGTGATCACCCAGTGCCGTGCCCACGCGCTGCGGGTGGGTGAGCCCTACGGCATCTGGGGTGGGCTCAGCGAATCGGAGCGCGAGGTGCTACTCAAGGGGGGCATCCGCCGCCGGACGGCCTAGGGGTTTCCGCGGGCGTCTGGCGACCGGGGCTCGTCACCGGGATTCGCTCGGTCGTCGGAGAGGCCGAGTCGTCGGGAGAGGCCGAGTCGTCGGGAGAAGCCGAGTCGTCGGGAGAAGCCGAGTCGTCGGACCCAGCGGAGTCGTCGAACCGAGTGCCGGCCTCTAATTCTGTGCCGGCTTCTGAATCTGCGACTGCCTCTGAATCTGCGACGTAAGTGCCCTCGGCGGCAGCTTCGTTATCGACGTCGGTATCCGGGGCACCGCCGTTGGGCGGGTCGGCAACCAACTCTCCCGGCCCGCGATCGGAAGGCTGCACAAGGTTCCCGGCGCCGCACTCGGATGTGTCCGAACTCAGCAGCACCGCGCCAACCAGAAAGATGAGGAAAAACACTGTCCCCACCGGGAAGCTGAATCCTCCGAAGTAGCCGGCAAGCAGGAATGCCAGCACGCAGGCCGCGAGCCACCGGGCGTGATGGGGCCGCTTCCAGCGCATTTCCGACCTTCTCCACATGGGTAACCGCGGCATCCTCACCAGCCGCACAGGTTTGCTAGCTTAGTGCAGCGAGGCCTTTTCAGAGCGACGGCCCGCTGACCGCGGGTTGCTGAGCGCCCAACTCAGCTGAGGTAGCCTGCTCGCGTGGAATTCTTGCGTGATGTCGTTGTTCTCGTGCACATCGTCGGGTTCGCCCTGACGTTCGGCGCTTGGGCCGTTCAGGCCGCCGCGCGAGAGTTTCGTTTCACCCGACTGATGGATTACGGACTGCTGGTATCGCTGCTCACCGGCCTGACACTCGCCGCCCCCTGGCCCGCAGGGATCGAACTCAACTACGCCAAGATCAGCGTGAAGTTGGCCATCGTGGTGGCCTTGGGGGCGATACTCGGTATCGGCAGCGCCCGCCAGCGCAAGTCCGGGGGGCCAGTGAACGGCGCACTTTTCGCCGCGGTGGGCCTGCTGTCGGTGACTGCGGCTGGAATAGCCGTCATCGCCTGACCTGGCACCGCCCGGCACCGTAGCCGCATTCGCCCAGCTAGGTCGGCGCGAATTGGCTATTCCATTGCCACGACGGTACTTTGTAGAGGTAAGGAGACATGCTAACTATGACTCAAGACTTTGCTCTCAAGCTCACCGATATGCGCCTCCGGCAGGTTTCCATGCTGCTTGAGTGGATGATCCGGAACGAATCCGAGGCCGAGGATCTTCGCCCCGCACTTGCTGCGGTCAACACCGCACATGACACCCTTATGGCAGCCTGCTCCCCATCGGTCTAACGCGGGCCCCAAAACTGGGCCATGGCGGCGCTAAGCGAGCGTTGCCCGAAGCGAATTCGTCGGCATATCCAGCTTCCGGCATATCCGGCCACGTCGACCCCCGTCGGATACCGCCAGATGATCGCACGGTGATCACCGCCATCACAGTGCGGTGATCTCCACGCGATCCGCCGCCCCTGCCGCGTCTGGTCGAAACCGTCGGCATCAACGGCTCAGTCCTAGCCCGCACCCCGAGATGGTGAACGGACCTGAGGTTGCCCCCGTTTGGTGGACATCCTGACCGGCTGGGCGATGCCCGGCGGGAGAGGATGCACTCATGGGTGCGAAGAGAACGAGTTACACCCCGAAGTTCCGTGCCGATGCTGCGCGTCTGGTGATTGAGACCGGACGCTCGATCGCCGAGGTCGCGCGGGAGATCGGAGTGGGTGAGGCCTTGCTGGGCC
>JAUPLT010000041.1 GCA_030836785.1 Actinomycetota bacterium
CCAGTCGGCCCAGAGCCAGTCGGCCCAGACTGTGGATCCAACGGAACCCACTGCGGTGCAGGCCGATTCGCGACCGGCGCGCGGTGGGGCAGATCGTGCACCCAGCACTTCCAGCGGCCCGGTCGACGCATCATCCGCAGATCCCACCGGGACGGTCGGCACCGCGGAGGACGACTCGCCTGCGCCGAGCAGTCGGGGAGGGCGGAGTTCCACCACGCTTGGTTCCACCGCGCTTGGTTCCACCGCGCTTGGTTCCAGCACGCTTCGCGGCGCCGACTCCGACACCGCCAACGACTCCGGCGGCACGAACGTCGATCCGGGGATAGGGGGCCGTGGTGGTGCGCAGCGCACCGGCGCCGCGCCGGACGGACCGGACGGGTCCACCTCCGCGCAGAGTTCGGCGCGGGCCTCGCTCGGTGTGGCCGGGGAGATGACGCAGAACGCCGAAAGCGGCCCGCGCCCGAGCCCGGCCCCCGCCGCCACGGCATTGGAGACCGTCATCGCTGAGCCGGGCGGTGACACACCGGTGATGACCGCGGCCGGCGCCAGCCCGGGGCTCTCCGGACTCGACGCTGGACTGCCGGACTGGCTGCGCGGCGACGGCTCTGGTACCGGGCTGATCGCGCCGCTGGCCTGGGCCGCTGTGGCTGTCAGCCGGCGCGAGGTTACCGGTGGTCTCACGACGGCACCGCCCGCCGCCGCGGCCGGCACCGGGGAGCCGGTCGATCCGGCCGGGCTCGGCGCCGCCGCGGAGGTCGAGGCCGCAAAGTTGTCGGCGGCGGTCACGGCCGTCGACCCGGTTGCCGCGTTCGTCCGGATCTTCATCGGTGACGGCACCGCCGACAACCCGAATGCCGGCATCCTCTACGGCAACGGCTACAGCTACACCGGTTACGAGGGGGCCTGCACCGAGGGTGCCTGCGATGGCGGCAACGGTGGCCTGATCGGCAACGGCGGCAACGGATTCAACGGCGGCAACGGTGGTTCGGCGGGCTTGTTCGGCAATGGCGGTGCCGGCGGACACGGGGTGCTGGGCATCAACGGCGGTGCGGGCGGCAATGGGGGCAGCGGCGGTCTGTTCTTCGGCGACGGTGGCGCGGGCGGTGACGGCGCTTCGGTCACCGGCGAGACCGGGGTCGGAGGCAATGGCGGCGCGGGCGGCAGCGCCGGACTGCTGATCGGAAACGGTGGCGCCGGCGGTGCCGGTGGCGCCGGGGCAAGCGCCGGCGGTGCCGGCGGGATCGGCGGTCGCGGCGGTCTGTTGGGCGGCAACGGCGGTAACGGCGGGGTCGGTGGGGTTGCCAGCAGCGCCGAAGGGGTCAACGGGGCCAACGGCGCCGGTGGCGCGGCCGGGTTGTTGTTCGGCAACGCCGGACTGGAGGGCGGGGTGACGGTCCCACTGCCGGCCTCGATCTGGGACGACATCTCGAATTTCTTCAACAGTGTCATCGAATGGACCGCCAGCGCCATTCAGGAGATTCTGCACCTGATCGAGCAGCCGCTGACCGACCTGATCAGCGGCTTGTTCTCGTTCATCGGACCCGAATGGGCGGATGTCGCCGACATCGTCGTCAATGCGGTCTTCACGATCTTCAACACGTTGGTGCTCCACAGCATCGGTCTGGATACCCTCGCGCCGTTGGCGACGCTGGTGGAGAACCTTGCCTCTAACAACCTTGTGCTGCAGTACGTTTCATACTGGGTCTCCGAGGTCTCCGCCCTGGCCGGGCTGCCCGCCGACGTGCGCACCACGATCGGCAACGCGGTGGCCTACTTCGTCCAACTCGCGTTCGGTAACTCCACGGTCGGCAACGCGCTGATCCCGGTGTTCGGCGCGGTGACCCTGCCGACGGGCCTCATCGGGCTCGCCGACTTCCTCTACAACCTGGTCATCTCCGGGTTCAATTTCAAGCAGGCGCTGGTCAGCATGATCGGCATCCCGGTTCGCAACGAACTGGGCACGTTCCTGGGCACCACCGCCGTGCAGGAACAGTTCGGAACCGCTGCGGCCGGCGCGTTGAACGTGCTCACCGGTCAGTTCACCCCCGACTGGGCCGGTACGGCCCCGGCCGATCCTGCGGTGGCCGGGTACCTCGGCGAGTTGGTCGCCGACGCCCTGGTCGGTGCGGGCAGTCCCGACGCGGCAGCGGTCGGCGCGATCGTCACGAGTGCCGTCGCCACCCTGCTTGCCGACACCGGCGGAACTTTCGCTGCTGTCGCCGACACCGCGATCGAGACCTTCCTGAGCCAGCCCGGGGTCAGCACTATCGCGGCCACCATGGCGGTCAACGCCATCCTCGGCTTCCTGGGCGCGACCCCGCTGCCGGTCGAGGGCTCGCTGGCCGATGCCGCCGGCGTCACCGCGAGCACCGCGGTCGCCCAACTGCTGTCCGACGCCGCGCTCCCGGGGCAGGTGGGCAACTTCCTCGAAACCCTGATCATCGGGCTGACCGGCAACGAGGGCGTCCAGACCGTCGCCAGGGAGCAGGCCCGCAACCTGGTCATCGGGGAGCTCGGCGACACCCCGCTCGGTCAGGGCGTCGCCGACGTCGTGGGTGACGTGGTGACCGCTCTGGTGGCGGACACCGCCTTCACCGGGGGACTGGCGACTACGGTCGGTTCGCTGCTGGGCGACTTCCTGGGCCAACCCGGAATGGCCGCCGACCTGATCGCCGCCGCCGGTGCGATCGCCGCTGCCGAGTTCGGCGCGGACCCGACCACAGAGGTCCAACAGGCGATCGACGCGCTGCTTGCCGAATCCACCTTCCAGAACGGCGTCGGTGCCACCGTGTCGGATCTGGTGAGCGGGCTGCTGTCCGATGCAGGCGTGGTCGGAGCGGTGGGAACCGCTGTGACCGAACTGATCTCCGGCGTGGCGGGGCTGCAGGCAGTGCGGACCCTGGCCGGCGATGAGGTCGCACGCCTGGTGTCCCACGAGTTGGGCGGCGGGGTGTTCGGCGACGCCGTGGCCGGGGTGGTTCGCGACGTGGTGACCGGACTGCTGGCGGACGATGCCTTCACCGGCGGACTGGCCACCATCGTGGGGTCGGTGCTGACGGACTTCTTCGGCCAGCCCGGAATCCCGGCCGCACTCGGTGAGCTGGCCGACGACGTCGTCGTCGCTCTGCTTGGTGGTTCGGATGCGCTGGCCGCGTTGGAAGCCGCTCTGCCAGGACTGTTGGGCGACAACGACTTCCGCAACGGTGTCGTCACGACAGTGACTGACGTCGTGGATGCGCTGTTCACCGACACCGGTGTCCTCGACGGCCTCGGTGACGCACTCGCCGGGTTGGTCACGGGTCTGGCCGGCGAGCAGGCGGTGCGCGAACGGGCCGCCGCGGAGATCAGGGCCAACGTGGCGACCGCACTCGCGGGGAACCCCGCGGCCGCCGGCATCGCCGAGGCTGTCGGAGCGACGGTGGCCGGACTGCTCGCCAACCAGTCCTTCATCGTGCCGTTGGCCGCCGCACTCGGCGCGGTGCTTCCCGACTTTTTCGGCCAGCCGGGCATGGCCGGTGCCCTGGCCGGTGCCGCCGGACTGCTGACCACCGATGTGCTCGACGGTGTGGAACCGTTCGCAGTGCTGGAGGCGGTTGAGCAGTACCTGTTGGGCGACAGCGCGTTTACCGGTGGTGTCGGCGGAACCGTCACCGAGGTTCTCGGCGGGCTGCTGTCCAACGGCGGCTTCACCTGGTCGCTGGGCACCACCGTCACCGGACTGGTCTCCGCGCTGGCCGCCGTCCCGCAGGTGCCGGGCGTGGCGGGTGAGGCGGTCGCCGCATTCGTGGAGACCGCGCTGGCCGGCAACGACGCCGCTCCGTCGGTGGCCGCACTGCTGGGCAGCGCCGTCACCGAACTGCTGGCTGATCAGGCGTTCAGCGGCGGTGTGGCGGCTGTGTCGGGTTGGGCGGTGAACAGTCTGCTCAGCGCGCCCGGAATGTCGGAGGCCTTGTCGGGCCTCGCCGGTCAGCTTGCCGTCGCCATCCTGAACGGCGCCGATGTCGCCGCCCTGCTGCCGGGCGCCCTGCAGGGTCTGCTCGGCCAGTCCGCTGTCCAGAACGCCCTCGACGGAACTGTGGCGGGCGCGGTGAGCCTGCTGCTCGGCAACGCCGGCCTGGTGGGCGCGGTGGGCACCACCCTCACCGGGCTGCTCTCCGGCGCGCTGACCGACCCGGCGCTCGAGGACCTCATCGGCCAGCAGGTTGTCGCGCTCGTCAGCGGAGTCCTCGGGGACACCCCGGCCGCCACCGACATCGGAGTCGCCGTCGCCGGCGCGCTGATCGAACTGCTGGCCGCCCCGGCCTTCAGCGACGGATTTGCGGACGTGGTCGGCACTGTCTTGACCACCTTCCTCGACCAGCCCGGGATCGCCGGGGCTCTCGGCGACACCGCGGGCAGTCTCGTCCTGGCGGTGCTCACCGGCGCCGATCTGTCGATCGCCCTGCAGAGCGCGCTGTCCGCACTGGAAGCGAACCCGAACGTCATCG
>JAUPLT010000042.1 GCA_030836785.1 Actinomycetota bacterium
GGTAGCTGCACTGGCCGCGGCGCTGCACCGGCGCGGTGTGGCGGCCGGTGACCGGGTAATGATCCTGATGCTCAACCGACCCGAGTTCGTCGAGGCCACGCTGGCCGCCAATCAGCTTGGCGCGATCGCCGTCCCGGTCAACTTCCGCCTCGCGCCCCCGGAACTGGCGTACCTGGTTGAAGACTGTGGGTCGGCGGTCATGGTGACCGAGCCGATTCTCGCCCCGGCCGCGGAAGCGGTCCGGGAACTGACGCCCCGGCTGGCCGAGGTGATCGTCGCTGGGGGACGGACCGCCGCCGGCGTTCTCGGCTACGAGGACCTGATCGCCGAGGCCGGTGAGCCTGCTCCGCCGGTGGACATTCCCCCGGACGGCCCGGCCTTGATCATGTATACCTCCGGTACCACCGGGCGACCCAAGGGTGCCGTTCTTACGCACGCCAACCTGGCCGGGCAGGCGATGACCGCCATCTACACGAATCCGCCTCGGCTGGGCCACGATGTCGGTTTCATCGGGGTGCCGCTGTTTCACATCGCCGGGGTCGGCAACGTTCTGCCCGCGATGTTGCTGGGCGCGCCCACGGTGATCCACCCACTGGGCGGGTTCGACCCGGCGAATCTGCTCGACGTGCTGGCCGCCGAGAAGGTCACCGGCATCTTCCTGGTGCCCGCGCAGTGGCAGGCGGTGTGCGCTGAGCAGCAGGCTCGGCCGAGACAGTTGGCGTTGCGCACACTGTCCTGGGGGGCCGCGCCGGCCTCGGACACCCTGCTCCGCCAGATGGCCGAAACCTTTCCCGGCTGCAACATTGTCGCGGCCTTCGGCCAGACCGAGATGTCCCCCGTGACTTGCATGCTGCCCGGTGAGGATGCGCTGCGGAAGCTCGGCTCGGTGGGCAAGGTCATCCCCACTGTCGCCGCGCGCATCGTCGACGAGAGCATGAATGACGTGCCGATCGGTCAGGTCGGCGAAATCGTCTACCGCGCGCCCACCCTGATGGCCGGGTACTGGAACAACCCGGAGGCCACCGCGGAGGCTTTCGCCGGAGGCTGGTTCCACTCCGGCGACCTGGTGCGCAGCGACGAGGACGGCTACATCTGGGTGGTCGACCGCAAGAAGGACATGATCATCTCCGGCGGTGAGAACGTGTACTGCGCCGAAGTGGAGAACGCCCTCGCGGCCCACCCCGGCATCGTCGAGGTGGCCGTGATCGGACGGCCGGACGACACCTGGGGCGAGGTGCCCGTCGCGGTCGCTGCAGTCAGTGAGCCCGGCCTCCGACTGGCGGACCTCACCGATTTCCTCAATCAGCGGCTCGCCCGCTATAAACACCCGAAGATTCTGGAGATCGTCGACGCGCTGCCCCGCAACCCTGCGGGAAAGGTGCTGAAGACGGAGCTCAGAACAATATTCGGCGGTCAGGTCAGTGGTCGGAACGATCCGGCTGGGGGTGAATAGTGCGGTTGCGGCATAGGGTCACCAAACCATCGGGTACATTCCTGTGGTCTGCGTTACTACCGCGCGTAGGCGAGGCGTGGATCACGCTGAGCGGTCTTGGGCAAGGAGGGCGTGTGCCGATCGTTACCCCGTCGCACCGCGACGAGCGCGCCTGGCCGGCAGGACGGCTCCGATGACGACCTCCACCTACCTGAAGAAGCGTTTCAACGGCCCGATGCAGGCCATGGGCGGCTTCTTCAAGATGTGTGTGCTGGTCGGCAAGGCCATGTCCCGGCCCTTCCAGTGGAAAGAATTCATTCAGTACAGCTGGTTCCTGATGACGGTGGCGTTGCTGCCGACCTTCGCCATGTCGATCCCGCTGACAGTGTTGATCATCTTCATCTTCAACCTGCTGCTGCAGGAATTCGGTGCGGCCGACGTATCGGGCGCGGGTGCCGCGCTTGCCTCGGTCACCCAGTTGGGCCCTCTGGTCACCGTGCTCGTCGTCGCAGGTGCCGGGTCGACGGCCATCTGCGCGGACCTCGGCGCCCGCACCATCCGCGAGGAGATCGACGCCCTCGAAGTTCTCGGCATCGACCCGATTCACCGTCTGGTCGTACCCCGGGTGTTCGCCTCGATGTTCGTTGCGGTCCTGCTCAACGGCGCGGTGATCACGATTGGTCTGGTCGGCAGCTTCATCTTCGGCGTCGGCCTGCAGAACATCTCAGCTGGCGCCTACCTGCAGACACTGACCCTGATCACCGGGCTACCCGAGGTGCTCATCTCGGTGGCGAAGGCGGTCGCCTTCGGGCTGATCGCGGGGTTGGTCGGGTGTTACCGCGGGTTGACGGTCGGCGGCGGTGCCAAGGGTGTCGGCATTGCGGTCAACGAGACCCTCGTGCTCTGCGTGGTGGCTCTCTTCGCGGTGAACGTGATCTTCACGACCATCGGCGTTCGGTTCGGGACGGGGCATTAGATGGCGGACAGTAAATGACGGCGACCACGGCTGGTTCCCGCTTGCCGGGCTTCAGTAAAGCCGCAGGCTGGCCGAGCAGGTTCCTGGACAGCGCCGGCAAGATCGCTTGGTTCTCCATCCAGGCGATTCTCGAGATCGGTCATGCCATGCGGTTCTACCGCAAGGAGATAGTGCGACTGATCGCCGAGATCGGCATGGGCGCGGGCGCCATGGCGGTGGTCGGCGGGACGGTGGCCATCGTCGGGTTCGTCACCCTGTCGGCAGGTTCACTGATCGCCATCCAGGGATTCGCCTCGCTGGGCAACATCGGTGTCGAGGCCTTCACCGGCTTCCTCGCCGCCATGGTCAACGTTCGCCTCACCGCGCCGATCGTCACCGGCCAGTCCCTGGCCGCGACTGTCGGCGCAGGCGCGACCGCCGAGATCGGCGCGATGCGGATCGCCGAGGAGGTCGACGCCCTGGAGGTGATGGGCATCAAGTCCATCTCGTATCTGGTCTCCACCCGGCTGGTGGCCGCCTCGGTCGTCATTGTTCCGCTCTACGCGATGTCGCTGATCATGGCGTTTGCCGCAGCGCAGCTGACCACCACGGTCCTCTATGGTCAGTCCAGTGGTACGTATAACCACTACTTCCACACGTTCCTGCGGCCAGAGGATGTCTTCTGGTCGTTCGTGCAGGTGATCATCATCTCGGTGGTCGTGATGATCAACCACTGCTATTTCGGTTACAACGCCAGCGGTGGTCCGGTGGGTGTGGGCGAGGCGGTGGGCAAGTCGATGCGCGCGTCGCTCGTGGTCATCCAGTTTGTTGTCCTTTTTGCCTCGTTGGCGCTCTACGGCACCAACCCGAACTTCAACCTGACGGTGTAGCCGACTATGACAGCACCCTTGAACCCCGACCGCCGCCCGCCGCTGAAGCTCGCGGGCAGCATTCTGCTGCTGATCCTCGCGGTGGTCCTCACCCTGGTCGTGATGCAGTTCCGTGGAAAGTTCACCCCCGAGACCGAGCTGACCATGCTGGCCAGCCGTTCCGGACTGGTGATGGATCCCAACTCCAAGGTCACCTACAACGGCGTCGAGATCGGCCGGATCAAGAAGATCCTCGCCGTCACGCCGGAAGGCGGCGAGCCGGCAGCCAAGCTCATCCTGGAGGTCGACCCGAAGTACATCAAGCTGATTCCGTCGAACGTCAACGCCGACATCGAGGCGACCACGATCTTCGGCAATAAGTACGTGTCGCTGTCCAGCCCGGCGAATCCGAGTCCCGCGCGAATCAACAGCAGCGATGTCATCGACGCACGTAGCGTGACGACGGAGTTCAACACCCTCTTCGAGACCGTCACCGGACTGTCCGAGAAGATCGACCCTGTCAAACTCAACCTCACGCTGTCGGCCACGGCCGAAGCGTTGACCGGACTTGGAACCAAACTGGGCCAGTCGATCGTCAACGCCAACGTCGCCCTCGAGGACGTGAATCCGCGGTTGGGCCGGCTGCAGTACGGCATGCAGCGTCTGGCGGATCTCGCCGATGTCTACACCGCGGCGGGGCCGGACTTCTGGGATGCCCTCGACAACGCGCTGACCACGTCGCGGACGCTGAATAACCAGCGCGGAGATCTCGATGCGGCATTGCTCGCGGCGGCCGGCTTCGGAAACACCGGCGCCGACGTGTTCGAGGAGATGTCTCCGTACCTGGTCCGCGCAATGTCCGACCTGCTACCCACATCCAAGGTGCTGGACACCTACAGCCCCTCGCTGTTCTGCATGATCCGCAAGTACGCCGAGGTTCTGCCGAAGGCCCTATCGTCGTTTGGCGGAAACGGATACTCGCTGGCGATGCACGCACCGATCATCGGGGCGCCGAATCCCTACGTGTACCCCGACAACCTCCCGCGGGTGAATGCGCGCGGCGGTCCGGCGGGAGCGCCGGGCTGCTGGCAGACGGTCACACGGGATTTCTGGCCGGCCCCGAGCCTGGTCACCGACACCGGCGCTTCCATCGCTCCGTACAACCACATTGAGCTGGGTCAGCCGATCCTCAACGAGTACATCTGGGGACGCCAGATCGGGGAGAACACGATCAACCCATGAGTATTAAAGGCACGGCCATCAAACTTGGCCTCTTCTCGGTGGTGCTAGCACTGTGCACGGTGCTGCTGATAGTGGTGTTCGGGCAGATGCGCTTCCAGCGCTACACCACCTATACCGCCGAGTTCAGCAACGGCAGTGGCCTCAAGAGCGGTCAGTTCGTCCGGGCCGGCGGTGTGGAGGTCGGCAAGGTCTCCGGAGTCAAGCTGGCGGATAACGGCCAGCGCGTAATCGTGGACATGAAGGTGGACCGGTCGCTGCCGCTGTACCAGTCCACGACCGCCCAGATTCGCTACGCGAACCTGATCGGGGAGCGGTTCGTAAACCTCGAGCGCGGCACAGGCGAGGGTGCCGATAGGGTGCTGCCAGCCGGCGGGTTCATCCCACTGGCGCGCACCCAGCCCGCCTTGGATCTCGACGCACTCATCGGCGGGTTCAAGCCGCTGTTCAAGTCCCTCGAGCCCGAGAAGATCAACAACATCGCCACCTCGCTGGTGACGGTGTTCCAGGGCCAGGGCGGCACCGTGGCCGATATCCTGCGCCAGACCGCGCAGCTGACATCGACGCTCGCCGACCGGGATCGTGCGATCGGCGAGGTGATCACGAACCTGAACACCGTCCTGACCACGGTGAACAAGCACCAGAAGGAATTCGACTCGACGGTCAACAACTTCGAGGTACTGATCACCGGTCTCAAGAACCGGGCCGACCCGCTGGCAGGGGCGGTGGCCGACATCAGCAATGCGTCCGGAACTCTGGCCGGTTTGTTGGCTGACGACCGTCCGCTGCTGCAGCAGACAGTGGAGAAGCTGGAGACCTTCCAGACCCCACTGGCCGATGACCCGGCGAAGCTCGACAAGTTGCTGTCGGACTATCCGGCCGCGATCAACCTGATCGGGCGCGCCGGCGGTATCTACGGTGACTTCTTCAACTTCTACCTCTGCGACCTGACTCTGACCATGAACGGCCTGCAGCCCGGTGGTCCGGTACGCACTGTCCAGATCACCAAGCAGCCGACGGGGAGGTGCACGCCGCAATGAGGACACTCGAGGGTTCCGATCGCGTCAAGGTCGGGCTGATCGGCCTGCTGATCCTGGTGATGGTGGTGGCCGTGGGCCAGAGCTTCGCCAGCGTCCCGATGCTGTTCGCCAAGCCGATGTACTACGCCGAGTTCGCCGACGCCGCCGGGTCGATGCCGGGCGACAAGGTGCGGATCAGCGGGATGGACGTCGGCGAGATCAAGTCGCTGGAGATCGACGGTGACCGGGTCCTGGTCGGGTTCGTCCTCGGTGACCACCGGATCGGCAGCGACAGCCGGTTGTCCATCCGTACGGACACCATCCTCGGCAAGCGGGTCATGGAGATCGACCCGCGCGGGAGCCAACCGCTTGCCGTGAGCGGGACTCTGGCGTTGGAGCAGAGCACGACGCCCTACCAGTTGTACGACGCATTCTCCGACCTGACCACGACGACGGCCGGCTGGGACCTTGAGTCGGTGAAGAAGTCGCTCAACGTACTGTCCGAGACGCTGGACTCCGCTGCCCCCGAGCTCAAGACGGCGCTGGACGGTGTGGCTCGGTTCTCCGACACCATCGGCAAGCGTGACGAGGAATTCAAGTCGCTGCTGGCCCAGGCCAACAAGGTGGCCGCGGTACTGGGTGACCGCAGCGAGCAGGTGAACCGGCTGCTGGTCAACGCCCAGGTTCTGGTCGCCGCGGTAAACGAGCGGGGCCAGGCCATCGACTACCTGCTGTCGAATGTCTCCGCGGTGTCGCGCCAGTTCGAGGGGTTCATCAACGACAACCCGAACCTCAACCACGTCCTGGAGCAGTTGCGGGTCATCAGCACCGTGCTGGAACAGCACAAAGATGATCTGGCCTACTCGATCACCACCGCGTCGAAGTTCATGGGTGCACTGGCCGAGGCCATCGGCTCGGGACCGTTCTTCAAGACGTTGGTGGTCAACCTCCTCCCGTATCAGATGATTCAGCCGTTCGTCGATGCTGCGTTCAAGAAGCGCGGCATCGACCCGGAGGAGTTCTGGCGTAACGCGGGCCTGCCGGCGTTCCGGTACCCGGATCCAAACGGAACCCCCCACGGGAACGGCGCACCGCCGGCTGCCCCGGACGTTCTCGAGGGCACCCCGGAGTTCCCCGGTCCGGCAGTTCCGCCGGGTCACCCCTGTTCGTACACGCCGCCGGCCGGCAGTGCCCCGTCGCCCGGCAACCCGCTGCCCTGCGCGGGTCTCGACATGGGTCCGTACGGCCAGGGCCAGTTCGGCCCGATGGTGGGAGTGCAGAACGCGCCCCCCAATCCGGCCGCTCTTGCTCCGAACCACGGCGTACCGGCTGCGGCGATCCCGGGACTGCCCGGCCCGCTGGTGCCCGGCGCGCCCGGTCCGGCGCTCGCACCCGGCCCGCCCGGGGCGCGCACCGTTCCGATCGCGCCGGCTCCCGGCCCTGATGCCGCGGTCGCGCCGCTCGACATGGGAGGGTCCTAGCCGGTGTCCGAAACAAAGTCCGCTCGCAGCATGCGGCTGTCGAATCTCTCCAAAACCTCGGCAGCAGTCGGAGCACTTGTGATCGCCCTGGCGCTGGTTGCGGCCATCGTCGGCTACAACATGTACAAGAAGGCCACCACCACCACGGTCACCGCCTACTTCGCCGACGCACTAGCCCTGTATCCCGGTGACCGGGTGCAGATCATGGGGGTAAAGGTCGGAACGATCGACAGCATCGAACCCGACGGCGACAAGATGAAGGTCGTGCTGTCCTATGACAGCAAGTACAAGGTTCCGGCCAATGCCACGGCATCGGTGCTGAACCCGACCGTCGTCGCCTCCCGGGTCGTGCAGTTGTCACCGCCCTGGACCGACGGGCCGGTGCTCGCCGACAACGCAGTGATTCCGTTGGAGCGGACACAGGTCCCGGTGGAGTGGGACGACATCCGTCACCAACTCGACCGGCTGGTGACCGACCTGGGTCCGACGCCCGCTCAGCCGAAGGGTCCACTGGGAGATCTGGTCGAGGCGCTTTCGGCGAACCTCGACGGCAAGGGACAGCAGATCAACACGACGTTCCGCTCGCTGTCGGATGCGGTCGGAGCTCTCCACGACGGGCAGGGCGACCTGTTCGGTGTTACGAAGAGCCTGGCGCTGTTCGTCAACGCTCTGCACAAGAGCGACAAGCAGTTCGTAGCGCTGAACAATGGACTGGCGACGCTGACATCATCGCTGAACAACGGTGATCAGGAACTTGCCAGCGCTCTGCGCGACCTGGACGGATTGTTGACGACCGCCCGGAAGTTCGTCGATGACAACGGCGAGGTGCTGGCGACCGATATCAACAATCTGGCCGCGGTGACGAACACGCTGATGCAGCCGGACGCCCGAAACGGCCTCGAGACGGCGCTGCACGTGTATCCGAACCTGGCAGCCAATATCAACAATATCTACCACCCGTCGCACGGATCACTTGTCGCGGCTCCGGCAATCGCCAGCTGGGCAAACCCGATGCAGTTCATCTGTTCGTCGATCCAGTCCGGTAGCCGGCTCGGCTATCAGGAATCGGCCGAACTGTGTGCGCAGTACCTCGCGCCGATCCTCGACGCGACGAAATTCAACTACCCGCCGTTCGGTGTGAACCAGTTCAGCAGCGCCGCGACGCTGCCGAAGTACGTGGCCTACTCCGAAGAGCGACTTCGCCCTCCGCCTGGCTACAAGGACACGACGGTGCCGGGCATCTGGTCTCGGGACACGCTGTTCTCGCACGGCAATCATGAGCCTGGCTGGATCGTCGCGCCCGGCATGCAGGGTGTGGACGTCAACCCGTTCACCTCTGCGATGCTGACGCCGGACTCGTTGTCGGCACTGATGGGGGGTCCGGACCCGACGTCGTACGCGCCGGGAGGTCCTCGCGGCGGAGCGCCGTCGAACTCGTACGACCAGCTCAACCCGCTGCCACCGCCGTGGTACCCGCAGGCGCCGCCGCCGCCGGCACCAGCACCGGGCGTGGTGCCCGGACCGCCCCCGGCTGCCGAGCTCATCGGCGCGACCGCGCCTGCACCCGCGGCAGCGGGGCCGGTCCTGCCCGCAGAAGGGGGCGGACAGTGACCGCGACTAAGGGATCCTTCAAGCGAATGAGGACGGGGACCGTGTCGAGTCGGGCTGCGTCGAGTCGGGCTGCGCGAGTCGTGAAGCGCGGTATGGCACTGGGAGTCAGCGCGATGGTGCTGACCTCCTGCGGCTGGCAGGGCATCGCGAACGTGCCGCTTCCGGTCGGGCCTGGCAGCCAGAACGGGTCTCAGACCTACTACGTCCAGATTCCCGACACGTTGGCGCTGAACACGAACAGCCGGGTCCGGGTGGCCGATGTCTTCGTCGGCACCGTCCGCAAGATCGAACTGAAGGACTGGATCCCGACCATCACGCTGAGCGTCGAGCCCGGGATTCGCCTGCCCGCCAACGCGACGGCCAAGATCGGCCAGAGTTCACTGTTGGGCACCCAGCACGTCGAGCTTGCACCGCCGGCGAATCCGTCCTCGGAACCGTTGCGCAACGGAGCCACCATTCCGATCTCGCGGTCATCGTCCTACCCGACCGTCGAGCGGACGCTTGCCAGCGTCGCGACGGTGCTGCGCGGCGGTGGTATCCCGAACCTCGAGGTGATCTCGACCGAGGTCAACAACCTGCTGACCGGGAACGCCGAACAGATCCGCACCTTCCTGAACAATCTCGACGTTCTGACTCGTGAACTAAACAACCAGCGCAATGACATCGCCCGCGCCATCGAGTCGACCAACGAGTTGTTCTCCTATGTTGCGACCCGGAACAACACCATCGACCGCCTGCTGGTGGACCTGCCTCCGCTGATCGAGTATCTCGCCGGAGCGCGTGACCGCGTGACCGACGCGGTCCTGGCGCTTGGCCGCTTCGGTCAGGTCACCGGGGATACGCTGTCCGCCGCCCAGGCGGATCTGCGGACCAACCTCGAGCTTCTGCAGCGTCCGCTCAAGCAGCTCGGTCGAGGTGCGCCGTACCTGCTCGATGCGCTGCGGATGGCCATCACCAACCCGTACCCGCTGGACAACATCCCGAAGGTGATCCGGGGCGACTACATCAACCTGTCGCTGAACCTCGACCTCACCCTGAGCACGTTGGACAATGGCGTCCTGACCGGCACCGGGGTGTCCGGCATGCTGCGTGCGCTGGAACAATCGTGGGGCCGTGACCCGGCAACGATGATTCCCGACGTCCGGTTCACCCCGCACCCGAACATGACTGACGGCGGCGGTCCGTTCGTCCAGCGCGACGAGTAAGGGGGCGGACACCATGATGCTGACCCGTTTCATCAAGAACCAGCTGATCATCTTCCTGGTCTTGACCGTGCTGGCTCTGCTTGGGCTTGGCTTGTACTACTTGCGACTGCCCAGCGTGGCCGGGGTCGGGCAGTACCAGCTGAAGGTCGATCTTCCTGCGGCGGGCGGCCTGTACCGGACCGCCAACGTCACCTACCGCGGTGTCACGATCGGCAAGGTCACCGGTATCGAGCCGACGGAGAAGGGCGCGGTCGCGACGCTCAGCATCGACAACAAGTACAAGATTCCGGTCGACTCCAGCGCCAACGTGCGCTCGGTGACCGCGGTCGGTGAGCAGTACGTCGACCTGGTGTCGGACGGCAACCAGAACCAGTACTTCCAGGCTGGTCAGACGATCACCAACAGCACGATCCCGCAGCCTGTCGGTCCTGCCCTCGATAACGCGTACAAGGCGCTCGCGGCCCTACCGACCGACAAGATCCCCGGTCTGCTGGATGAAACTGCACTGGCGGTTGGCGGCCTGGGTCCGACACTGCAGCGGTTGGTGGACAACACCCAGTCGTTCGTCACCGAGTTGAAGGGCAATATCGGCGATATCGATGACATCATCGACAACGCCCCGCCGATCTTCGACAGCCAGGTGGTTTCCGCAGATTCCATCTACACCTGGGCGGCGAATCTGAACAGCCTGACCCGTCAGGCGAAGGAGCAGGATGGCGCACTGAGCAGTGGTCTGCGGCAAGCCGCACCCGCCGCTGAGCAGTTGAACACGTTGTTCGTGGACGTCCAGGATTCGCTGCCGCAGACGGTGGCGAACCTGGAGATCATCATCGAGATGCTGAAGCGCTACAACAAGGGTGTCGAACAAGCCCTGGTGCTGCTGCCGCAGGCAGCTGCGGTGGGTGAGTCGGTCTCGGCTCCGTTCCCGGGCGAGGCGCTGATCTCCTTCGCGCTGACCATCAATCAGCCGCCACCCTGCTTGACGGGTTACCTCCCGGCCCCGCAGTGGCGGGCGATGTCCGACACCAGCGTCAAGCCGGTGGAGAATGGTCTGTACTGCAAGATCCCCCAGGAGACGCCGTCGAACGTGGTGCGCGGTTCTCGTAACTTCCCGTGTGCCGACGTCCCGGGTAAGCGGGCAGCAACACCGAACGAATGCCGTAGCGACGAACCGTATGTGCCCCTGGGTACCAACCCGTGGTACGGCGACCCGAATCAGATCGTCAACTGCCCTGCTCCGGGCGCCCGTTGCGATCAGCCGCCGAAACCGGGCCTGGTGATCCCTGCCCCGTCGATCAACAACGGGATGAACCCGCTGGCGGCCGATCTGCTGCCTGCGCCGACGGCGCCGACCAGCGATCCGGTGTCGAAGCCGGGTTCGGGTACCGTTCAGTGCAACGGCCAGCAGCCCAATCCGTGCGATTACTCGCCGGCGGGACCGCCTGCCGCTACCACGACATCGGCAACTACGACCGCTACGTACGACGCTGCCACCGGTGAGGTGGTCGGGCCGGATGGCACGAAGTACGCGGTCAAGAACTCGACGAGCACAGGAGACGACGGATGGAAGGAGATGCTGGCTCCGGTCAGCTGACCCCAACCCCGCCACTCACGGCTGACGAGGCGATCGATTCCGTAACTGAGCCGGACACCACAGAGTCTGCTGTTCGGTCCGGGCCGCCTGCCTCGCGGTTGGCCAGTGGACGCTGGCCGATCGGGCTGTGTATCGCAATAGGTGTCGCGGCGTTGGCGCTCGCCGCCGTGGGTGTCCTCGCGTTACTGGGGGGTCGCGCGACGGCAGCCGCCACCCGGGGCGAGGATGTCGCCGTCGCGGCGGCGAAGGAATGCATCGCGGCCACCCAGGCGCCCGATGTCAAGGCGATGGCCGAAAGCCAGCGCAAGATCGTGGACTGTGCCACCGAAAACTTTGCCGCGCAGGCCAATCTGTACGGCGGCCTTCTCGTGGAGGCGTACGAGACGGTCCAGGCGCAGGTCAAAATCAGCCAGATCCGGGCAGCGGCCGAGAAGCACAATCCCGACGGTTCGATCGCTGTCCTGGTGGCGACCCGCGTCGCGATGTCGAACGTGGATCAGCAGGGCCAGGAGATCAGCTACCGACTCCGCGTCAAGATGGTTCCCGACGGGGACACCTACAAGGTCGACAGCATCGAACCGGTCGGCAAGTGACGGACCCATTGGAGGGTCGGCCCGCGACGTGGGTGGAGCGGGCGGGTGCCTTCTGGATCGACGTGGTGTTCGGCCTCGGCGCGGCGGCCTGTTTGCTACTAATCGGCTGGTCGGCGCCTCAGGGCGGGCCGTTGTCGTGGTCCTGCATAATCGGCGGTGCTGTGCTGGTCCTCGCGGTGGCCGTCAACCGCCTGCTGATGCCGGCGCTCACCGGGTGGAGCCTGGGCCGCGGCATATTCGGAATCGCCGTCGTCGATCGCGACGGCAAGCGGGTGGGGCCGTGGCGACTGCTGGTCCGCGACATCGCGCATCTGCTGGACACCGTCCCCCTGCTGCTGGGCTGGCTGTGGCCCCTCGTCGACGGTCACCGACGGACGTTTGCCGATATCGTCGTGCGCACTGAGGTGCGTCGCGACCGGCGGTCCCGAGCGGATCTGCAGGCTCGGGCGTTCGCGGTGGTCGGCGCTGCGGCGGTCTTGGCCGGTATGGCGGGCGCTGTGGGCTACCTGGGTATCTACCGACCCGACACTGGCGCCGCCGAGGCTCGCCAGCAGATCGCGACGGCTGGCCCCAAGATCGTCACCGACATGCTCAGCTACACCGCAGCGTCGGTCGCGGAGGACTTCGCACACGATCAGACACTCGTGACCGACTCCTACCGCCCCGAACTGAGCGAACAGCAGGATGCGGTGCGCAAGTCGGGACCCGTCGACAACGACTACTGGGCGACGAACAGTGCCGTGCTGTCGGCGACAACGGACCGTGCGGAGATGCTGATTCTGCTGCAGGGGCAGCGCGGAACCGGGACCAAGCAGCGTCTCATCACGGCCTCGGTGCGCGTCGACTTCGAGAAGTCGGATACGGGCCAGTGGCAGGTTAACGGGCTCACCGTGCTGGGTCCGGCCAAACCACAGCCGGCCAGTCCGCCACAGCAAGCCCATGCCGGGAAACCGGACGCCAAACCTGATGTCAAGCCGGATGCCAAGCCCGATGCGAAGCCGGCACCGACTGGGAAGGCGCCGCCTGCCCCGTCGCAGAAGCCGGCGAACGGCGGCAGCCGATGAGCCCACGCCGCAGGATCGCCGACGACGAACCGGTGCTGTTCGGGCCGCTGGAAACGCCCGCCCCGCGCACGCGGCTTGTGCAGGTGGCCGCAGCCGGAACCGCTGTCCTGGTAGCCGCCCTGATGGTGTGCGTCTGGGTGTTCGTGCAGGCGCAAGGCGAGCGCCGCACGGAGATCAAACAGGCTGCTGTCCTAAGCTTCGTCGGCTCCTTCATGACGCACTACACCTCACCCGATCCGTTCCACGCCAACGACTACGCGGACAAGGTTCTCGCGCTGGGCACTGGGAAATTCGCGAAGCTCTACTCCGAGAAGATGACGGAGATCGTGATTCAGGTGGCTCGAGCCGAACCCGGGGCCGGAGCGGTACAGGAATTGGGGATCGAGAACTGGAACGACGACGGCAGCGCGAACGTCGTCGCCGTGACCACCATGACGACGACCATGCCGGACGGGAAGAAGATCGAGACCGGCAGTCGATGGGTCGTCACGGCGATCAGGGAAGGGGAGCAGTGGAAAGTAAGCGACCTGATCCAGGTGCTGTGAACGACGAGGAAGGCGCATCCGTCGGGCCGGCGGAGAGTGCCCAACCGACCGAACCCGAGTCGGTGCTCGACGAGGCGGTTCCCGCGGTGCTCGACGAGGCGGTTCCCGCGGTGCTCGACGAGGCGGTTCCCGCGGTGTCGGACGAGGCGGTTCCCACGGTGTCGGCACCGAAGCCGCCATCGGCGCTGCGCCAGTGGTTCTCCCGGCACGGCACCACGGCGGCGGTCGTCGCGGCGGTTGTCAGCTTCGTCGCAGCCGGCGCCTTCGCCGGTGCCACCGCCGAGACCTATCTCGCGGAGCGTGCGACGGTGGCCACCAAGCTGCGGATCGCCGAGACCGCGACGGCCGCGATCACCACGTTGTGGAGTTATACGCCGGAGGATATGGATTCTCTTCCGGACCGGTCGGCGAAGTATCTGGGCGGCGACTTCGAGGAGCAGTACCGCAGGTATGTAGATGCCATTGCGGCAACGAATAAGCAGGCTAAGGTCAGCAGCACGACGCGGGTGGTGGGTGCCGCGGTGGAGTCGTTGCGCGGCGGCGCGACGGGCACCGAGGCGACGGCCATCGTTTACACGAACACCACCTCGACGACTCCGCAAACCCTCAACTTCCCGTCCATGAAGTACCTGTCCTATCGACTGGACCTCAAGCGCTTCGGGCGGGACTGGCGGGTGACCAAGATGACGACCATCACCTCGCTCGACCTCACCCCCAAGCTGTAGCGCGGCCCGTCCCGGGTCCGGTCAGTCGAAGGCCAGCCAGGCGGGCAGCGCTCGCTCCTTGGCGTCGCACAACACCTCCATGGTGTCGCAGGATCCACGGGGTGAGCCGGCGCCGGTCCACATGCCGCCGGTATCGCGACGCAGCACGATCGCCGAGGATCCGCCGCCATCGAGTAGCACTGCGGTGTCGCTACCCAATCCCCGGAACAAGTCCTGAATCTGGTCCGGGGTGTAGCTGCCACCCTGGAACACATACATCTCGTCCTTGCTCCGGGTGTATGCCACCGCGGTGCGCGCCGCGCTTGGACCGGGGTCGTTGAGTTGGCCGGTGTCGCCGGGCGCGAGCAGCTTCAGTCCGGCCACCGCCACGAATCGTGTTCCGCTGGAGACCAATTGATTAATGACGGGGGAGGCGGCGTCATAGTCGGTCGCCGACTTGGGTGTCACCACCGATGGCACTCCGCGAACGGGAAGGATCAGTGTGCTCAGCGCGGTCCAGACTTCGTCACCGCCGGACAGGGCCTGCTTGCCGGCGTAGGGCACGGTGCCGGTCACCGCCACATTGGCCCTGCCCTGGCCACCGGTATTGTCCACGTAGGTGCCCAGTGGTGAACTGCAATCGGTGGTTTTCCACGATCCGGCCTGCTGTCCGCGCACATCGAAGAAGTTCGCGTTGATGGCGATCGTCGGCCGGTTGAGCACCTGCCAGGCCTGCAGTGGTGTGTAGGTCTCGGCAGCCTGCGCCAACCCTTCCCGGGTGCGCGCGCCGGGGGTGCGCTCGCACCGGGCCTGATAGCCCTGGTGGGTGTCGACCAGCAGTCGTGGCGAAAGCCGTTGGGAGGCGGCCTTGACGATCATCAGACGCCCCCCGTTGTTCTTTTCGTACCAGTCTCCGGCGGCATTGAGCATCGGCGCAGGGAAGCCGTCCCCGAAGTTGTAGACCAGGTAGCTGCCCCGCGTCGTCGCGATCGCCTGAGCCAGTTGATCGCGCGCGGCGGCACTGGCGGTCGGTGCCACCGCAACGCCGGAGGTCAGCACGCAACACAGCGCCAGAC
>JAUPLT010000043.1 GCA_030836785.1 Actinomycetota bacterium
TCGTGGCCGCGAAGATCGGAGAACAGCCCCTGCGCGGGTGGGTCGCCGGCTGCGCAACCGGGGAGGAGGCGTACTCCGTCGCGATGCTGCTGGCGGAGGTCAATCGCGAGTCCGGCAGCGACCGCGGAGTCAAGGTTTTCGCCACCGACATCAGCGATGCTGCCATGGACATCGCCCGTCGCGGTGTGTATCCGGTGGACTCGCTGGCCCACGTCCCCCAGGAGTGGATCGATCGATACTTCACGGTCAGCGGGAAGCAGGCCACCGTGAGCAAGTGGCTCCGCGACACGTTGGTCATCGCCCGGCAGGACATCACCCGGGATCCGCCGCTGGTGCGGATGGACCTCGTCAGCTGCCGCAACCTGCTCATCTACCTCGTACCCGAAGTGCAGCAACGGGTGATGACGAACCTCCACGCCGCGCTCAATCCACGGGGGCTGCTGTTCCTGGGCCGCTCCGAGACCGTGCCGGCCGACGGCGGCCTGTTCACCACGATCAGCGCGGGCAACCGGATCTTCCAGCGCCTCCCCGGTCGAGCTGCGACCGCCCTCTCGACATCCGCCATCGGCCGCGAACTGCCGGACGTCCGGTCTCGCACGTCGACCAAGCAGGTGGCCCGGGACCGGATGCGCGACGACGTCCGTGACCTTGTGCTCTCCCACTGGGGTCCCCCGGCGCTGCTCATCGACGCCGCCGGCGTACCGGTGCATCAGGTCGGCAACGTGGGTCGGTTCCTGTCCCTCCCCGACCCGAACGGCGACTTCACCATCCTGTCGATGATCCTGCCGGAACTGCGCACGGAGATGGCGACGCTCCTCGGCAGACTCAACCGGGACGGAGCGTCGACCGCCACGCACACGATCATGCTGCGCTCGGAGGATGGCAGCAGTGAGAGCCTGGTGATCCACGCCAGCCGGATAACCCCCGGCGGTCAGGCCGAGTCGTACGTCCTGATCGCCTTCGTGCCGGCGCCGGCCCCCGCGGTGCTCGCGGCGCCGGACGTCCATGCACCCCTCGACCAGGAGGAGAGCATCGAGGTCTTGCACTCGCAGCTGGCCGCTCTGAGAGAGGAACTGGCGGGAACGCGGGAGCACCTGCAGGCCGTCATCGAGGAACTGGAGTCCTCCAACGAGGAACTCCAGGCCATGAACGAGGAACTCCAGGCCTCCAGCGAGGAACTCCAGGCGACCAACGAGGAACTCGAGACCACGAACGAGGAACTCCAGGCGACCAATGAGGAGCTCACGACCGTCAACGAGACCCTGCAAGTCCGCACGACTGAGCTCTCCGAGACCAACGAGATCCTCCGGAATATCCAGATGGCCGTGAACACCGCGATCGTGCTCGTCGATCGCAACCTGCGGGTCCTGCAGTTCTCTCCCCTGGCGGTCAAGGTCATCGGCCTGGTCCCGGAGGATATCGGCACCCCCCTCGAGCTCCTGCCATCCCACGTGGACATCTCCGAACTGGCCGTGCTTGTCAGGAAGGTATTGGCCACGGGCGAGGGCCAGATCGTGGAGACCTCGACAAGCACTGCCGGATACTTCATGCAGGTGGTGCCCTATGTGAAGAACGACACGCTCGTCGGTGCGGTCATCGCCTTGTCCGACATCACCGAGCTCAGGGAGACCCGCCTAGAGGCGGAGCGGAAGTCCGCCCTCCTCAAAGGGATCTTCACCATGGCCGGCACGCCGATGGCGTGGCTCGGTGAGGACGGCTCCATCCGGCAGTGCAACGCCGATCTGCTGAACCTGATCGGCCGGAAAGAGGTCGAGCTCGTCGGCAAGACTCCGACAGATCTCGTCTTGCCGGGGTACCGCGATCACGTGAGCACGGCGCTCGCCGCGGTCGGTGCCGGCCGGGAGCCCTCCGTCCGAATGACCGTCGAGCTGGTCGGCGGGACGCAGGAACTCCTGTCCGTAGACATGACCCTGGCCCGGCTGGAGGGACCGGATCGGTCGCAGCGGGTCCTACTGGCCACCTTCCACGACCTCACTGCCGCCCACTCCGCCCACGCCGCGCTCGAGGCGCGCGAGCAGCAGCTCGAAGCGGTGTTCAGCGGAACAGGAGCACCGATGGCCCTATGCGACACCGATGGCCTGATCAGCCGCGCGAACCCTGCGCTCTGCGACATCCTGGGCTACGGCCCCGCGGAGATACGAGGAACCCGCCTCGATGACATCACTTATCCCGACGACGTGGACGCGGACGCGACCATGTTCAACGCGCTTGCCGCCGGTAAGCGCGCGACCTACCAGATCGACAAGAGATTCCTGAAGAAGGACGGCGGGATAATCTGGGGCCGGGAGGTGGTCAGCCTTTCCCACACTCCGGAGCCGGACAACCCGCCCTTTGTGATTGCCACCGTGCTCGACATCACCGCCGAGCGGCAGCGCGAGGCGGCGGCGCTGGCCCAAGCCCAGTCGGACCCGTTGACCGGACTGGCCAACCGGATCCTCGCCTTCGATCGTCTGCGGCAGGCCACGCTGCGCACCCAGCGCACGCTCGAGGCCGTTTTCGTCCTGTTGATCGACCTGAACGGCTTCAAGGGGATCAACGATCGTCTGGGTCATGAGATCGGCGACGAGGTGCTGAAGGAGACGGCGCACCGGATCGAGTCCGCGGTCCGCGAGACCGACACCGTCGCCCGGATCGGGGGCGACGAGTTCCTCGTCATCGCGTCCGAGGACCCCGCGGACGCTGGGCATGAGGTCCTCGGTCTCTCCGAACGCATCATCGAGAGCGTCCGCCGGCCCATGGACATCCCCGGCGGCCCGCGCGGCCTCGTGGTCACGGCCAGCATCGGGCTGGCCCACTGTCCGACCGACGGGTTCGACGTCGAGGAGCTGGTCCGCAAGGCCGACGTCGCGATGTACGCATCGAAGCGCGAGGGCGGCGACGGCATCTCCATCTACTCCAACCGGCTCAGCGACCAGGCCCGTCGGACCGCCCGGCTGCGGTCCGAGGTGTTGCAGGGGCTGGAGGAGCACACATTCGTGCCGTACCTGCAGCCGATCGTCCGTGCAGGCGACAGGAGTGTCTACGGGTTCGAGGTGCTCGCCCGGTGGCATCACCCCGAACGCGGGACTCTGGCTCCCAACGACTTCCTCGACCTCGTCTACGAGTTCCGCCAGCTCACCGAGTTCACCCGCCTCATCGTCGAGCAGGCCGCGACGGCCGCCGGCCGGCTCCGCTCCATCGCTCCAGATCTCGAACTGTTCATCAACGTGGACCCACATCAACTGAGTGACGGCGCCCTGGCCGACATGCTCGGCACCAGCATCGGCCCCGATCTCACGGGCTGGTGCATCGAGATCACGGAGACCACTCACATCGGCAGCGACCCTGCCATCCGCAGGACCCTCGATGCGCTGAAGAGCCGCGGCGCCCGCAGCGCGCTGGACGACTTCGGCACCGGCTACTCCAGCGTGATGAGCTTGAAGTCATTGGGCTTCGACGAGGTCAAGATCGACCGCGAGTTCGTGGCCGACGTCGACCGCGAGGACGTGCGTTCCCTCGTCGCGACCATGGTGTCGATGGCCGAGGCGCTGGGGGCCGAGACGGTAGGCGAGGGTGTCGAGACCGATGAGCAGGCAGCGGCGCTGTCTGAGCTTGGCGTCGACTATCTGCAGGGCTACCTGTTCTCGCGGCCGGTCAGCGTCGACGACGCGGTGGCCTGGCTCGAGCAGCACCAACGTGGGCATGGGTGAGACCGGCGCGCCTCGTCTTCGACGAGGCCTGGCGGACAGTGCAGAGCTTCAGCAGCCCTTCACCAGAGTGAACTGGCCGATGTTGGTGATGCCCCGGCGGAAGAAGTCGGCGCACCCGACCAGGTACTTCATGTACTTGTCGTAGGTCGCCTGGTCGGTGATGGCGATCGCCTCGTCGCGGGTGGCTTCGAGGTTGGCCGCCCACATGTCCAGGGTGCGTGCGTAGTGCGGGCGCAGCAGGTGGACGCGATCCAGGGTGAACCCGGACCCGTCGGCCAGCACCTCGATGTCCTCCACCGCCGGCAGTCGCCCGCCCGGGAAGATCTCGTCGCCGATGAACTTCATGAACTTCAAGTCGCTGAGGGTCAGCTTGATCCCGTTGTCGCGGAAGAACTTCTGGGTGTGCGCCAGGATGGTGTGCAGCAGCATCCGGCCGTCACCGGGCAGAATGTCGTACGCGCGCTTGAAGAACAGCGGGTAACGCTCAACCTTGAACGCCTCGAACGCCCCGATGCTGACGATCCGGTCGACGGGTTCGTCGAACTCTTCCCAGCCCTGCAGTCGGACCTCGAGCGAGCGGTTAGTGTCCAGTTTGCCCAGCCGCTCGCGGGCGTACTCCGACTGGGCCTTGCTGAGTGTGATGCCGATGACGTTGACGTCGAACTTCAGCACCGCGCGCTCCAGCGCCCCGCCCCATCCGCAGCCGACATCGAGCAGGGTCATCCCGGGTTGGAGGTTCAGCTTGCCCAGGGCCAGATCGAACTTCGCGTTCTGCGACTCCTCGAGCGTCATATCGTCGCGCTCGTAGTACCCGCAGGTGTAACCCATGGTGGGGCCGAGCCACAACGAGAAGAAGTCGTTGGAGAGGTCGTAGATCGACTGCGACTCCTCGTAGTACGGGGTCAAGTCCGATTCAGCGCTCTCCACGTCCGCCATCAACCTGCACTCCTCATCGGTAACGACCCGCAGCCTAGTCAAACGCGCCTGCGATGGGAAACGGCTCCCGTCATCGTCAGGCGCGGCAACCTGCCCGTCGCCGTGGTCAGTAGGTGTAGAAGCCGTGCCCTGACTTCTTGCCCAGCCGACCGGCCTCCACCATGCGCAGCAGCAGTGGGGGCGGCCCGAAATGCGGCTCTTTGAACTCCTCGAACATCTTGTCGGCGATCAGCTTGAGGGTGTCCAGGCCGATCAGATCGGACAGCCGCAGTGGCCCCATCGGATGGGACAGCCCGGCGACGACAGCCTTGTCCACGTCCTCGACGGTGGCCGACCCGGATTCGACCATCCGGATCGCCGAGAGCAGGTAGGGCACGAGCAACGCGTTGACCACGAATCCCGAGCGGTCGGCACAGCGCACCACCTGTTTGCCGAGCACCGTGCCGGCGAACTGCTCGGCGCGCGCGGCCGCGGCGTCGCTGGTGGCCAGGGTGGTCACCAGTTCCACCAGCGGGAGCACCGGCACCGGGTTGAAGAAATGCAGTCCGAGCACCCGGCCGGGGTTCTTCGTCGCGGCCCCCAGTTTCATCACCGGGATGCTCGAGGTGTTGGTGGCCAGCACGGCATCGGGATCGGTGAGGATGTCGTCGAGTTGGGCGAAGACGGAGGCCTTGATCTTCTCGTCCTCGACGATCGCTTCGATGACGAGCTGACGGTCTGCCAGATCCGTCAGCGTCGTGGTGAAGGACAGACCCGCCAGCGCGCGGTCACGCTCCCGCTCGGTGATCTTGCCCGCGCTGACGCCGCGCTCCAGCGACGTGACGATCCGGGCCCGGCCGGCGGCCGACAGTGCTTCGGTGGTCTCGAAGACCACGACGTCGACCCCTGCGCGAGCGCACACCTCAGCGATACCGCCGCCCATCTGGCCGGCGCCGATCACGCCTACGCGCTCTATCGGTTGTGAACTCACCGCTATCCCTCTTCCATCATTACGAGCAGACGCAAACTCGCTCTCACGATGTCTCGTTTGTGCGAGTTTGCGTCTGCTCGGCGTGCTACGGCCTAGTGGCTTCCGCCGATGGTTCCCCTTCGCCTTCGGCTCAGTGGCTTCCGCCGTTGGTTCCCCTTCGCCTTCGGCTCAGTGGAACTGACCCTCTTCGGTGGAGCCGGACAGCGCGGTGGTCGAGCTGTTCGGGTCCACCGTGGTGGCGATCCGATCGAAGTAGCCCGCACCAACCTCACGCTGGTGCTTGGTGGCGGTGTAGCCGCGCTCCTCGGCGGCGAACTCCCGCTCCTGCAACTCGACGTAGGCGGTCATCTGGTTGCGGGCGTAGCCGTAGGCCAGATCGAACATCGAGTAGTTGAGCGCGTGGAACCCGGCCAGCGTGATGAACTGGAACTTGAATCCCATCGCGCCCAGTTCCTTCTGGAACTTGGCGATCGTCGCGTCGTCCAGGTGCTTCTTCCAGTTGAACGACGGCGAGCAGTTGTAGGCCAGCAGCTGGTCGGGGAACTCCGACTTGACGCCCTCAGCGAACTTGCGGGCCAGCTCCAGGTCCGGGGTGCCGGTCTCCATCCAGATCAGATCGGCGTAGGGCGCGTAGGCCTTGGCCCGGGCGATGCACGGCTCCAGCCCGTTCTTCACGTGATAGAAGCCCTCGGAGGTGCGCTCGCCGGTCACGAACGGCTGATCGCGCTCGTCGACATCGGAGGTGATCAGGGTGGCCGCCTCGGCGTCGGTGCGGGCGATCACCACGGTCGGAACATCGGCCACGTCGGCCGCCAGCCGCGCCGCGGTCAGGGTCCGGATGTGCTGCTGGGTCGGAATCAGCACCTTGCCACCGAGGTGGCCGCACTTCTTCTCGGAGGCCAACTGGTCCTCCCAGTGCGAACCGCCCACACCGGCGGCGATCATCGCCTTCTGCAGTTCGTAGACGTTCAGCGCCCCGCCGAAGCCGGCCTCGCCGTCGGCGACGATGGGCACCAGCCAGTTGTCGATGGAGGTGTCACCCTCGACCTTGGCGATCTCGTCGGCGCGCAGCAGCGCGTTGTTGATCCGACGGACGACCTGCGGCACCGAGTTGGCCGGGTACAGGCTCTGGTCGGGGTAGGTGTGGCCGGAAAGGTTTGCGTCACCGGCGACCTGCCAGCCGGACAGGTAGATGGCCTTCAGCCCGGCCCGCACCTGCTGGACGGCCATGTTGCCGGTCAGGGCACCCAGGGCGTTGACGAAGTCCATGTTGTTGACCTGGTCCCAGAGAACCTCCGCGCCGCGGCGAGCCAGGGTGTACTCCTCGACGACGGTGCCCTGCAGGGCCACGACATCCTCGGCGGAGTAGGTCCGGTTGACGCCCTTCCAGCGGGGGTTGGTGTCCCAGTCGCGCTGGATCTCCGCCGCGCTCTTGGGCTTGCCGACATTGGACACTGCCATGGGGTTCTCCTTCTATCTTCCCTCGGGGCGTTGCGACAATCCGCCGGACGTAGCTCGTGCTAACGTCCCCGCCCGCTTCGCTGGTGTGCTAACTGAACTGTTTCACATCGCATATCCGCTGTTCAAACCGTCGCCTTTGCGAATTTCGGCGACGGATATGCCTTCACTTGCGAAGGTTGCGAAGAACCGAGCCGGCGGTCGCATGGTAGCTACTGGCCGGTAACTTGAATCCGCAGGTAAACGTGGGGTTAACCGGCCCGCCGGAAAAGGCTCCGCGGTCTAGAGCGAAAAGATCGACGCGACGGCTTTGGTCTCGGCACCGACGACATATGTGAGCGTTCTCACCGTGCGGTCGGTCAGGTCAGGGCCGAATCGGTCGGTGGAGCCCGGGGGGTAGGTGTGCGCGAGGATCTCGAGTTTCTCGCCGTAGCCGACGGCGGCATCGTGCTCGATGGTGACCCGCAACGGCGCTTCGAGTAACTCCGGGTGCGGCGCGAGGAACTCCTCGACGACCTTCCAGTACACCGAGTTGTTCACGTGATCGAACAGGTCGATATCGCTGACCCGAATCGGGAACTCGCGGATCTCGTCGGCGTCCTCGCGCGATCCCGCCTTCAGGTAGGACTTCCACCGCACGCGGTCGACATCGGTGGTCTTCAGCAGCGCTTCCATGAAGTCGTCCGCAATCCGGGCCGGCGTCTGCGTCTCGCGATTGAAGTTGATCCAGAACGCCTCGGTCTCGATCAGTCCGCCTTTGCGGCCGTCGATGCGGACCCGCATCTCACACCAGCGGTTCGACGCCCCCGAACACCAGCGGCGCAGACGCAGCATGTCCTGGAACTCGATCGGCCCGATCATGTCGACCATCGTGCGCCGGACGATCCACAGCGGGTGGGTGTCGTTGTGACCCATCTCGCGCAGATGGTCCTGTCCGATGTCCATGATGTGCCGGACTGCGGCGTCCATCCGCAACCGCCCGAGCCGATCGACGTCGGCCGGCCGAAGCGGCCACTGCCGGTCGAACACGTCGGGATGCGGATCCGGAACCGGCATCAGGGTCTTGCCCAATCCGGTGGAGATCCCGGCCGCTGCGTTGGTCGACGTCACAATGCTGCCCCTTCCCATGCTGCCCCTTCCTTCCGGGCTTCATGCCTCTGGGCTCACGCTTTCGGCCTCACGCCGCCGAGCCTGCGCCCTCCCCCGACGCGATCCTGCCATAGGGTTGGCAGGATGCCGAAGACCTTCGTCGGGGCACGGGTCCGACAGCTGCGCAGCGAACGCGGCTTCAGTCAGGCGGCACTGGCCCAGATGTTGGAGATCTCACCGAGCTACCTCAACCAGATCGAGCACGACGTCCGTCCGCTCACCGTCGCGGTGCTGCTGCGGATCACTGAGGTGTTCGGCGTGGACGCCACGTTCTTCGCCTCCCAGGACGACACCCGGCTGATGGCGGAACTGCGTGAGGTGATGATCGACCGTGACCTGCAGGCCGAGGTCGATGCGGCGGAGATCGCGGACCTGGTCGGGGCGCACCCGAACATCGCGCGCGCCATGGTGAATCTGCACCGGCGCTACCGGATCACCACCGCGCAGCTTGCGGAGGCCACCGAGGACCGATTCAACCTCAACACCGGAGGTAGCGGCACGGGATCCATCACCATGCCGCACGAGGAAGTTCGCGACTACTTCTACCAGCGCCAGAATTACCTGGACCAACTCGACACCGCCGCCGAGGATCTCACCGCGCGGGTGCGGATGCACCGGGGCGATCTGGCCGGCGAGCTGTCCCGCCGATTGACCGAAGTGCACGGGGTGCACATCATCCGCCGGATCGACCTCGGCGAGACCGTGCTGCACCGCTATCACCAGGAGTCGAAGACCCTGGAGATGAGCACCCAGCTGTCCGCCGGCCAGCAGGTGTTCCGGATGGCCGCTGAGCTGGCCTACCTCGAGGTGGGCGGGCTGATCGAGGAGATGGTGGCCGATGCGGAGTTCACCAGCGAGGAGTCCCGCAGGCTCGCGCGAATGGGGTTGGCCAACTACTTCGCCGCCGCGGTGGTGCTGCCCTATCGGCAGTTCCACGACGTAGCCGAGAACTTCGGCTACGACATCGAGCGGCTGTCGGCGTTCTATCAGGTGAGCTATGAGACGGTGTGCCATCGGCTTTCGACGCTGCAGCGGCCGTCGATGCGTGGGGTCCCGTTCTCCTTCGTTCGGGTCGACCGGGCCGGCAACATGTCCAAACGCCAGTCCGCCACCGGATTTCACTTCTCATCCTCGGGCGGGACATGCCCGCTGTGGAATGTCTACGAGACCTTCGCCAACCCCGGCAAGATCCTGGTGCAGCTCGCCCAGATGCCCGATGGGCGCAACTATCTGTGGGTGGCGCGCACGGTGGAGCGCCGCGCGTCCCGTTACGGCCAGCCCGGCAAGACCTTCGCCATCGGACTGGGTTGCGAAGTGCGGCACGCCAACCGGCTGGTCTACTCCCGGGGTCTGGACCTGTCGTCGGACGGGGTGCACTCACTGGCGACCCCGATCGGTTCGGGGTGCCGGGTATGCGAGCGGGACAACTGCCCGCAGCGGGCCTTCCCCGCATTGGGCCGCGCGCTGGATCTCGACGAACACCGCTCCACGGTGTCGCCCTACTTGGTGAAGGAGTCCTGATGACCGACGTTGGCCCCGGCCCGCACGGCAACCCCGGCCCGCACGGCAACCGCGTCCCGCCCGGCGGCCGGCGCGAACTGGGTCTGGTGAACTGGGCAATCAGCCGGATCGCCGCCCGCTCGATCCGGGCTCCACAGATGCATCTGTTCACCACGCTGGGGCAGCACCGACTGTTGTTCTTGTCGTTCCTGCCGTACTCCGGGGTGCTGCTGAACTGGGGCAAGTTGAGCAAACAGGACAAGGAACTGGTGATTCTGCGAGTCGGTCACCTGCGCGGCTCGGAGTACGAACTTCAGCAGCACCGGCGACTGGCCCGCTCCCGGGGGCTCGATCCATCCACACAGGAACGGATCTTCGCCGGTCCGGACGCCGCCGGACTGACCGACCGGCAGCGGGTCCTGCTGACCGCGGTGGACGAATTCGTGCTGAACCGGGACGTCTCCGACGAGACGTACGCGGCGCTGGCAAGCCAGCTGAGCACGCAACAGATCATCGAGGCCTGCGCCCTCGCGGGCCACTATGACGCGATCGCCGGGATTCTCGCGGCGTTGCGGGTTCCGATGGACTTCCCGGACTGAGCCCGGCCGGCGTTACAGGTAGGTCACCCCGAGCACGATGATCGTGAAGATCACCGGAGAGACCGCCAGTCCGCCGAAGAACGCCGTCCGCACCCACTGCGTCCGCTGGTACGACCGCCAGGCCCGGTAGATCGCCAGCCCCGCAGCCGCCAGCAGGATCGCCGACACCACCAGTACGGCAGTGCTGACCGACTGCGCCGACATGGCCGCGGAGATGCCCAGCAGCCACAGCATGTGGCCCAGCACCAACCCGCCGATCCCCGCGACGACAACCGATCTCACGGAGCCCGTCTCACCCGTGTCGGCCCTCAAAAGTTGATCATGTGGCCGGCGAGGCCGTGGAAGCATTCCTGCAGCGCCTCCGAGAGAGTCGGGTGGATGTGTACGTTGCGGGCCAGTTCATTGACCGTCAGGTCCCACTTCTGCGCCAGGGTCAGTTCGGGCACCAGTTCGGAGACATCCGGCCCGATCAGATGGGCGCCGAGCAGTTCGCCGTACCGGGCGTCGGCGATCACCTTGACGAAACCGGTCGGGTCGGCCAGACCGTGGGCCTTGCCGTTGGCGGTGAACGGGAACTTCGCCACCTTCACGTCGTAGCCCTCGTCGCGGGCCTGCTGCTCGGTCAGCCCGAAGCTGGCCACCTGCGGCTGGCAGAAGGTCGCGCGCGGCATCATCCGGTAGTCGCCCAGCGTCATCGTCTCCGCGCCGCCGATCGTCTCGGCGGCCACCACGGCCATCGCCTCGGCGACGTGGGCCAACTGCAGCTTGGCGGTGACGTCCCCGATGGCGTAGATATGCGGCACATTGGTCCGCATGTAATCGTCGATCGCGATGGCGCCGCGGTCGGTCAGCGCCACGCCCGTCGTCTCCAGCCCGTAGCCGGACACATTGGGCGCGAAACCGATCGCCTGCATCACCTTGTCGGCCTTCAGTTCCTGGCTGACGCCGTCCTTGCTGACGACTAGGCGGACGCCGTCAGCCCCCCCATCCACGATGGACTCCACCTTGGTGCCGGTGAGGATCTTGACGCCGAGTTTCTTGTACTGCTTCTCGATCTCCTTGGAGACCTCGGCGTCCTCGTTCGGCAGGGCGCGCGGCAGGAACTCGACGATGGTGACGTCGGTGCCGTAGTTGGCCATCACGTAGGCGAACTCCATGCCGATCGCCCCGGCACCGGCGATGACGATGGAGCGCGGCAGGTCGCGGTCGAGGATCTGCTCCTCGTAGGTCACCACGTTCTTGGAGAGCGACGTGCCGGGGATCAGCCGGGTGCTGCTCCCGGTGGCGATGATGGCGTTGGAGAACGTGACCGTCTCGGTTCCGCCCGCGTTGAGATCAACGGCGATGGTGGTGGCGTCGGTGAACCTGCCATACCCGTGGATCTCGGTGATCTTGTTCTTCTTCATCAGGTAGTGCACGCCGGCCACCCGGCCCTCGGCGACCTTGCGACTCCGGTCGAAGGCCGCTCCGAAGTCGAAGCTGACCTCACCGCTGATCCCGAACGTCGCCGACTCCTTGGTGACGATGTGGGCCAGTTCGGCGTTGCGCAACAGCGCTTTGGAGGGGATGCAGCCGACGTTGAGGCACACCCCGCCCCAGTACTTCGGTTCGATGATGGCGGTGTTGAGACCTAGTTGAGCGGAGCGGATGGCCGCAACGTATCCGCCGGGGCCGGCACCGAGGACGACGACGTCATAGTGAGTCACGAGGGCTACCCTATTACCGGGCGGGCGATCCATTCGAAGAAATACGCACCATGCAGAACGGCCGCCGCCGCGGTGGCCGCCAGCGGCGCTGCCATCAGGGCTATGGCCAGCGCCGTTACCTGCGGCCGGTTCGGAACCATCGACACCAGAATGCTGGCCACCATGCAGGCCACCAGGTACAGCAGGATGCCGAACACCGGCAGTGTCTTCACCAGCGCCGTGTACCACCAGTAGTAGAAACCCAGGCCCGCGGCGGCGGACAGCAGCCACACCCCCGCCACGATGAGGGCGAACTTCCAGCGCTTGACGAACTGGTAGGAACTGGCGACCACGACCGGTTGCGCCGGGATCACCGCGGACGGCAGATGGCCGGTCACCGAGCGCAGGAATGCGTCGGTGTCGACGTTGTCCAGTTCGCTGAACGCCTGCGGGGTGGGCAGCCCCTGCTCGGGCCGGGCCTCCGAATCCGGCTCCTGCGTCGGATTCGACTCCGGCGTCGGCCCCGGTTCCGGCGCCGGGTCCACCGCACCGAGCGCCCGCAGCGGGTCGGGATGCGGCCCGGTGTCGAAGATCGGCGCCGCGCTCGGTTCGGTGTGCGGGGCCAAACTGGGCAGCGGTCCGGTGTCGAACATCGGCGCGGGGTGCGAACCTGTGATGGGCGCGTGGGTGTCAGTCACCGGAAACCACCTGAATCAGAAGCAGCACCGACAGCCATCCCGGCGCCATGGCCAGGATGAACGCCCCCAGCGCCGTCACCCATCGACGACCGGACGACAGGACCAGCAGAATTCCCAACACACCGGGCACGCCGATCACCAAGGCCACCACCAGATCCGGTCTGATGACGGCGTCGACGGCGAGTTTGGTCACGACCGCGGCGATCTGACCGGCGACACAGCCGAGAAGTAGCGCGCTTGTGAGCAGCCATGCCCGAGGCAGGGGAATCACAGTTCGGACGATACCGAGCATGTCAGCAACTGCCCGGGACCTGCTTCGGCGCGCCGACCTGCCAATTCCGGCTGATCAGGTCGGCGCCGGTCATCGGCGGAGACGCGGCGAGCAGCGCCAATTCGTCGTCGGTGAAGACCCGGCCCCGAATCAGGAACCGCACCCCGTCCGGGGCTTCCAGGCTGAACCCGCCGCCCCGCCCGGGCACCACGTCGATCGTCAGCTGAGTGTGTTTCCAGGTCTCGAACTGCGGTCCGGAAATCCACACCGGCGCACCGTTCAGAACGCCGAGCAGGACATCCCGGTCACCCACGATGAACTCCCCGTCGGGGTAGCACATCGGCGACGACCCATCGCAGCATCCACCGGACTGGTGGAACATGACGGGGCCGTGCCGCTGCTGGAGACGGAGCAGTAGATCGGCAGCGGCGTCGGTGATCAGGACCCTGGGCGGTGGGTCCCCGGCAGCCGGCGGGCCCTGACCCCGTGACGAGCCCATGTCGCCCCCTGCCCGATTCCGATGTAACGCACGTCACATTACTCCCGCGGGTAACAATGGCGGCTATGGTCGCGGACCCCTATCTCTGGCTGGAAGACATCGACGGCGACAACGCCCTGGGCTGGGTGCGGGAGCGCAACGACACCTGCGTCGCCGAGTTCGGCGGCCCCGAGTTCGAGCGACTGAGAACCGAGGCGTTGGAAGTTCTCGACACCGACACCCGCATCCCCTACGTACGGCGTCGCGGGGACCACCTGTACAACTTCTGGCGCGACGCCGCCAACCCGCGGGGGCTGTGGCGGCGTACCTCGCTGGAGCACTACCGGTCCGATGCCACGGACTGGGAGGTGATCATCGACCTCGACGAACTGGCCCGCAGCGACGGCGAGAACTGGGTGTGGGCCGGCGCCGACGTGATCGAACCCGACCACACCCTCGCGCTGATATCCCTGTCCCGCGGCGGCTCGGACGCCGCCGTGGTGCGCGAGTTCGACATGCGGACAAAGTCTTTCGTTCCAGACGGGTTCACCCTTCCGGAGGCGAAGTCCCGGGTCAGCTGGGAGGACCATGACACCCTGCTGGTCGGAACGGACTTCGGACCCGGCTCGTTGACCGATTCCGGCTATCCCCGCATCGTCAAGCGCTGGCGGCGCGGCCAGCCACTGGCCGAAGCCCAGACGCTGTTCACCGGCGCGGACTCCGACGTCATCGTCGCCGCCGGGGTGGACCGAACCCCCGGTTACGAACGAACGTTGATCAGCCGGGCGGTCGACTTCTTCAACGACGAGACCTACCAACTGCGACCAGGCCAGTCGGCGGCCGGGGACGAACTGGTTCGCATCGACGCCCCCACCGACGCGAGCGTGTCGATCCATCGGGACTGGTTGCTGATCGAGCTTCGCTCGGACTGGCACACCGGGCGTGCGGACTATCGGGCCGGGTCGCTGCTGGCCACCGATTACGAAACCTTTCTCGACGGCGGCGCCGAATCAGCCGCGGAACTGGCCGTCGTGTTCGAACCGGACGACCACACCTGCCTGCACCAGTACGCCTGGACCCGAGAACGACTGGTGATGGTGACCCTCGCCGACGTCGCCAGCCGGGTCGAGATCGTCACGCCGGGCGCATGGACACGGGAGCCGTTGCGCGACCCGGAGATCGGCGGTGATGACAACCCGGGCCGCTCCGCGTCCACACTGATGAACACCGTCATCGTCGCCGCCGACGACACCGGTGACGAGATCTTCCTCGACACCAGCGGATTCCTCACCCCCTCCACGCTGCTGCACGGCCGCGCCGGCGGCGAGCTGACACCGATCAAGCAGGCGCCCGCCTTCTTCGATGCCGCCGGACTGGGTGTCACACAGCACTTCGCCACCTCCGATGACGGCACTCAGGTGCCCTATTTCGTTGTGGGCAAGCAAGGTTCGCACCCTCCGGGACCGACGCTGTTGAGCGGCTACGGCGGGTTCGAGGTTGCCCAGACGCCCGGGTACGGCGGGGTGATGGGCCGGCTGTGGCTGTCCCGCGGCGGCACCTACGTGCTGGCCAATATCCGCGGCGGCGGCGAGTACGGCCCGGGCTGGCACACCCAGGCCCAGCGCGCAGGCCGGCACAAGGTCGCCGAGGACTTCGCTTCGGTGGCAAGGGATCTCGTCGAACGGGGAATCACCACGCCGGCGCTCCTCGGTGCGCAGGGCGGCAGCAACGGCGGCCTGCTGATGGGCATCATGCTCACCAAATACCCCGAACGATTCGGGGCCCTGGTATGCCAGGTTCCACTGCTGGACATGAAGCGGTTCCACCTGCTGCTCGCCGGTGCGTCATGGGTGGCCGAGTACGGCAATCCCGACGACCCCGACGACTGGGCGTTCATCTCGGAGTACTCGCCGTACCAGAACATCAGCGCCGAACGACGCTATCCCCCGGTCCTGATCGCCACCTCCACCCGAGACGACCGGGTGCACCCGGGGCATGCCCGCAAGATGACCGCCGCCCTGGAGCAGACGGGCCAGCCGGTCTGGTACTACGAGAACATCGAGGGCGGTCACGCCGGTGCGGCCGACAACGCTCAAACGGCCTTCAAATCCGCTCTGACCTTCACATTCCTGCACCGGATCCTGACCGGGGACCCTGCATCTGGGGACACCGCATCCGGGGGTGCCTCTCAGCGCGCCGAGTGATGGCGCGCCAGACCTGCCAGCAACGAGACCAGCACCCCGACGATGACCAGTCCACCGCCGACGGTCATCGTCACGTTGAGCCACTGATGCATGCTGCTCTCCGCAGTCGCGACCATGACGTCGGCGATGGTCCGGATGTTGCCGGCCGTGTTGTCCAGCGCGGTGAGCAACGGTCGCTGTGCGAGTTCGATGGCGGCCCAGCCCGCCGCGCCGACCAGCACCGCCGATACGCCCAGACCCACGAGCGACTTCCCCCGGTTGCGGGCCGCCATCAGCGTCAGGAGCGCCGACGCGGCGCAGAGCGCGACCAGCCCCCAGGCAACCCATGGAGCCCACATCCCGATCACCCGCAGTGATCCCGGGCGCAACCCGGCGGGGGCATTGTCGGTCAACGGAATCGGGATGGACGTCGGCACCGCGATGTTGTAGTCCCGGAGTGTCTGCGCGAACGCTGCGTCGGAGAGCAAGGGAGCGAAGTCGATCACCCAGCGACCCTGCGCATCGAGCGCCGAGCCCACTCCGTCGGTGAAAAGCCATCGGTGCGCAAAGTCGTTGGCCTGAGCGAACTGTCCCGGAAAGGACGGCCCGGCGGTGTACATCTTCGCGATCCGGCCGACCACCGCGGCATCCGCGCCGGCACTCAACCTGCCGACCTGGGTCGTCAACTCGACCGCCGCCGCCGACTGCAGATCCGGATTCGTCGCGGCCCGCTGAGTCAGCGCGGTGTACCCCGAGCGGTCGACCAGATTCTGCTGCGCCCACAGCACCGGGAGCGTCACCGCGAGCAGCAGTGTGGTGACCAACCACATGAAAACCGTCGCAACTGAGCGCATACGCCTCCTAGATCCGCAACCGGCGCAGTACCCGCCGGGTTCGCCGGTGCAGCCAACGCACCGCGACGGCCGTCAGACACACCAACGACGATCCAAGCAGCAGTGCCCCCACCGCGTCGGTGAGGTAGTGGTAGGTGACAGCCTGACCGATGATCCCCAGCGCCGCGAACAACACCGCCGCCCAGACCAGCCACCGCCGTCGTCCCACCGCCAGGATCAGCATTCCCAGCACCACGATCATGACGGTGGTATGCCCACTGGGATAGGCCAGCCCCTCCCCTTTGATCCGGCCGAACAGGGGTTTGAGCGTGCGGGCGAACTCCGCGCCGAGGTACGGCACCACGACCATCAGGGGCACCATGGCCCACAGCCGTCGTGACATCGCCACCACCACCCCGGCCACGATCAGCGCCTGGGCGGTGCGGTAGTCCGTGAAGAACAGCAGCCAACCCAGCGGGCCGCCACGGGCCTGCTGCATCCAGGCATCCATCGGCGTCGCACCATCACGTACGCCGAAACCGAGCAGGACCATCAGCGGCATCCCGACGAACGGCCAGCCCATCAGCGCTCGGTCAGTCAGGGCACTATCCCCCTCAGGTAGGCGGCCTGACCCAGGTGCTGGACGCAGTCGTCGACAATGCTGACCAACCGCACGCTCGCGGTCACCGGTGGGGTCCAGTTCGTATCGACGACCCGGGCCAGTTCCTCGGCGGTGATACCGGCGACATAGGACAGCGTCATCTGGTGCACCGCGTGGTAGTAACCGGCCAGCAACGTGGCGGATGCCCGCACCTTGCCCGACTCCTCAGCGGTGTGCCCGTAACCATGGGCGTCGCGGGGCAGGGGCAGCGCGAAGCGGTCCACCCAGCCACCGGAGAACCACACCTGGTCGGTGCCGGCGATATCGGCGATCTGGGCATCCTGAATCCGGGCGCTGTGCCAGATCAACCAGGCGATGCTGTTGGCCGCCGGCGTCGGCCGGTAGGCGGAGATCTCGTCGGTCAGACCGTCGGTCAGACCATCGACGTGCTCGATAATCCGGGTGAACGAATCTCGCAGAATCTCCCTCGCGGCTGGTGCATCGCCCATGGCTGCGACGCTACGCTGCGGATCCGACACAACCGTGGACCTGCCCCGGCCAGATTGTGCGGTTTCAGCCGCAACACGCCGTGATCCGCGTATCAGGATGCACGCTCACCATGTGCGGGGACATCCGCGAGCGATGAGGGCGGCGCCCACCCGGTCCAGGAACCGCTGAGGTGTGTTGTGCAGGATTCCACTGGTGAGACGGATATCGGCCCAACCCAGTTCGGGTAACAGCGCGTAGCGCTCGATGTCCCGGTTGCGCTGACGCGGATCGGTCCAGTGGTGTGCTCCCTCGAAGTCCACCCCGACCCGCCACTGTCTCCACCCCATGTCCAGGCGGGCCACCACGAGGCCGTCGCTGTCACGCACCTGGATCTGGGTCTCCGGCCGCGGGAATCCGTTCTGCACCAGCAACATCCGGGTCATCGATTCGTAGGGCGACTCTGCGCCGCCGTCGACCAGCGACAGCGACTGGCTCAGGGTGCGCAGCCCCCGGGCTCCCCGGTGGGTCGCCGCGACCGCCGCGATCTCCCCGACCGTGACACCCGTGGCGTTCATCAGGGCATCGATGCGCGGAACCGCGGCCGCCGTCGTCAGCCACCGGCCCAGGTCGAATGCCGTTCGCGCGGCGGTCGTGACGGGCAGTCCGTCGACCCGGTCGGTCTCCCCTTCACGTAGTCGGCCGCCGTGGACGATGATCAGCGGAGGCGGTCGCCGGTTGTCATGGAGAAGCTCCGCCGGTTTCTCGGCTTCGACCCAGCGCGCGCCGTGCAGGGCCGACGCGGACAGCCCGGCCACCACACCTCTGCGGCGCGACCACAGCCAGGCCGCGCGAGCTCGACGGACGGGGGACAACTCCACACCACGCGGCGCCCAGACTCCTGGGTAGGCGGCCTCATGGAACCGGCGCAGCTCCCGGAACGTCAGCGTCCCCGCTTCGAGAGCTTCGGCGGCGATGAACGGCCAAGCGATCGCGTGCATGACCGCACCATGACAGCGCCGGTGCGGTTTGGATTACCGCCAACGCGGGTCTATCCACAGCGACGAACTCGACTGTGCGAGGGGATACGTCTAAGGCGGCGTGTTTGGTATGAAACCGCACACCCGGCGCGGCGGGCACGGGCGCGGCGAGCAGTCCGGACACGAAAATGCCCGACTCGCTTAGCGAGTCGGGCATTTTCGTACTGGGACTCAGTCCAACTGTCCCACTCCTCCTCGGGCCGCAAGCGGCCCGCATCGTCGTGGAAGTCAGTCCAACTGTCCCACTCCTCCTCGGGCCGCAAGCGGCCCGCATCGTCGTGGAAGTCA
>JAUPLT010000001.1 GCA_030836785.1 Actinomycetota bacterium
AGCGCCTCGAGATCCTCAACGACCTCTGACCCCGCGAGGGCCTCTGACCCGCGAAATCGGCACCAGGGTCGCACTCTGCGGCGACTCACAGCACTGGTGTCGATCTCGGCGCAGGGGTGAGACTGGAACACGTTCCAGGTTTTGTTAGCCTGCAGCGGACTAGTCGAAGGGAAACCGCGAATGACCGCACTCCAGGGACGGGTCGCCTTCGTGACCGGGGCGGCGCGCGGGCAGGGCCGGGCGTACGCCGTGCGACTGGCCCGCGAGGGCGCCGACGTGGTGGTCAGCGATATCTGCGCCCCGGTATCCGACTCCATCCCGTATGCGGCGGCCACCCCCGAGGATCTGGCCGAGACGGTCCGAATGGTCGAGGCGGAGGGCCGCACCGCGCTGTCGCGGGTTCTCGACATCCGCGACGACGCCGCGGTCACGGCACTGGTCGCGGACACGATCGAGCGGTTCGGCCGACTCGATGTGCTGGTCGCCAACGCCGGTGTGCTCAGCTGGGGCCGGGTGTGGGAACTGTCCGATGAGCAGTGGAACGCCGTCATCGACACCAACCTCACCGGCACCTGGCGCACCCTGCGCGCCGTCATCCCGGCGATGATCGAGGCCGGGAACGGCGGGTCGATCATCATCGTCAGTTCATCGGCCGGGATCCGGGCCACCCCGGGCAACGGCCACTACGCCGCGTCCAAGCACGGGCTGACCTCACTGACCAACACCCTGGCCATCGAACTGGGCGAGTACAGCATCCGGGTCAACTCGATCCACCCGTACTCGATCGCGACGCCGATGATCGAGAACGACGCCATGCTCGGTGTGCTCGGTAAGCATCCCGCCTACCTGCACAGCTTCGCACCGATGCCCTACCAGCCGTTGAACGCCGACGGGGCGGGGGACCGCAGTGTGTTCATGTCACCCGAGGAGGCCGCCGAAGTGGTGGTGTGGCTGGCCGGGGACGGCGCTGGAGTGGTGTCCGGCTCGCAGATCGTCATCGACCGCGCCGTGATGAAGTACTGAATCACGCCATGGGGTCCAGCGTGATGAAGTACTGAATCACGCGGGGCTCAGCCCGGGAGCACCAGCACTGGAACCGGGCTGTGCCGCAGGATCTTCGAGCCCCGCGACCCGAGGAACACCCGGGCGATATCCCCGCGCGGTGAGGTACCCAGCGCCAGGATCTCCCCGTCGATCCAGTCGGCGTCGTCGAGGGCCTGATCCCAGCCGTTGCCGCTGACCACCGCGAGTTCGACGTCGGGGCCGACGACACCGTCGGTGCGCAGTTGCTCGAGCAGGGTGTGCGCCTGCTCCTCCCAGGCCGCGAGGATGGAATCCTCGGCGTGCAGTCCGACCTCCGGCGGGTACATGGTGCGCCCGCGCACGGCGAAGGTGATCACCCGCAGCGGTATCCCCAGCCGCTCCGACAACCCGGTGACGCGCCGTAGGAACTCGACCGACTCCGGTGTCCCCGGATAGCCACAGGTGATCCGGGTCAGCAACCCCGTGTGTGCGCCGCGGTACCCCCGCGGGGCGATCGCCAGTGGCACCGGGCAGGAGTGCAGCAGGTAGTCGGCGGTGGACCCCACCACCACCTGCCCGAGCGCGCCGTTGGCCGCCGAGCCCAGCACCAGCAGTTCGGCGTCCAGTTCGGAGACCACCTCGACCAGGCCACCGGACACCGAGCGGTGGGCGTGACTGTGGAAGGACACCTCGATGTCGTGGGGGATGGCCGCCAGTTCGCGCTGCGCCTCCTTGGCCGAATCGGCGGCGAGTTGGTCCGCCCAGGCGGCGTACTCGGCGTCCACCCGCGCCGGTGACGGGACAGTCCACGGCCGGGGCACCACGGTGGCCACCGTCAGCGAGGTGCGCAGTGTGCGCGCCGCCGCGACCGCCAGATGCAGCGGTGCGACCCCGCTCTTACCGGCCAGATAGCCGACCACGACCGTCATAACGAGGCCTTTCGATCCAGCGCCTGTCGGTTCAGCGCACTGTTGTGCCGACCCCAGGCGAAGTAGAACGTCAACACAACCGATACCCACAGGGCGAAGGCCAGCCAGGTGTACCAGTGCAGGCTGGCCAGGATGTAGGCGCACGCCAGCACCGAAAGCGCGGGGGTGACCGGGTAACCGGGCACCCGGAACCCGCGAGGCAGGTCGGGTTCGCGTACCCGCAGAATGACGACCGCGACCGAGACGGTGATGAACGCCACCAGGGTGCCGATCGACACCATGTCGGCGAGCTTGTCCAGCGGCACCAGCCCGGCGAGCAGTCCGATCACCGCCCCCACGATCACGGTGTTGTTGACCGGTGTCATGGTGCGGGGACTCACCTTGGCGAACATCGACGGCAGCAGGCCGTCACGGCCGATGGCGAAAAGGATCCGGGTGGAGCCGTACAGCGTCACCAACGTGACCGAGAAGATCGAGATGACCGCCCCGGCTGCCAGCACCGTCCCCCAATAGTTGGTGCCCGTGACGCTGTCCAGGATGGTGGCCAGGCCCGCGGACTGGCCCTCGAACTCGGTCCAGGTCTGGGCGCCCAGGGCGGCAAGCGTGACCAGGAGGTAGATCCCGGTGACGGTCAGCAGCGCGGCGATCAGCGCCCGCGGCATGGTGCGCTGCGGGTTCTTGACCTCGTCGCCGGCGGTGGAGACGGCGTCCAGTCCGATGTAGGAGAAGAAGATCGTGCCCGCCGCGGCCCCGATCCCGGCGGCGCCGAAGGGGGCGAAATCCGCGAACCGGTCGGTCTGGAACGCGGTGAACGCGATCGCCGAGAACATCACCAGCACACCCAGCTTGATCAACACCATGACGGTGTTCACCTTCGCCGACTCGCTGGCGCCACGGATCAGCAGCAGGGCGCACAGGCTCACCAGGACGACCGCAGGGAGGTTGATGATCCCGGGTTCGGGGTCCCAGGGTGCGGCCGAAAGCTCTTGCGGCAGGCCGTGTCCCAGGAAATTGATGAACAGTTTGTTGACGTACTGACTCCACCCGACCGCAACCGCGGCGGTGGCGACCACGTACTCCAGCAGCAGGCAGGCCGCGACGACCATCGCCATCAGCTCGCCCAGTGTCGTGTACGCGTAGGAATACGTCGAGCCCGAAATCGGAACCGCCGAGGCGAGTTCGGCGTAGCAGATGGTGGCCAGACCGGCGGCGATCCCGGCGATGATGAAGGACACCAGGACACCGGGTCCGGCTTCGGGCACCGCCTGGGACAGCACGAAGAAGATGCCGGTGCCCACCGTCGAGCCGACCCCGAACATCGTCAGCTGGAAGGTGCCGATCGAGCGTTTGAGGGTCGGTGCCGCGCCGTGGGCGACCGGGGCGCCGATCACCGGCCGACGCCGCAGCATCTGCTCGGTGAGCGTGATCGGGTCCGGCATCGCCATCCGCCGATTATGCCCACTGCGGGGCTTCTGCGCGCGGGTCGTGTAAGAACTCATCGTGAGCAATAACGGCATCGTCATCGTCGGTGGCGGGCTGGCGGCCGCCCGGCTG
>JAUPLT010000044.1 GCA_030836785.1 Actinomycetota bacterium
AAGCCCGCGACCAGGGTGCCGTCGAGGTCGAAGAACGCCCCGACCCGCCGTCCGGGCGGACTGGCGGCCACCTCGGCGACCGAACCGGGTACGCGCATGTCACGTGGATGCGTTTCACTCATGAGTAGGCCACCGATCCGTTCTTCGGGTGCGGGTGTGGTTGGGCTGGTTCGGGGAACGACGCGGGGGTGACCCGGGCGCAGGTGTCACCCGAGAGAGCCAGTACCTCGTCGAAACCGTCACGGAGGCACTGGGCGAACAGTTCGGGGTGGGCGATCGCAGCGCAGTCGTAGCGGGCGCTGACGGTCGCGAAACCGCCCCGCGATACCAGCACCACCATCATCGCCACACCGGGCAGCGGCCCGATCCCGTACTGGCGCAACACCTTCGCGCCGGCGAGGTAGGTGTCACCCGGAAACACCGGAACGTTGCTGGCCTGCACATCGGAGGCGATCACCGTCGAACTCATCGCCTCGATCACCGCGTCGGGCAGCAGGCTCAACAGCGGTGCCACCGCGCCCACGACGTCGATGGCTGCCTCCTCCCGCCGGGAAATCATCTGCTTGCGGATCTTCTGGACCCGGACGCCGGGGTCGGCGACGCCCACCGGCGCTGCCAGATTGACCCCGGCGAAGCGGTTGCCGCCCGCCGGGTCGGCGTCGGCCCGCAGATTGACCGGCACCGCCATCGGCAGCGTGCCGATCGGCACGCCCAGCGCCTCGTGGTAGCGGCGCAGCGCGCCGGACAGACCCGCCAGGTAGGCGTCGTTGATGGACCCCTCGGCCGCGTGCGCCGCCCGGTGCAGATCACCCAGTCGCATCTCGACCGCCTCGGTGCGGGTCGACAGGCTGCGGCGGCGCAGCAGCGGCGAGGGCTCGGCGGCGCGGCTGACCATCCGCCGGCCGGAACGCGCATAGTCGACGGCGCCGAACAGCGCCGATGCGGGATTGCGCGCCGCCCGGCCCAGCATCGACAGACCGTCGGCGACGCCGTCTGCGACGCCGCTGAGCAGCGCCCTGGGCAGATGAGTGAGACCGGCCCGCGCCAGGTCGGCACCCGTGACGTCCTCCGGCACCGGGATCGGCGGTGCCGGCCGACGCGGCGGGTTTGGCTCGAGGTCGTAGATCTCGGCGAACATCGCGGTGGCCCCCACCCCGTCGGTGACGGCGTGGCTCAGGTGCAGCAGCGTCGCCGCCTTTCCACCCTCGAGCCCCTCGACAAGGGTCACGGTCCACAGCGGGCGGGAGATGTCCAGCGGCGACTGCAACATCACCTCGGCGAGGTCGAGCACCTCGCGCAGCGTTCCGGGTTCAGGCACCCGGACCCGGCGCACGTGGAAGTCGAGATTGAAGTCGGGGTCGACGACCCAGCGGGCCGGCGCGACCGGCAGGGTCGGCACCACTACCCGTTGCCGCAGCCGCAGCGCCTTGCGGGAAGCGTTGTCGAACCGGTTCCGGAATTCCCGCCAGTCCGGCGCGGAGTCCAGAATCTCCAACGCCATGATTCCGGAGCGGGTCCGCGGGTTGGCCTCCCCGCGATGCATCAGCAGGTCGAAAGCGCTCAACTCGGACGGCAGCTCCGGCGCCTCCCCAGGGCCGCTCATCGACACCGCCTCACCTGGTCGCCACTCTCTTCTCCGGATCGTCCGACTCGCCCCCAAACCTAGACCGAAGACGCCGGGTACCGGGCTGGATCAGCTGACTCGGCCGGCGCGAGCCTGCGTGAGCAGGTGCGTCGTGGACGTCGCGACCGCGCGTCATAAACTGTGCCCACCACTGCCTCCGTAGCTCAGGTGGATAGAGCAAGGGCCTTCTAATCCCTAGGTCGCACGTTCGAGTCGTGCCGGGGGCGCAGGGTATGACGCAGGGTATGAAATGTGTGCTTGCGCGGTCCGGGCGCGTGGTCCGTCATCGTTCGACAGGCGAACCGAGCGGTTAGGGCCAATAATCAGCTGGACCCGATCCAGGAGGAGCACATGGCGGCCCCGTCAATAAGCCTGATCCAGCAGATGCTGCGCAGACGGCCCGTCATCGGCGCGCCCGTGGCCCACGGCGCTTCCGATCACCTGAAACGCAGTATTGGCACGTTCCAACTCACGATGTTCGGTGTCGGCGCCACCGTCGGCACCGGCATCTTCTTCGTGCTGGGCGTGGCGGTTCCAGAAGCCGGTCCGGCGGTTGTTGTCTCCTTCGTGATCGCCGGAATCGCTGCCGGACTTGCTGCGGTCTGCTACGCCGAACTCGCCTCGGCCGTTCCGGTTTCCGGGTCCACCTACTCCTACGCCTACACCACTCTCGGCGAGCTGGTCGCGATGGGTGTGGCGGCTTGCCTGCTGCTCGAATACGGCGTGTCCACCGCCGCGGTCGCGGTGGGCTGGAGTCAATACGTGAACAAGCTGCTCGATAATTTCTTCGGCCATCACCTGCCCCAGGCCCTCTCAGCTGCGCCGTGGGGTGAGGCATCCCCGGGAATCATCAACCTTCCCGCTGTTGTGCTGGTCGGATTGTGCACCATCCTTCTCATCCGCGGAGCCAGCGAGTCGGCAAAGGTCAACACCATCATGGTGCTGATCAAGCTGAGCGTTCTGGCGATGTTCGCCGTCATCGCCGCAACGGCCTTCGAAACCGATCGGTTCGCTGAGTTCGCGCCCTTCGGTGTCGCCGGAATCAGTGTGGCGGCCGGCACGATCTTCTTCTCCTACATCGGCCTGGATGCGGTGTCCACCGCCGGTGACGAAGTCAAGAATCCTCAAAAGACCATGCCCCGGGCGATCCTGGCCGCGCTGGTGACCGTGACGCTGGTCTACGTGGTGGTCACCGTGGCCGCACTCGGCGCGCAGCCCTGGCAGGATTTCGCAGGCCAGGAAGCCGGCCTGGCCGCCATCCTCGATCGCGTCACCTCAAGCAACTACTGGGGCACGGTATTGGCAGCCGGGGCAGTGATCTCGATATTCTCGGTCACGCTTGTCGTCATGTACGGCCAGACCCGAATCCTGTTCGCCATGGGCCGGGACGGTCTTCTGCCCTCACTGTTCGCCAAGGTCCACCCACGCAACCAGACGCCGGTGAACAACACCATCATCGTCGCGGTGGTGGTCAGCATTCTCGCGGGCTTCGTCCCGCTGGGCTATCTGGCCGACATGGTGTCCATCGGCACCCTGGTCGCGTTCATCGTCGTCTCCATCGGCGTCATCATCCTGCGGGTGCGGGAACCCGATCTGCCGCGTGGTTTCAAGGTGCCCCTCTACCCCGTGACACCCGTCCTGTCGGTCCTGGCGTGTGGGTACATCCTGTTCAGCCTGCACTGGTACACCTGGTTGGCGTTCTCCGCATGGGTCTTCGTGGTGCTGGTGTTCTACTTCGCCTGGGGCCGCCATCACAGCGCGTTGAACGATGGCGGTGACGGCGTGATCGGTTCCACGTCAGCCGATGCCGCCGACAGTGGCGCCGCGGCCCGGCCGGATCACTGACGACGATGAGCGTGTGGCGATGTTTCCGTACTGCGGATCATCGTCCCGCGTGTTGAAATACGCTCGACCACGTAGCGCGGTTGAAGTCCGACCTCGTTCTCGTGTGCAGATGCCCGACGTTTGATGAGGATGCCCCCTATGGATATCGACTCCCTTTCGGTTTATGTCGGTCCGAACGTTCACGCGAGAGAGGCCGTGATCCGGCTCAAGCTGGACGTCAAGCCGAGCTATGCCGAATCCCTCAAGCACCTGGGGGCGGGCGTGATCGACAGATTGTCAGCGGTGCTGCCGGGCCTTGCGCGCGAACAGTCCGAGTGGCTTACCGCATTACGCGACGGCGAGGCACTGTCGGTCGGCGATCTGGTCGGGAAGCTCGCTTTGGCGCTTCAGCATGCCGCCGGCATTGACGGCACGCTCGCGTGGTCGGGGCCGACAGGTCATCCAGACGTCGTCGAGGTGTTCTACAGCTACGGCAACGAGGACATCGGTATCGAGGCCGGCGAGGTCGCCTGCGACATGCTCGCGGCCATCGCCCGACACGCTCAGGATGCCGAGGAGGGGTCTCCCGATCTCGACAAGGACGTCGATGATTTCCTGGACTACGCCGAAAGGCGTTCCCTGGGGCCCTCTGCCATGGAATTGGTGCGTGCGGCCCAGGCCCGCGACATTCCGGTATACCGACTCAACGACGCCAGCCTGATCCAGGTCGGCCAGGGCAAGTACCAGCAGCGGATCGAGGCGGCGCTGACGTCGAAGACCTCGCATATCGCCGTCGAAATCGCTTCGGACAAGAATCTCGCCAACAGCCTCCTTGCCGACCTCGGTCTGCCCGTGCCGAAACAGCGGCTGGTCTACAGCGTGGAAGAGGCGATCGGGGCGGCCGACCGCATCGGCTATCCCGTGGTCATCAAGCCGCTGGACGGCAATCATGGCCGGGGCGTCACCGTCGACATCACCTCCGAGGACAGCGTCGCCGCCGCCTTCGAGACCGCTGATGCCGAAGGATCGGCAGTGGTGGTCGAGACCATGCTGCGCGGCGACGACCACCGGCTGCTGGTGGTCAATGGCCAGCTCGTCGCCGCCGCGCGCCGGGTGCCGGGGCATGTGAAGGGCGACGGACGCCACACCATCGCCGAGCTGGTGGACATCGTCAATCAGGACCCACGCCGTGGCGTCGGGCATGAGAACGTGCTGACCCGGCTCGAACTCGATGATCAGGCCAAGGACTTGCTCGCGGAAAACGACTACACCGCACAGACGGTCCCCGCCGAGGGCGAAGAGGTGTATCTGCGAAAGACCGCGAACATCTCGACGGGCGGCACGGCGGTGGATGTCACCGACACGATCCATCCCGACAACAAGCTGATGGCCGAGCGGGCGATCCGGGCGATCGGGCTCGATGTCGGCGCCGTGGATTTCCTGACCACCGACATCACCAAGAGCTATCGCGAGACCGGCGGCGGCATTTGCGAGATCAACGCGGGACCTGGCCTGCGCATGCATATCGCGCCGTCCGAGGGCACGCCCCGCGACGTGGGCGGGGCGATCATGGACATGCTCTTCCCGCCCGGAACCCAGGCCCGCGTTCCCATCGCCGCACTGACCGGGACGAACGGCAAGACCACCTGTTCGCGCATGCTGGCGCACATCCTGAAGATGGCGGGTCATGTCGTGGGGCAGACCTCGACCGATGCCGTGGTGATCGACGGCAACGTGACCGTCAAGGGCGACATGACCGGGCCACTGTCGGCCAACATGGTGCTGCGCGATCCCTCGGTCGACATCGCGGTCCTGGAGACGGCACGCGGCGGCATCGTCCGCTCCGGCCTGGGCTACAACTTCTGCGATGTGGGCGCGGTGCTCAACGTTTCGTCGGACCATCTGGGCCTCGGTGGCGTCGACACTCTGGACGGCCTTGCGCGGGTGAAACGCGTTGTCGCGGAGGTCACCCGCGGAACGGTGGTGCTGAACGCCGATGACGAGCAGACGCTGAAGATGGCGGCCTTCTCGCCCGCCAAGCAGGTCATGTATGTGACGCGCAATCCGGAGCATGAACTGGTGCGCGAACATATCCGACTCGGCAAACCCGCGGTCGTTCTTGAACTCGGGCTCAACGGCGATCAGATCGTGATCTACGACAACGGCAGGCAGATGCCGCTGATGTGGACCCATCTCATCCCGGCGACGCTGGAGGGCAAGGCGCTGCACAACGTCGAGAACGCCATGTTCGCCGCCGGCATGGCCTACGCGCTCGGCAAGACACTGGATCAGGTCCGCACCGGATTACGCACCTTCGACAACAGTTTCTTCCAGAGCCCCGGCCGGATGAATGTCTTCGATGAACACGGATTCCGGGTGATCCTCGACTACGGGCACAACGAGGCTGCGGTGGGGGCCATGGTCGAGGTGGTTGACCGGCTCAAGCCGCGCGGACGCCGGATCGTCGGCGTGGGCTGCCCGGGCGACCGGCGCGACGAGGATGTGGCGGCGATCGCGGCTAAGGTCGCCGGCCACTTCGACACCTATATCTGCCACCGCGACGACAATCTGCGCGATCGCGGGCCCGACGAGATCCCGAAGCTGATGCGGGCCGCCCTGATCGCCGAGGGTGTCGCGCCCGACGCGATCACCATCATCGAGGAGGAGAACAAGGCCCTCGACGCGGCGTTGTCGCAGGCGCAACCCGACGATCTGGTGTTGTTCTTCTGCGAGGCGATCACCCGAGGTTGGAAGCAGATCGTGCACTTCAAACCGAAGTTCACCGCGCCCGGTCCGGAGCCCGTCGCAAAGCGTCTGGCAGCATCCGCATTCGACGTTCCGGATGGCTTCGTCCTCACGTCGGATGATCGCGGCGTGCTGATCGTTCCGGCGAATGACAGGGAGACATGACATCCAGACGTGGCAGATTCCCATGCGCTCATCGTCGGGAGCACCGCCCGACCCCGGCCCACCGTCGGGTGCGACACCCGAACTTGGCCATCATCGGCGGCCGGTTGGAGGACGACAACGCCGCAATTTATGACGAGATGCGCCGTCTGGCGGGCGGAAGGATCGTCGTCTTCGCGACGGCGTCGTCAGTGCCCGACGAGGTGGGTGCCGAAACCGTCGGCGTGTTTCGCGCCTACGGCTTCGATGCCGTCCTGGCCGGGGTTCATGGCCCCGGGGCGGGCCAGGCCGCGCAGGACCCGGCCGTCGCCGCTCTGGTCGAGGACTATGGCAGCGTCTATTTCACCGGCGGCGACCAGGCCCTGATCACCGGGGCTCTGGCGCCGTTCGGCAGGGAAAGCCGGGTGCTGAAGGCGATCCGAAAGGCGCAGCGCAAAGGTTCGCTGGTCGCCGGGTCGAGCGCCGGGGCCGCCATCATGTCCGAGGTGATGTTCTCCGGCGGCACATCGCTGGAGGCCGCGACCTACGGCGTGGTCGGTGACGCCGACCAGCCGGGAATACTTCTCGCACCCGGATTGGGCTTCTTTCCCTGGGGCATCGTCGACCAGCACTTCATCAAGCGCGGCCGGTTCGGCCGGATGGTCGTCGGCATGCAGGCATCCGGCACGAAGCGCGGCTTCGGCATTGACGAAAACACTGCCTTGTTCGTCGAGGGCAAGGTTGCCCGGGTAATCGGTGAATACGGGGTCTTCGTCTTCGATCTCCAGCAGGCGAGAGTAGACCGCGACAACAAACTGATCGAGAACATCGTCTTCAGCTATGCCGACAACGGCGACAGCTGTGACCTGGAAACCGGTGAGGTTCTGCCAGGTCCGGGCAAGCGGCCGGTGACCCTGCGCGACATCACCTACGACGCCCCCGCCCGGTCGCTCCGCAACGTCTTCGGCGCCTACACGCTCTACGATCTCGTGGCGCGGCTGGTGCTGGGCGACCCCGAGGACTACCCGGCGGATCGCGCCCGTGCGATAGAGCCCAGGGCGGGTTGCGCCACCAGCGTCGAGATCTCCCGCGAGGGTGGCCGTGCGGTCGCCTACATTCCTGGCGCCGGGCGTGATTTCCGGATGACGGCGGTGGATTTTCGGGCCAGCATGCAGACCCGCCAGCTCAATGCCGCGCAACTGGCGGAGACCCGGCGGGCGGCGCTGTCCCGCGACTACGGTGTCAAGCCGGGATTCCAGGCGCGAACGATGATGTTGGGCTCGGCGCCGCTCGACCGCACCAGCCCACTGCTTGCCGAACTGGCGGCGCGGTGCGAGGGGCCGGTGGGTGTGCTTGCCGCGGCCTCCTCCGAGCCGCGCGCGGCTGCGCGTGACTACATCGACGCCTTGCGCAGCCACGGCGTCGAGGCCATCGATCTCGGCGTCACCATCGACAATGTCGACCGCCTGATGCGCGACGAAGCGCTGATCGAGCAGATCGCCGCCCTGCGGACCATCGTCCTGACCGGAGGCAACCAGATCAGGCTGGTGGAATCACTGCTCTACCGCGGCGAGATCACACCGGTGCTGATGGCCATTGCGCAGGCGCGGGCGGCCGGCGCGATGATCGTCGGGGTCGGCGGCGCAGCCTCGGCGCTGTCCGGTTTCATGATCGGCGGCGGCACGTCCTACGAAGCGCTGCGCTTCGGCATCGCCTCGGATATGGGGCGGCGCGGATTGGTGATCCAGGAGGGATTGGGGCTGTTCGGCGCCGCCATCATCGACCAGAAACTCGCGTCCTCGCGCCGCCTCGGCCGACTTGCCGTCGCCTGCGCCGAGGAGGGCGTACGGTTCGGCCTCGGTCTGCTGGAAGAAAGCGGCGTCATCGCCAACTACGACAACAGCCAACTCACCGCGATCGGCGCGCGGGGTGCCGTCCTGGTCGAGATCGATCCCCTCAAGACCGAGCTTGCCGGAGACGATTTCATCGCCCCCGACACCAGGCTGAGCCTCGCCGGCCCGGGGGACGTCATCGACATGACGACCGGGACCGTCACCCGGCTCGCGCCGCCCACCGTTTCCGCCGCGGTGCTGGATACGCTGGTCGCCGAGCTGATCGAGGACTGCATCGGAGATGCCGGCCCGGTGACCGCGCCTGGTGTCACACACGAGGCACATATCGCCTTGCTCTACAGCTCGGACGGGGATGGCACCGGCCACCTCGATATTGAAAGCATCCGTGATCGGCACGGATGATTCTGAAAGGACGCACAGTAATGTATTTCGATGGGACCACCCTGATCACCCTGCTGTCCGATGCGGAGAAGACAGCGGCAATCGCCCCTGCCATCGCCGCCGATGGCCGCGCTCAAACCTCGCCGTTCGCCGTCATCGAGGCAGCCATCGAACTCCCGGACATGGGCGAGGCCGGCGTGACTGCCTTCCTCGATGCGCAGGGGATCGAATTGCGTGACATGCCCCCCAGTAACCATTTGATCGAGGGTGCGCTGGCAACGGAAGGCAAGCTGAAGTGTCGCCTGCATGCCGCCTGTGCGGCCTATTACGAGACGGAGATGTTCGTGTTCCCTGCCGGCGAGCCGGTTGCCGCCCAGACGGATGCTCCGCAGGCAGATGCTCCCCAGACGGACGCTCCCCAGGCGGACGCTCCCCAGATGGACGCTCCCCAGACGGACGCTCCCCAGACGGATGCTCCCCAGACGGACGCTCCCCAGGCCGAGTGAGACAGGCGGATTAGACCCGTGCTGCGCCAGGACTACGACCTGCCGGGCTCGCCACATCGCCTGACCGTGCTGCGCTTCGGCGCGGCGGGGACGGGGGTCTATTCCCCTGGTCGCTGCGCTCCTGCCCGCCGGGGCGGGAAGGCCTATTTGCAGGCCGGACTGCATGCCGACGAGTTGCCCGGCATGCTCGTCTTGCGCTTTCTGGCTAAGCATCTGGCCGAAGCGGAGGCTCGTGGCGCAGTCCATGGCGAAATCCTGCTGGTGCCCCAGGCAAACCCGATCGGCCTGGCCCAGACCGAAACCGGCTTCCTGTTCGGCCGACTGGAAAGCAGCACGGGAGAGAATTTCAACCGGGGCTATCCCGACCTGTCAGACCTCGGCAACCTGTCGCTGGGGCCGGACGCGGCGTGCAACGTCGAAACGATCCGGGCCGAAATGTCCGCGAAGCTGGCGGCGATGCAACCGGACGGCGCAGTGCCGCATCTGCGCAGGACATTGCTGACGCTGGCCCATGACGCCGACCTCGTGCTCGATCTGCACGCCGATAACGAAGCTGAGCCGCATATGTATGTCGGCCCGGCGTTGTGGCCGGCGGCCGAGGATATCGCCGCGGCGATCGATGCGCGCGCGGTGCTGCTGGCAGAGGCGTCGGGCGGTAGCCCCTTCGACGAAGCCTGCTCCAGTCCATGGTGGACGCTGGCCGCGAACCATCCCGGTCTGCCCATTCCGCCGGCCTGCCTGGCCGCCACCCTGGAACTGGGCAGCAATGACGATGTCGATCCCGAACGTGCTGCCGGTCAAGCCCTGGCGTTGCTGCGCATGTTGGAGGGACGCGGCTTTGTCGATGGGTCGGGCGGGCGCCCGCGCTTGTCCTGCCGCGCCACGGCGGCCACGGCGATGGCGCAGGTGCGCTCGCCGGTCACGGGGCTCGTCGCCTATCGCTCTCGGTTGGGCGATTGGGTCCACAAGGGCGATCTCGTCGCCACGGTGATCGATCCGCTGGGCGATGAGACGGAATTGCGGGCCGAGACCGATGGGCGGCTCTTTGCTCGCCATAGCCAGCCCTATGCCTGGCCGGGACGGGTGATAGGAAAGATCGCCGGCGAGATTCCGCTGGCTAGCAGAACGGGCAATTTGCTTTCGGATTGATGCAAGGTGTCGTCGCACACGTGGGCGACGCCGTCAGACGGCGGGGCGGCAGGGTAGCCTCGTCCTCCGTGGGGGAGCCTCACACGCTGAGAGAAAGTCCGCTTACGTGTCGTACCGATTTCACATCCTCGCAGTTCCACATGCCGTTTCGGTGCCGGAGTACTCGTCGTGCGCTTTCACGCAGAAGGTCGTGAAACTGGGCAAGATGCTGAAGTCCCGCGGCCATACCGTCATCCATTACGGCCACGAGGACTCGACCGTCGAGTGCACCGAGAACGTCGGCATCACCAACGATCAGGACCTGGAGATCAGCTACCCCGGCCATGACTGGCGGACGCAGGGCTGGCCCACCTACCGCCTCGATGACCACGCCTACCGGGTGTTCTACAGCAAGGCCATCGAGGAGATCGGCAAGCGCAAGCAGCCCGGGGACTTCCTGCTCTGCACCTTCGGGGCCAACCACAAGCCCATCGCCGAGGCGCATCCCGACATGATCATCGTCGAACCCGGCATCGGTTATCCGCACGGCGGGTTCGCGCGGTTCCGGGTTTTCGAGTCCTACTCGACGCTGCACGTCTACCGCGGGATGGACAACGTGGCCAGCGGCGCCAACGACATGTGGTACGACGCGGTCATCCCCAACTACTTCGACCTCGACGACTTCGACTACTGCGCGGAGAAGGACGACTACTTCCTCTTCCTCGGCCGGGTGAACTCCGGCAAGGGCATCCATATCGCCTTGCAGATCGTCCGCGACATCGGTGGCAAGTTGCTCATCGCCGGCCCGGGTGGCTTGACCGGCCAGGAGATCGACGGGGACCCCTCGGAGTTCGCGACGCTGCTCGGGGCGGTCGGCCCAGCCGAACGCCGCAAGCTGCTGTCGAAAGCCAAAGCAGTGCTGGCTCCCTCGATCTTCCTCGAGCCGTTCTGCGGCGTCCAGATTGAGGCGATGCTGTCGGGCACTCCGGTGATCAGCACCGACTGGGGCGCGTTCGCCGAATACAACCTGCATGGCATCACCGGTTACCGCTGCCGCACCTTCGAACAGTTCATCTGGGCGGCCAACAACATCGGCAACATCGACCCGGTGAATTGCCGGACCTGGGCCGAGCGCAATTTCTCCCTCGACCGGGTCGCCGACATGTACGAGGAGTACTTCGACTCGGTGTCGCACATTTTCAACGGCAAGGGTTGGTACGAGCCCAATCCCGGCCGCACAGACCTGAACTGGCTCAACAAGTACCCCCCGGAACACTGGGGCGGATCGGCGCATGGCGATCCCGCGCTACACCTCTGAGCCGGACGGCCCGCTCAAGCGACTCGCGGACCGGGTCGGGAGCCGGGTCGACCTCGTCCTGATCGCCGCACTGATCATCGGTGTCGCGGTTCGGGTCTGGGAGTTCGGCTCGATTCCACCCGGGCTGAACCAGGACGAGGCGTCCACCGCGTACGACGCGTTCTCGATCCTCAACTACGGCGTCGACCGCAGTGGTTTCCACATCCCGCTGGTCCTGAACTCCTGGGGTTCGGGCATGTACGCGCTGGCGTCCTACCTGGAGATGCCCTTCATCGCGGCCTTCGGATTGAGCATCACCGCCGCTCGAATGGCCTTCCTGGTGGCGGGCCTGGTGGCGATCCCGGTGTTCTACTACCTGCTGCGCGAGTCGGTCGACCTGCGCACCGCCCGCATCGGTGCCGTGCTGCTGGCGATCAGCCCCTGGCACATCATGATTTCGCGCTGGGGACTGGACTCGAACATGTTCCCGTTCATGTTCCTGCTCGGCGCCGCCTGCCTGGTCCGTTCGGTGAAGAGCGAACGCTGGCTGATCCCCGCGTTCGCCCTGATCGCCGTGTCGCTCTACGGATACGGCACCGCGTACATCGCCGTGCCGGTGTTCCTCGGGCTGTGCCTGGCCTACGGCATTCGGCACAAGCTGTGGCGGGGCGCGACGGTCGCGTTGTCGATCGCCGCGTTCACCGTCGTCGCCCTGCCGATCGCGCTCTACGTCATGATCAACCGCTTCGGCTGGAACTCGATCGAAACACCGCTGTTCAGCATTCCGCGGCTCACCGGGGTTCCGCGTTTCGAGAGCATGAGCAATGTCGACGTGTTCGACAACGTCTGGGTCGCCATCAAGTTGTTCGCCACCCAGGACGACGGGCTGATCTGGAACTCGGTTCCCTATTTCGGGATCATGTACGTGTTCAGCACCGTTCTGGCCGTCCCCGGTCTGGCGATCCTGTGCTACCGGATCTTCTCGAAGAACTCGCAGAAGGAGTTCGACCCGTCCTTCGTGCTGGTCGCCTGGTCGTTCGCCGCCATCGTGCTGTGCGCGTTCCTCTCGATGAACATCAACCGGGCCAACATCGCGATGTTCCCGTTCATCGCATGCACCGCGGTGACGGTGTCGTATCTCTGGAAACACCGGTGGGCCGCGGTGGTGCTCTGCGCGGCGTTCGCCATCTCCTTCGCCGCGTTCGTGCACACCTACTTCGGGCCGTACCGGAGCCAGGCCGCCGGCGCGTTCTACTCCTCGTTCAGTGAAGCGATCAGATACGCCGCCTCGCAGACACAGGGCCAGATCTGCGTGACCGGCGACGTGAACATGCCCTACATCTTTGTGCTGTTCAACACCGAAGCCGATCCGCGGGAGTTCGCCGACACCGTGCGGTATGACAACCCCGGCGCCGAGTTCCAGCAGGTCGGAGCCTTCGATCGGTACACCTTCGGCTTGGACCGCTGCCCTGCGTCGACCGAAGCCGTCATCGCGACCAACGCCGAAGCGCAGCAGATCCAGGCACCCGGGTTCACTCCCCGCGCCTTCGAGCGTTACACGGTGTTCACCCGCGAGGGATGACCGGTTTTCGGTACTCTCAGTGCGCTCCCCAATGTGAGGGAGAGCAATCGACGGGGGGTCGGTCATGCATTCTGAATCCCAATGGCGGTATCGCGCGTACCGCAAAGGACTGCGCCTGGTGAAGTACAAGGTGGACTCCCCCGCGTATGAGCAGTACGGGCCGTACGGGCTGGTCGATCTGTCCACCCGGACCGTCGTCGCCACCAACCTGGACGCGGAGGCGATCGAACGGGAACTGTTCGAACCGGACCCTGACAACCTCCCCGTGATCCCGGGCGTGGCAGGCAGGTAACAGCGCCTGCGGCGGCAACAATGGGTCGGTGCTTCGGCGCCACCGTAAACCCGAGTTCCGGCCCGATATCGAGGGTCTGCGTGCGGTGGCGGTCATCGCCGTGATCGCCTTCCACACCGGAGCCGTCACCGGCGGATTCGTCGGCGTGGACGTCTTCTTCGTGATCTCCGGGTTCCTCATCACCCGACTGCTGTGGGCCGAACTCGGCCAGACCGGCCGGGTGGACCTGGTCCGGTTCTACGCCGCCCGCGCCCGGCGCCTGCTGCCCGCGGCGGGTGTCGTCCTGGTCGCGACCGCGCTCGCAGCAGCCGCCATCCTCCCTGCCCTGCAGGCCCGGGCCGTGCTCGACGACGGCCTGGCCAGCGCGCTCTACGTCGGCAACTACCGGTTCGCGATCACCGGCACCGACTACCTCGCGCATGCCACCCCCTCCCCGTTCCAGCACTACTGGTCGCTGGGAGTGGAGGAACAGTTCTATCTGGTCTGGCCGGCGGTGCTGTTGGGCGCTGCCGCGCTGCTGGGCCGCAGCCGAGGCGCCGCGGTCGCCGCGTTGACCGTCCTGGGCGCGGGCTCCCTCTGGCTCGCGCTCGCCTGGACCTCGACACGGCCGCCCTGGGCGTTCTTCTCACTTCCCACCCGGGCCTGGGAACTGGCCGCCGGAGCCCTGATCGCACTGACCGCCACGGCATGGCGCCGGCTGCCGCCCGGCCTCGCCGCCGTGGCCGGCTTCGGCGGGCTGGGCCTGATCGGGTGGTCGTGCCTGCACTTCGACCAGCAGACCCCCTTCCCGGGCACTGCGGCACTGGTTCCTGTCGCCGGTGCCGTCCTGGTGGTGGCCGCCGGATGTTCGACACCTCGGCGAGCGGCGGGGCGCTGGCTGTCGGCGCCGGCGATGCGGGCGCTGGGCCGGCTGTCCTATTCGTGGTACCTGTGGCACTGGCCGATCCTGGTGCTGGCCCCGGTGGCACTGGGCCATCCGCTGGGCTGGGCCGGCCGGGTGGCTGCGGTCGCCGCATCGCTGGCGCTGGCGCTGCTCACACTGCGTTACGTCGAACGCCCGGTGCGCTACGCGGTGGGCTTGCGGCGATCGTCGGGCCGCAGCCTGGCGCTGGGCAGCGTGATCACCGCCGCGGCCGTCAGCGCCGCGCTGCTGCTGCCGATGCTGGTGCCCGCCCGGGTCGGCCCGGGCGCACCGGCCACCACCGCCTTCGTCCAGCCCGCTGAACGGTCCCGGCTCGTGGCGGCCGGCGCCGCCGACCCGGTTACCGTTGCCGCCGCGCCACTGCGCACCGCGGTTGCGGCCTCGGCGGATCGCCGCCAAGTGCCCGCCGACCTGTCGCCGCCCCTGGACGGCGCGGCGGCCGACAAACCGGACGTGTTCTACAACGGCTGCGTCCGATCCTGGCTCGAGGTGGGCGTCCCGACCTGCGAGTCCGGAGATACCTCGTCGTCGACGACGGTGGCACTGGTCGGCGACTCCCATGCCGCGATGTGGGAGCCTGCCTTAGAACCCGTTGCGCGGGAACAGAGCTGGCGGCTGAGCACGATGGCCAAGGTGACCTGCCCGCTGCAGGATCTACCGATCCGCAGCCCGTATCTCGGACGCGACTACACCGAGTGCGTGCAGTGGCGCGGGGAGGTGCTGCAGCGCCTGGCGGCCGATCGCCCCCAGTTGGTGCTGCTCGGCATGTCGCGGCGCTACGGATCGGACTTCGGGTTCACCAGCTACAGCCGGCCCTGGCTGGATGCACTGACCGCACTGGTCTCCGAACTGCGGGAAACCACCGGCGCGCGGGTGCTGGTGCTCGGACCTGTGCCCGACCCGCACTCGGTCGTGCCGGTCTGCGTGTCCGGCGAGTTGGGCGACGCCAACGCCTGCGCACCGCCACGCGCCGAGGCGATCAACGCGGACGGGATCGCCGCCGAGGCTGCCGCCACCCGACGCGGCGGCGGGCAGTACGCCGATCTGGCGGACCTGTTCTGCGCCACGGCGATCTGCCCGGTGATCATCGGCAGCGATCTGGTGTTCCGGGACGACAACCACGTGACGACGACCTACGCCCGCCGACTGCAGCCGGTACTGGGCACGCTCGCCCGGCAGTCGCTGTCGCCGCGCAGCTAGACATCTACGCTGCTCAACTATGACCGATTCTGCGCCGTCTGATCTGGTCCGCTACGAGGTACGTGAGCGGGTGGCCGTCATCACCGTCAACGACCCCGACCGCCGTAACGCGGTGACCGACGCGATGTCCGGGCAGTTGCGCGACGCGGTCGCGCGCGCCGAGGAGGACCCTGGGGTCCATGCGGTCGTGGTGACCGGCGCCGGCAAGGCATTCTGCGCGGGTGCCGACCTGTCCGCGTTGGGGGCGGCGGCCCGGGACGGGCTGGAACGCATCTACGCCGGATTCATGGCGGTCGGCCGGTGCACGCTGCCGACCATCGCGGCGGTCAACGGGGCCGCCGTAGGAGCGGGGTTGAATCTGGCCCTGGCCGCCGATGTTCGCATCGCGGGGCCGGCGGCGGTGTTCGATCCGCGCTTCCAGAAACTCGGCATCCATCCCGGCGGTGGCGCCACCTGGATGTTGCAGCGCGCGGTGGGCCCACAGGTGGCTCGCGCCGCACTGCTGTTCGGGATGCGGTTCGACGCCGAGCAGGCCGTGCAGCACGGACTGGCATTGCAGGTGGCCGACGATCCACTCGCCGCCGCGCTGTTGTTGGCCGCCGGTCCCGCGGCCGCGCCGCGGGAGGTGGTGCTGGCGACCAAGGCCTCGATGCGGGCGACCACAATCCCGGGATTCCTCGACACCGATCTCCACGCGGCCGCCAAGGATATCGAGTTGGGTCCGCAGGCCGCCTCGATCGAATCGCCCGAGTTCAAGGCCCGATTGGCGGCCGCGCAGCGTCGCTGAATGATATCCGGCGGTGAGGCGGCCCCGGTGCCGACAAGAATTCGATCCATAGCAGCCCTGGGCATAGAGTCGAACTGTGACCCACCACACACGTTGTGCCCGGTACGTCGGACGCGTCGGGGCCTTGGCGTTCGCGCTCGGCGCCGGGGTGGTCATCGCGCACAGCCCCGAGGCCGGGGCCGACACCGGAAGCACCGAGCAGGCAACGACGGGGGCCGCAGCGGCGTCGCACGCCCAGTCGGCCACCTCCGCCCGCCATCCGGCGACCGCACCTCGGACCAGAGCCGCAGGTAGTCCCAGGCGGACGGTCTCCCCCGTCGCCGCCGTGCAGCCAGTCCTGCCCGGGGTGCAACCGGCCCGCGGCGCGGCACCGGGCAGCACCCTGTTCGCGCGGCGGCCGACACTGGCCTACAACGCCGCCCAGAACACCCAATCCCTCGATGGCGTCATCAGCGGCACCCTCAACCCGGCCCAACCGGACGGGTACACCCTGACCTACACGGTGGGTCGCCCGCCGACCAGGGGTTCGGTCGCGGTCAATCCCAACGGAACCTTCGACTACACCCCGGACAGCGACTTCGCGACCATCGGCGGCACCGACACCTTCACCGTCACCGCCGACGACCGCCCAGGCAACCCGTGGCACCTACACGGCCTGCAGGCGCTGTTCGCCCCGCACGGGGGCCACACCGCCACCACCTCGGTTCCGGTATTGGAGAACCCGGGGACACCCCTGCCGACGAGTGTGCTGGCCACCACCGACCAACTCAACGCCGAGAAGCTCGCGACCGAACTCGCCGGGTCTCCGATCGTGCAATTGGCAGGACTGATCCTCAAAGCGGGCTGGGTACTGGCCGCGCGCAACAACTTTGCCCTCGTGGGTGGACCGGATGAGGCGAACCTGGCCCGCCTCGACCAGGCCGTCACGGAATACGCCAACCAGGCTGCTCTGGAGGTGCAGCTACTCGATTCGATGAACCCCAAGGTGATTCAACAGGTCGCCCCGCCGCACGACTGGTACCTGCAGCCGTTCGCCGGATCCCGGATCTGGTACGACAATCCCGACACCATCTATCGGTTCATCGGGGTCAACAGTGCGTCGTCGTATGTGATCACCGGCCGGTTCGACGGATCCCTGCCGGCGGACACCAACTTCAGCGTGCTCACCGGACTGAGCGGAACCACCGCGGCGAACATCAACGGACGCGAACTGGAGATCAACCCCGACGGTACCTTCACCATCACCGCCAGTTCGGCCCCCGCCGGGCCCGGGCAGACGAACCACCTTCAGTTGGTGCCGGGCACCACCTTGATCACGACTCGAAACACGTTGACGGACTGGAACTCCCAGGAACCGATGAGCCTGTCGGTGCTGCGCGTCAACGGTCCGCCGCCGAGCCTGTTCGCCCAGATCGGCGGCTTCGCGATCCCGGGCATCGGCCCGCTGGTGGCAGGCAACCCGCTGCTGACGTCGCTGGTGTCGATCATCCCGCCACTGCCGTCGGCCCGGCTGCTGCAGCAGGTCGAGACCGCCGTCATCATGCTGCTGCTGGGAATCAGCGGCGAGAATCAGTACATGTCGGTTGCCACCACCGACCCCGCCACCGGGCGGTTGCGCGCACCGAACACGCTGTCCCAGCCGGACCGCAATGCCTCGTTCCTGTCCACCCAACTGCAGAGCGCCGGATACTTCCAACTCGACGACGACGAGGCACTGGTCGTGACGATCGACCCGCGCAACGCCCGGTACTTCAACGTGCCGATCACCGATGACTGGACGATCACCGGAAACTACTGGGACGAACAAACCAGCCTCAACATCGACCAGGCGGTGGCGAACCCGGACGGCACCTACACGTTCGTCATCTCGACCACCGATGCCGCTGTGTGGAACTGGATTTCGACCGGCGGACTCAACCAGGGCACCATCTCGATCCGGTTCCAGGACATCGACTGGAGCGTCGAGGACACCCCAACCGTCGCCACCCGGGTGGTCCCGTTGGCCGAACTCGGCACGGTGCTTCCGGCGACCACGCTGTACGTCAACGAGGCGCAACGGGCTGAGCAGATCGCCCAACGCCAACTGGGCTATGCCCGGCGTTGGGCTCCCTACCCCCAGGCCTGAACAACTCAGAAGCCCAACTCCCGCGCGATCAGCATCAGTTGCACTTC
>JAUPLT010000045.1 GCA_030836785.1 Actinomycetota bacterium
CTTGAGGTGTTGTTCGCCGAGTTGGCGGAGCTGACCGGGCAGCGCAACGCCATTGATGGGCGCATCGTGGAGATCGTCGCCGAGGTGGATCGCGACGAGCTGTGGGGCGCCACCGGGGCGCGGTCGATCCCGGCGTTGGTGGCCTGGAAGACGGGCTGCTCATCGGCGAATGCGCGCTCGATCGCCGCGGTGGCCCGGCGACTTGAGGAGTTCCCGCGCTGCGCGCAGGGCATGCGGCAGGGCCGGTTGTCGTTGGATCAGGTCGGTGTCATCGCCGCGCGCGCCGCCGAGGGATCTGATGAGCACTACGCGCAGTTGGCGTCGGTGGCCACGGTCAACCAGTTGCGCACCGCGGTCAACCTCGAACCACGACCCGACCCCGATCCGCGACCCGAACCGCAGCGCTCGATCACCACACACAGCGACGAGCAGTTCAGCTACTGGCGGATCAAACTCCCGCATCTTGAGGCCGCGAAGTTCGAGGCCGCCCTGGCGGCGCACCGCGATGCGCTGATCGTCGAGTGGAAGCGCGACCGCGACCTTGGTGGCGACGCCCCGGATGGCGAGGCCCGCGGCGAGGCTGGCAGCAACGGATCCGGGCAGCTACCGCCGTTTCCGGGCACCATCGAGGCGTTCTGGCGTCTGGTCGAGACCAGCTGGGACGCCGAAGCCACCCGCCGCCCGCACGGCCATCACACCACCGTGATCGTGCACGTCGACGTCGACAAACCCGCCGCCCTGCATCTGGGTCCGCTGCTCGACGATTCCGACCGGCAATATCTGAGCTGCGATGCGACCTGCGAGGTGTGGTTCGAACGCGAAGGTGAGGTGATCGGCGCCGGCCGGGCCACCCGGACGGTCAACCGTCGGCTGCGCCGCGCCCTGGAACACCGCGACCGGTGTTGCGCGGTTCCCGGCTGCGGGGCCACCCGCGGCCTGCACGCCCACCACATAGTCCATTGGGAAGACGGCGGCCCCACCGAACTGGCCAACCTCCTGCTGCTGTGCCCGTTTCACCACCGCCAGCACCACCGCGGGGTGATCACCATCACAGGCACCGCCGCCGACCTCACCATCACCGACAGCACCGGCCAAACCCTGACCCCAGCAGCACTGGCCCACCCACCGACCCAACCACCACCAGCAGTACCGCCATGCCCCGGACCCACCGGCGAACGCGCCGACTGGTGGTGGTACGACCCCTTCCAACCACAACCACCACCACCGGTCGACTAGCGATTCACCTTCAAAGTCAGACGCCACGACTGGCGGCCTGTCGACTTCTAATCCGGCTTCGGCGGTCGCCTCAACGCCGCTACCGCCGCCCGGTTGGTGTCGAACACCAGATGCCCGGCCAGCAGCTGCATCCGGTCAAGGTTCGCCCGTAACTGCGGCCGCACCCGTGAATAAGCGAACGTGATTCCGTTGCCCTGCAACCACTGGAGTTCCCGGGCCAACAGCTCCGCACCGGTGACATCGACGTCGGTGACCCCCTCCATATCGAGGATGAACGCTTTCAAAGGGTGCGGGGCGTCCTGCACCGCGCGGCGGACCGCCGCACTGAGTGTCTGGGCGTTGCCGAAGAAGATCGGTGCGGCGAAGCGCATGGCAATGACCCCCGGAACCGTCTCCGCGGCACCGTCGGAGACGGTCAGCGAGACGTGTGGGTCGTCGCAGCCCTGCAGGATGTCGACCGCGGGGCGGGCGGCCTTGCGGAGCAGGTTGATCAACGACAGGACGAAGGCCAGCACGATGCCGGCCAGCAGGTCCGCTCCGAAAAGCAGGATCAACAGTGCGCCGGCTGCGGTCACCAGCATCGGCACCTGGGTCCGTGATCCGGCCTGATCCATCGCCGCGGCGCGTGAGGTCGCCGAACCGATGGTGAACCCCGAGGACAGGCCGGAGGCCAGGTTGGCCCCGCCGAAGGCCAGCAGGTCGCGGTTGGGCGAGGTGGCGTAGCCGTACTTGTCGGCATAGGAACGGGCGAGCAGCAGCCCCTCGCCGACGGTGACCATCGTGATCGCGGCGGAATAAGCACTGCCAGCGCCGCCAGGCTCACTCCCAGCGACCACCAGATGCCGCGAGGAGGCCAACAGGCCGAACACCAGGGATGGCAGCACCAACGCGTACAGACCGGCCGTCGGCGGTATCCCGGCGATCTGGGCGTAGCCGATGTTGAGCGGCAGCGCGATGGCAAGCAACGTGACACCGGCCAGCAACTCGGTGCCGATGTTGTGGCGGGTAAGCCCGGGGAGCAGAATCTGGATACCTGACCTCGACCATGAAAAGGGTGTACGACGTGGAGCACAAGCAGGCGACACCCGCCATCGCGGCCGCTAACGAAGCGGCAGCGAGCACACTGCCGTTCTCCGATACCGCCGACTTCGACGACGCCGACCGCGGGTTCATCGGCGCACTGGACCCCTGCGTGGTCACCACCGCCGACGGCCGCGTCGTCTGGGACAACGACGCCTACGCCTTCCTGGCCGGCGATGCCCCGCCGACAGTGCATCCGAGCCTGTGGCGGCAGTCGATGCTGGCCGCCAAACAGGGCCTTTACGAGGTCGTCGAGGGCATCTACCAGGTGCGTGGTCTGGACCTGTCCAACATCACCTTCATCGAGGGCGACACCGGGATCATCGTCATCGATCCACTGGTGTGCACCGAGACCGCCGCGGCGGCCCTCGCGTTGTACCGCAAGCACCGGGGTGACCGCGAGGTCCGCGCGGTGATCTACACCCACAGCCACGTCGACCACTTCGGTGGCGTGCTGGGGGTGACCAATGCGGCAGACGTGGCCGCCGGCAAGGTGGCGGTGCTGGCGCCGGAGGGATTCGTCACCCACGCCGTTCAGGAAAACGTCTACGCGGGCACGGCGATGGCCCGCCGCGCCGCCTACATGTACGGCACCACCCTCGACCGGGGCCCGAACGGTCAGGTCGGCTGCGGCCTCGGGCAGGCGCCGTCGACCGGGGAGGTGGCGATCGTCGTGCCGACCGTCGATATCGCCACCACCGGCGAGACGCACACCCTCGACGGTGTGGAGATCGAGTTTCAGATGGCTCCGGGCACCGAGGCGCCGGCGGAGATGCACTTCTACTTCCCGAAGTTCCGGGCACTGTGCATGGCGGAGAACGCCACCCACAACCTGCACAACCTGCTCACCCTGCGCGGTGCGCTGGTGCGGGACCCGCATGCCTGGGCCGGCTATCTGACCGAAGCGATCGACACCTTCGCCGACCGCACCGACGTCGTGTTCGCCTCGCACCACTGGCCGACGTGGGGCCGCGATCGGATCGTGGAATATCTTTCGCTGCAACGCGATCTGTACGCCTACCTGCACGACCAGACGCTGCGCCAGCTCAACCAGGGCAGAACCGGGATCGAGATCGCCGAGACCTTCGCCATGCCGCCGGCGCTGGAGAAGGCCTGGCACACGCACGGCTACTACGGTTCGGTGAACCACAATGTCAAGGCTGTGTACCAGCGCTACATGGGCTGGTTCGACGGGAATCCCGCGCGGCTGTGGCAGCACCCGCCGGAAGCCGCCGGGCCTCGCTACGTCGCGGCGATGGGCGGGCTCGACCGGGTGGTCGAGATCGCCCAGAGCGCGTACGACGACGGCGACTTCCGCTGGGCGGCAACGCTTCTGGATCACGCCATCTTCACCGACTCCGAGCACGCCGCGGCCAGACAACTGTACGCCGACACCCTGGTGCAACTGGGTTACGGCGCCGAATGCGCCACCTGGCGGAACTTCTTCCTCTCCGGCGCCACCGAACTGACCGATGGCAACTTCGGCACCCCGGTGACCGGCAACTCCTCGGCACTGCTGGGCCAACTCACCCCCGAGCAGATGTTCGACATCCTGGCCATCTCGATCAACGGACCCCGCGCCTGGGCTCTGGACCTGGCGATCGACATCTCCTTCACCGATGTCGCCACCAACTATCGGGTGACACTGCGCAACGGGGTTCTGGTGTACCGGGAACGGGACGCCGATGCGTCCACCGCGCAGGCGACCGTGACGCTGGCCAATGGGTTGCGCCTGATCGCCGCGGCGGCGGGCGACCTGACCTCCGCCGGGCTATCGGTCAGCGGGGACCAGTCCGCGTTGGCCGCGCTGATGGGCGTTCTGGACAAACCCGATCCCGGGTTCAACATCATCACGCCTTAGCCCGCACGCCCTGGCTCAGTTAGCCCTCAGGGGTATCCGCCGTCGACGTGCAGGATCGACCCGGTGGTGTAACTCGACGCGTTCGACATGAGAAACAGTGCGGCACCGACGATCTCATCCGGATTGCCGGCGCGGCTCAGGGCGAAGTCGGCAAAGGGGTTGGCGTCTCCGAAATTCCACGCCGTGCTGATATCGGTCAGGAACGGCCCGGGCATGAGTGTGTTGACCCGCACTGTGGGACCGAAGGCCTTCGCGAGGCCCTCCGTCATCGTATTGAGGCCCGCCTTCGCCATCGCGTAGGGCAGATAGGACGGGTGCGGCCGCAGCGAACCATGAGTGCTGACATTCACGATGGCCCCGCCCCCAGCGGCCACCATGCGTTCACCGGCCAGCACCGACAGCCGAAACGGGCCCTTGAGATTCACATTGGACACGACATCGAACAACTGCTCCGTGACATCGGCGAGCGAGTCGTACGGCGGCGACATTCCGGCGTTGTTGACCAGCACGTCAAGTCGGCCGAAACGGCCGTAGACCGCGTCAATCAACCCGTCCAACTCCGCCCAATGCCCGACGTGCACCCCGTACGGCATTGCCGTACAGCCGGTTTCGGCCTCGATCGCGGTTGCCGTCGCCACACAGCTGTCGAACTTGCGGCTGGCGATCGCCACATCGGCACCGCACCGGGCGGCGGCGAAGGCCATCTCGCGGCCCAGCCCTCTGCTTCCCCCGGTGACCAGAACCACCCGGCCAGTGAGGTCGAACAGGCGGTCGGCGTAACCCCTGCCACCCCTCTTGCTGTCATCGACCTCATCGCCGTCGGTACCCATGGCCCTATGGTTGCACCCATGCAGGTGTTGCTGATCCGGCACGCGCTGCCGCATCGCACGGCGGTCGGTGAGGGTTCCGACCCCGAACTGGCCGCGGAAGGCCGCCAGCAGGCGCTTCGGCTACCCGCGGCGCTGGCCCGGTTTCCGGTCGGCCGGTTGGTGAGCAGCCCGCAGCGCCGGGCTTTCCAAACCGCCGAACCGGTGGCC
>JAUPLT010000046.1 GCA_030836785.1 Actinomycetota bacterium
CGCAGTCATCGGGCTGCGGCAACGGTGTCGGTGAACATCACATCTCTCAGGGTGCCAGTGTGTGTCGTGCACGGTGCTGTTCTCCACGAGGGCCGCGAGGTTCAGCCGCTGGAGCCCGACCTGGCCGGCGCCCAGGAGGCCGTCTCCTGGTCCGACCAGGTGGTGTTCGTCGACCCGAACTGGTGGGGTTCGATGCCGGCCCTGCTCAAGGGCTTCATCGACCGCGTCTTCCTGCCCGGTTACGCGTTCAAAGACCGGGCGAACTCGCCGCTGAGGGATCGGGAACAAATCTCGCACTCCCCAGGTTGACGCTGGTGACACTTGAGCGGACTCGACTCAACCCTTGCTTGACACATCGGTTGGTCGGAGAGCAATCTTGAGTCTGGTTCGCTCACACCAGGATCGTCTCTATTCAGGAGGAAACACACATGGCTCGTGCGGTCGGTATCGACCTCGGGACCACCAACTCGTGCGTCGCAGTTCTCGAAGGTGGCGACCCTGTCGTCGTCGCCAACTCGGAGGGCTCCCGCACCACGCCGTCGGTGGTCGCTTTCGCTCGCAATGGCGAGGTGCTGGTGGGCCAGCCCGCCAAGAACCAGGCGGTCACCAACGTGGACCGCACCATTCGGTCGGTCAAGCGCCACATGGGCACCGACTGGTCCGTCGACATCGACGGCAAGAGCTACACCGCCCAGGAGATCAGCGCACGCACGCTGCAGAAGTTGAAGCGGGACGCCGAGAGTTACCTCGGTGAGGATGTCACCGACGCGGTGATCACCGTGCCCGCGTACTTCAACGACGCACAGCGTCAGGCCACCAAGGAAGCCGGCCAGATCGCCGGCCTCAACGTGCTGCGGATCGTCAACGAGCCCACCGCCGCGGCCCTGGCCTACGGACTGGACAAGGGCAGCAAGGAACAGACCATCCTGGTCTTCGACCTTGGTGGCGGCACCTTCGACGTGTCGTTGCTGGAGATCGGCGACGGTGTGGTCGAGGTCCGGGCCACCTCGGGTGACAACCACCTCGGCGGCGACGACTGGGACGACCGGATCGTCGAATGGCTCGTGGACAAGTTCAAGGCTTCGGCTGGCATCGACCTGACCAAGGACAAGATGGCGATGCAGCGGCTGCGCGAAGCGGCCGAGAAGGCCAAGATCGAACTGAGCTCCAGCCAGAGCACCTCGATCAACCTGCCCTACATCACCGTCGACGCCGACAAGAACCCGCTGTTCCTCGACGAGCAGCTGACCCGCTCGGAGTTCCAGAAGATCACGCAGGATCTGCTCGACCGCACCCGTGCGCCGTTCCAGCAGGTGATCAAGGACGCCGGTATCTCGGTGGCCGATATCGACCATGTGGTGCTGGTGGGCGGTTCCACCCGTATGCCCGCGGTCACCGATCTGGTCAAGGAACTCACCGGCGGCAAGGAGCCCAACAAGGGCGTCAACCCTGACGAGGTCGTCGCCGTCGGCGCCGCCCTGCAGGCCGGCGTGCTCAAGGGTGAGGTGAAAGATGTTCTGCTGCTTGACGTCACACCGCTGAGTCTCGGCATCGAGACCAAGGGTGGGGTGATGACCAAGCTGATCGAACGCAACACCACCATCCCGACCAAGCGGTCGGAGACCTTCACCACCGCGGACGACAACCAGCCGTCGGTGCAGATCCAGGTCTATCAGGGTGAGCGGGAGATCGCCGCGCACAACAAGCTGCTCGGCAGTTTCGAGCTGACCGGCATCCCGCCGGCGCCGCGCGGTGTGCCCCAGATCGAGGTGATCTTCGATATCGACGCCAACGGCATCGTGCACGTCACCGCGAAGGACAAGGGCACCGGCAAGGAGAACACGATCAAGATCCAGGAGGGCTCCGGCCTGTCCAAGGATGAGATCGACCGGATGATCAAGGACGCCGAGGCGCACGCCGAGGAGGACCGCAAGCGGCGTGAGGAGGCCGACGTCCGCAACCAGGCCGAGTCGCTGGTCTACCAGACCGAGAAGTTCGTGGCCGAGCAGCGCGGCGCCGAGGGCGGATCCAAACTCCCCGAGGAGGGGTTGGCAAAGATCGACGCGGCCATCGCCGACGCGAAGACGGCGCTGGCGGGCACCGATATCGGTGCGATCAAGTCCGCGATGGAGAAACTGGGCGTCGAGTCCCAGGCTCTCGGCGAGGCGATCTACGCCGCTGCCCAGGCTGAGCAGTCCGCCGGTGGTGCGCCGAGCGGCCCCGGTGCTGACGATGTCGTCGACGCCGAAGTGGTTGAGGACGATCAGGAGAAGAAGTGACGCATCCGTTCGACGAGGGCCGCGAGGCCCGGGAGCCGGTGACGGTTACCGACAAGCGTCGGATCGACCCGGAGACCGGTCAGGTGCGTGAAGCCGGCGGGCAGGAGCGAAGCGACTCGGGATTCGGATCAGCCTCCGGTGCCGCCCCCCAAGGGGCGGCACCGGAGGCGGCCTCCGCCGGTCACGACGACAAGATCGCCGAGCTGACCGCGGATCTGCAGCGGGCGCATGCCGACTTCGCCAACTACCGCAAGCGCGCCCTGCGCGACCAGGAGGCGGCTGCCGAGCGCGCGAAAGCAGTTGTGCTGGGCCAACTTCTGGGCGTGTTGGACGACCTCGGGCGGGCCCGGAGTCACGGTGACCTGGAAACCGGCCCGCTGAAGTCCGTAGCGGACAAGCTGGCGTCGGCACTGTCCGGGCTGGGACTCGTCGAGTTCGGTGTGGAGGGTGAGGATTTCGACCCGTCCCTACACGAGGCGGTCCAGCACGAAGGGGACGGATCAAACCCCGTCATCGGGAATGTGATGCGCAAGGGCTACAAGCTGGGTGATCAGGTGTTGCGCCACGCCATGGTCGGCGTGGTCGACGCCGTTCCGGCAGACCAGAACGCAGAATCAGACCGGAATGCAGAGTCAGATCAGTAGCAGGGCGGGAAAGGTGAGGAGGTGACGCGCCATGGTGCAACGCGAGTGGGTTGAGAAGGACTTCTACAAGGTGCTCGGCGTCTCCTCCGACGCCGGCGATGACGAGATCAAGCGGGTGGCCAAGAGGCTGCTTGCCGAGAACCATCCCGACCGCAATCCGAACAATCCGGCGGCCGAGGAGCGGTACAAGGAGGTCGGTGAGGCCCGGGATGTCTTGACCGACAAGGCAAAACGGGCTGAATACGATGAGACCCGCCGGCTGTTCGCATCCGGTGGCTTCGGACGTCGCTTCGGTGGTGGCGGTGGGGGTGGTGGCACCTACACCGGGTACGACGGCGGTGGCGGCTTCAACCTCAACGACCTGTTCGGCCAGGCCGGGCAGGACGGCGGAGCCAATATCGGCGACCTTTTCGGCGGGCTGTTCGGCCGCGGCGCACAACCGCGGACCAGTCGGCCGCGCCGCGGCAAGGATCTCGAGACCGAGACCCAACTCGATTTCCTGGAGGCCACCAAGGGGGTGGCGATGCCGCTTCGGCTGACCAGTCCCGCCCCGTGCACCAACTGCCACGGCAGCGGCGCCCGGCCGGGGACCAGCCCGAAGGTGTGCGCCAGTTGCAACGGCTCCGGGGTGGTCAACCGCAACCAGGGTGCGTTCGGCTTCTCCGAGCCGTGCACCGACTGCCGCGGTAGCGGTTCGATGATCGAGCATCCCTGCGACGAGTGCCGCGGCACCGGGGTCACCACCCGCAGTCGCACCATCAACGTCCGGATCCCACCGGGTGTTGAGGACGGTCAGCGCATCAGGCTGGCCGGTCAAGGCGAGGCCGGTTTGCGCGGTGCGCCTTCGGGTGACCTGTATGTCACCGTGCACGTCCGCCCGGACAAGGTGTTCGGCCGTGACGGCGACGACCTGACGGTGGCGGTTCCGGTGAGCTTCACCGAACTGGCACTGGGAACGACGCTCTCGATCCCGACCCTCGACGGGAAGGTCGGGGTGAAGGTGCCCAAGGGCACCGCCGACGGCCGGATTCTGCGGGTTCGCGGTCGTGGTGTGCCCAAGCGCAGCGGCGGGGCGGGCGATCTGCTGGTCACCGTGAAGGTGGCGGTGCCTCCCCAGTTGGAAGGCGCGGCTCTGGAGGCACTGGAGGCCTACGCGGCTGCCGAGAAGGCCGGTGGTTTCGACCCGCGGGCCGGCTGGGCGGGTAACCGGCCATGAGCGCCGTCCGAGACACCGGCGATCCGCCCGACCCGCGGACGTTCCTGATCTCGGTGGCGGCCGAACTGGCCGGGATGCACGCTCAGACCCTGCGCACCTACGACCGGCTCGGACTGGTCAGCCCGCAGCGCACCGTCGGCGGTGGTCGGCGCTACTCCGAACGTGACGTGGAGTTGCTTCGGGAGATTCAGCGGTTGTCCCAGGACGAGGGCGTCAACCTCGCCGGGATCAAGCGCATCATCGAATTGTCCAATCAGGTGGAGGCATTGCAGTCCAGGGTCGCCGAGTTAGCCGTCGAACTGTCCCGGTCCCGGCCGCGCCGCGATGTCGCGGTGGTGCCCAAGAACCGGGCAGTGGTGGTCTGGAAACCCCGCTGACGGGTGTGTCACACCAGCCGTGACGGGTGTCAGCGCACCCGGATGGTGAAGCTGGCCGACGCCGGCCGGCCCGGCACGGCAGTGCTGTACCCACCCTTGCGCAGCGCATTGGTGGGGGCGGTCATCGGCTCGATGCCGACCACGTCGTCATTGCCGGGGGCGAAGATCTGTACCGCTGGGAAGCCGCGGTTGAACACCACCTCGATGCGGCGGTCGCCACCGGCCAGCGCGAAGACCGCGCCCTGCGGCACCTCGTCGAAGCCGTCGTCGAACACACGGTCGCCCAGTGACTCCGACTTCGCCGGGCATTCCTCGGACGCGCCGGTCGGGATACCCCAGTGGTCCACCGGCAGGTGGCGCAGCGGCGGGGTCTCCAACCGCCATTCCGAGCGCGGTACGCCTGGAATGGTCAGGTAGGGGTGAAAACCGAAGCACAGCGGCACCGAAGCCGCGGTGGTCGGCGTGACGGTCGTCTCGATCGTCAGCGCCCGATCAGCCACCGTGATGTCGAGGGTCACGACGTGCGGGAACGGGAAGCTGGTCAGCAGCCGCGGCTGACCGCCGTAGTCCAGGTCGGCGGTCAGGCGGTTGTCGGCGGGTTGTTTGACCAGCCAACCGGGGTAGGCCGCCAGCACACCGTGGATCACCAGGCCGTGCTCGTCGGAGCGCACGCCGCCTACCCCGGGGGTCAGCGTCACCGCGCCGCCGTCGACCCCGTAGCCGTTCGCGCTGAGCCGGTTGGCGAACGGGTAGAGGATCGGGATGCCCATCGTCTTGCCGGTGGTGAGATAGGCGTTCAGACCGCGGCGCTGACCGAGCAGTTCGACGCCATCGTCCGACAGCGATGTGCACACCATGCCGGCTGACGGGACGAAGGTCGCGGTCAGGGCTGAGCACGGGTCTTTCAGCACGATGGAGGGCAACTGGGCCATCGTCGGATTGTGCCACGAACGACTGTGGCGTGACCAAGCGCCCGCTGTCACCTCTGCTGGTCGATGACCCACCGTTACCGGCGTTGATCGATAAACGCGGTGAGGTCGTCGATCGTGCGCAGTGACGCGTACTGCGACTCCGGGATGTCGACCTCGAATCGCTTGTGTAACCGGACCAGGAAATTGAGCCAGTCCATCGAGTCGAGATCCACCTGATCGCGGAGTAGTTCGGTGTCGCTGAGGTCCGCCTCCTCGATCTCCGGCGCGATGTCCAGCAGTTCGGCCACCACCCCGGCCCGGGTATCAGAGTCCGTGCCCTCGCTCATTGCCATCTCCTTACAGGTCCTGCGGCTGCTGGAGCAGCCGGTTGATCTCGGCGAGGAACAGGGCACCCCGCGCGCCGTCGCTTGCCCGGTGGTCGGCGGCCAGGCTCGCTTGCACCGTGGTGGCGACCCGGATTCCACCGTCGACGACGACAACACGCTGGGCGGGCCGTCCAAAGCCGACGATGGCCACCTGTTGGGGGTAGATGACCCCGAACACCGAATCGACCCCCTTCTCGCCGAGGTTCGTCACTGTGATCGTCGGGTCGGACATCTCCGAACTCCGCAGTGAGCCGGACCGGGCCCGGGCCACCCGATCGGTCAGGTCCTCCATCAGTTCGGGCAGCGGCTTCTCGGCCACGTCATGAATGGCCGGTGCCACCAGACCGCCTCCGCGCAGTGAGATCGCCACGCCCACGTGGCTTCCCGCCGCGGGCTCGAAGTGGTCATCCCGCCAGAATCCGTTGAACTCGCCGAACCGCGTGGTGGCGAGCGCGACGGCCTTGAGTTGCAGCACCGCGAGCAGGAGTCGCTCGGTGATGGGGCGGCTGGCGTTCTGCTCGGTGAGCCACCCGGTCGCGGCGTCGAGGATGATCTCGTCGGCGAGGTAGTAGTGCGGGATCTCCCGTTTGGAGCGGGCCATCGCCGCGGCGATCGACGCGCGCATCGCCGCACCGCGTTCGCGGGCCTTCTGGGCGGCGGACTTCGGTGCGGCCCCAGCGGCCGGTGGTGGCGACGGCGGTGGGGACGGCGGTGGGGACGGCGGGGGCGTCTCGTGGTGCGCGGTGGCGGCGGCGTGCTCGACATCGTGCAGGGTGATCGCGCCCTGCGGACCGGTGCCGGTGATCGTCGTCAGGTCCACACCGAGTGCCGCGGCCGTCCGTCGCGCGACCGGGGACACCCAGAGCCGGTGTCCGACCGCCGGCTTTTCGCCGGCTGGGGCGGTGCCCCCGACCGACGCTCCCGTCGGGGCGGCTTCCCGGGCAGGCGACGGCTGGTCCGATAGGGGAGCCGTTCCGGCGGTGTGGTCGGGCGCGCCCGGCTGTTCGCCCGGTTCGAGCAGGGTGGCCAGCGGTGTGCCGACCGCGACGGTCTGCCCGATCGGGACCAGCAGTTCGCCGATGACGCCGTCGTGCCAGCACTCGATCTCCACGGCGGCCTTGGTGGTTTCGACGACGGCGACGATCTGCCCGCGGGTCACGGTGTCGCCGGGCTGCACCAGCCACTCGTTGAGTGTGCCCTCGTCCATATCGGCGCCCAGTGCGGGCATCGCGAACTCGATCATGCCCGCTCGTCGCCCGTCCCGAACAACGCGCGCACCGCGGCGACGATCTTGTCCGGCTGCGGCAGGGCCGCCTCCTCCAGATGTTTGGCGTACGGGATGGGCACTTCGACGGTGCACACCCGGCCGATCGGCGCGTCAAGCTCGTAGAAGGCCTGTTCGACGATGCGGGCGCTGATCTCCCCGGCGAGGCTGCCGGTGTGCCAGGCCTCGTCGACGACCACCACCCGGTGCGTCCTGGCCACCGAGGCCATGATGGTGGCGTCATCGAGTGGGCGCAGCACCCGAAGGTCGATCACGTCGCATTCGATACCCGCTGCGGAAAGTTGCTCGGCGGCATCCAGTGCCTTGGGCACGCACCCGCCGTAGGCGATGATCGTGGCATCGGATCCGTTGCGGCGCAATGCTGCTCGACGAATGTCGGTGGGTGTCAGCGTGTCGAGGTCGGCCGAGGTGTTGTAGAGGCCGACATGTTCGAAGATCACCACCGGATCCGGGTCGGTCAGGGCGGTGGTCAGCATGCCGTAGGCATCGGCGACGGTGGCCGGTGCCAGCACCGTGATCCCGGGGATATGGGCGTACCAGTTCTCCAGGCTGTGCGAGTGTTGGGCGGCCAACTGCCGTCCGGCCCCGGTGGCCATCCGTACCACCACCGGGACGGAGAACTGTCCGTTGGACATGTGCCGTAGTGCCGATGCGGTGTTGACGATTTGGTCGAGGGCCAGCAGGCTGAAGTTCACCGTCATGACCTCGACGATCGGCCGGAGTCCGCCGAGTGCGGCCCCGATTCCGATCCCGACGAAGCCGAGTTCGGAGATCGGGGTGTCGCGGATGCGCTGCGGCCCGAACTCCTCCAGCAGGCCCTTGGACACCGCGTAGGTGCCGCCGTAACGGCCGACGTCCTCGCCGAGCAGGACCACCCGTTCGTCGGTGCGCATGGCGTCGGCGATCGCGTCGTGGACGGCGGTGCGGTAGGTGGTCTTCATCAGGCGGGCTCCGCCCCGGCCGGTGTCATGATGTCGCGGGTCAGCGTCTCGACGCTCTCCAGGGTGCCGGCCTCGGCGTAGGCGACCGCCTCGTCCACCTCCGCGGCCGCGGTCCGTTCGATGGCGGCGACGTCCTCGGCGGAGAGCGAACCGTCGGCCAGGCATTGCTCGGTGAACGTGACGATGGGATCACGCTCCCGCCATTGCGCGACTTCCGCCTTGTCCCGGTAAAGCTCCGGATCGAACATCGAGTGCGGCCGGAACCGATAGGTGCGGAACTCCAGGAAGAACGGACCGGACCCGGAGCGCACGTGCGTCACCGCCTGTTCCATCGCCGACCGGCAGGCCACCACGTCCATCCCGTCGGCACGGGCGGCGGGTATCCGGTACGACTCGGCCAGCACGCCGAGGTCGACGTCGGAGAGCTCCCGTTCGATCGAGGTGCCCATCGCGTAACCGTTGTTCTCGCAGCAGAACAGCACCGGCAGCTGCCACAGCTCAGCCATGTTCATGGTCTCGTGGAAGGCCCCCTCGGCGATCGCGCCCTCCCCGAAGTAGCAGGCGGTCACCCGGTTACGGCCGAGTTGTTTGTCGGCGAAGGCCAGACCGGCGGCGGTCGGCAGTCCGCCGGCGACGATCGCATTGCCGCCGTAGAACCGCCGCCCGGCGTCGAACAGGTGCATCGACCCGCCACGCCCGCCCGAACAGCCCTGCTCCCGGCCGAACATCTCGGCCATGATCGCCGTCATCGGGATGCCCCGCATGAGCGCGTGGGCGTGCTCGCGGTACGTCGCGATGACGGCATCATCGCTGTCGAGTACGCGTAGGGAACCCGCCGCGACCGCCTCTTCGCCGACATAAAGGTGAAGGAAGCCGCGGATCTTGCCGGCACTGTAGAGCTCGGCACACTTCTCCTCCATGCGCCGCACCCGGACCATGTCGGCGAGCAACGCGCTGGCGGATTCCCCGGCGCTGGTCACGGACCCGCCTTCGGCGCCGGGGTCTCAACGGTGGAGATGTCGCCTTCGGGCAACCCGAGCTCGCGGGCCTTGAGCAGGCGGCGCATGATCTTGCCGCTGCGGGTGTGCGGCAGTGCGTCGACGAAGTCGATCTCCTTGGGCGCCACCGCAGCGCCGAGCCGCTTGCGGGCATGTCCCATCAGCTCGCGGCGCAGTCCGTCATCGCCGGTGTACCCGGTCTTGAGCGTGACGAAGGCCTTCACCACCGCGCCGTAGGTGGGGTCGGGTTTGCCGATCACCGCGGCCTCGGCGACCGCCGGGTGGTCGGTCAGCACGTTCTCCACCTCGAACGGTCCGATCAGATGTCCGGAGGCCTTGATGACGTCGTCGGCGCGGCCCACGAACCACAGGTAGCCGTCGGCATCCCGCTTGACCAGATCGCCGGACAGATAGAGCTCCCCACCCGGACCGGTATCGGGATCGGCATTGGGATCGGCACCCGGATCGGCATCTGGATCGGCATCTGGATCGGCATCGGGATCGGCATCTGGATCGGCTCGGAAGCACTTGCGGTAGCGCGCATCCTGATCGAGGTAGCCGCGGAACATCGACGGCCATCCCACCCGCAGGGCGAGTTCCCCCTCGACGTCGGGTTCGTCGATCACCGTCACGGCTCCGGTGCCGTCCTCGGTGTCGTCGTGATCGACGATGACGACGTCCACACCGGGCAGCGGGCGGCCCATCGAGCCCGGTTTGATGTCGAAGGCCGGGGTGTTGGCGACCATGATGCCGCCGGTCTCGGTCTGCCACCAGTTGTCGTGAATCGGCAGGCCCAGCACCCGCTTTCCCCACCACACCGCCTCGGCGTTGAGTGGTTCGCCGACGCTGGCGACGAAGCGCAGGTGGCCGAAGTTGTACTTACCCGCCAGCTCCGGGCCGGCCTTGATCAGCATCCGGATCGCCGTCGGTGCGGTGTACCAGACGGTGACGGCCTCGTCCTGAAGAATCCGGTACCAGTGTTCGGCGTCGAACTCCGCCTCGTCGATGATCGACGTCACGCCGTGCAGCAGTGGTGCGATGATCCCGTAGGCCGTTCCGGTCACCCAGCCGGGATCGGCTGTGCACCAATAGATGTCATCGGGGTGCAGATCCAGGGCGAAAAGCCCGGTGACGTAATGCATGGTGACCGCGCCGTGCACGTGCTGTGCGCCCTTGGGGGTGCCGGTAGTGCCACTGGTGAAGTGCAGTAGCGAGGGATCGTCAGCGGTGGTCGGTTCGATCGGCGCGTCATCGGATGCCGCGTCCATCAGGGTGTGGAAGCTCGCCGTGCCGTCGATGCTCGCTGTGCCCTCGATGCGCTGGGCGTCCGGGCCGTCGACCACCAGGACATGCTTGACTGACGGCAGCTGGTCGCGGATCTTGGCGATCTTGCGTTTGTAGATGGCCGCGGTGGTGACCAGGACGTCGGCGTGGCCGATGTTCACCCGGGTGGCGATCGGTTCGGGACCGAATGCCGAGAACAGTGGCGAGACCACGCTGCCGTTGCGCAGCGCTCCCAGCATGCTGATGTAGAGCTCGGGAACCCGGCCCATGATGACGAAAACCTTGTCGCCCTTGCCGATTCCCAGACCCCGCAGCACGTTGGTGAACTTCCGGGTGAGCCGGCCCAGTTCGGCGTAGCTGACGTCATGGGTGGTGAGGGCGGAGGTGACGGCCGGGCCGGACTCGGCCGCGGAACCTGCCCCGGCGTCGGCGACGAACCGCAGTGCGGTCTTCGTGGCGGCCGGTCCGTCGGCGTGCCGATCCACCGCCGCGTAACCGATGTTGCACAGCCCTGGTCCCATGCCCGCGCACAGGTCGGGCACATCGGCCCAGTCGAATGAGGCGCGGGTGGCGTCATATTCACCGAAATTCGGCGTCACCCTCAGGTCTGCAGGTCCCTTGCGGATGACGGCGTCACCCATCGCGGCTGTCACCCATCGTGTCCTTCACCGATTTCGTCGAGCAGGCCGTCCCGGCGTGCGCGGGCGATGTTGTCCATCACGCGTTCAATCAGGGTGGTATAGGCCGCGCCGTTCCGGAGCAGTTCAGCGTGCCCGATATGCCTCAGGTAGGCGACGATGCGCTGCTCCAGGGGCCAGTCCCAGTACTCGCGCCGGGTGTAGTGGGAGCCCAGGAACTGCCACGCGATGGCGTCGATGTCGATGGCCATATCGCTTGCCGCCGCGGCGCGCGCCATGAGGCCCCCTCACTGCTTGGCTCCCCTCGTCATTGTTATCGCACCATAGGACGACAGGTAAGGGGCGAAAGTCCCCTCGGGGTTTTTCTTGTGCGCTCAGGCGGAGTTATCGAGCGCTCAGGCCGCGAGGGGATCGTGCTGGATGCGTTCCGCCGCTGCCCCGCTGGACAGCAGCATCATCCTGGTGGCCCGCACCATCGCCGGTCGCCCGGACAGCAGAATCTGCCGATCCCCCCAGCCGCCGTAGCTGCCGACGACCTCCGGTAGCCGGCCGGTCTGTCGGACATGGAGTCCGCGAGGGGGCTGCACATCGGGGTAGTCGGCGGCCCAGGGCGGGTCACCCGGGAACTCCGACACCGGGGAGACCGACAGCCAGGGGTTGGAACCGGAGAGTTCCCACAATGTCGGCAGGTCGTACAACTCGCAGGGGTAGCGCGCGCCGAAGAACAGGTGCACCCGCGGGTTGTCGGCGAACCGGGTGAGATCCATGATCAGGGCCCGCAGCGGTGCCAGGCCGGTGCTGCCGGCCACCATGAGCACGTCACCGCCGGTCCGGTCGATGTGCAGCCCGCCGTGCGGGGCGGACATCCGCCACCGGTCGCCGGGCCGGGTCTCGGTGACCACCGCCGGGCTCACCAGGCCGCCGGGGACCGAGCGGATGTGGAACTCGATGTGGCCCCCGGGGTCCGGGGGCATCGAGGGGGACAGGTACCGCCAGCGGCGCGGGCACTGGGGCACCTCCACGCTGACGTACTGCCCGGAGTGGTAGGCCAGCGGCTGGTCCAGGCGGAGCCGGACCACCGCGATGTCCCGGGAGACCCGGTGGTGCTCGAGCACCGTGCCGGCCAGCGACGGGGGCCCGTCGTCAGTCTCGGCGGCTCCGGCCATCACACCGCTGACGAGAGCCAGCACCGCCGTCGTTGCTTCCTCGACCCGCGGAGTCCAGCTGTCGCCGAGTTCCGCGCGCAAGGCGATGTGCAAGGCCCGGCCGAGACTGTGGTGATGCCCGCGAGTGACCCCGTATTTGCGGTGGTCGCGGCCCAACTGTGCGAGGAAGGCCACCGGCTCTGCGGCCCGCTGGGCCATCAGTTCCCCGAGTACCCAGCGCAGGGCCAGGCCGAAAGTCATCCGCTGGTGCCCCAGATCGGGGGGGAACAGTTCCCGCGCCGAATCGTCGATGGCGAACCAGGTGTCGTAGAACCGCCGGATCACCGTTTCGGACCGGGTCTCGTCATCGAACGCAGACGCCAGCACCGCCAGCGCTTCGCGGTCGTCGAGGCCCACGGACGCAGATTCTAGGCCGAGCCCGGTTCCGGCCTCAGAGCGCGTGAATTCCCTTGTACAGCAGAGCGACACCGATCACGAGCAGGATCCCTGCGACCAGTCCGCCATGGTTGGCCTCCATCCACGCCCGCAGCCGGTTCAGCGGCGGATCCAGGCGCTCGCCGACGATCAGATAGCCCAGGATGGGGATCGCCACCGAGGACACGGCGATCGCGGTGAACACCAGTGCCGCCACCCAGGAGCCGGTTCTGCCCAGGGCCGCGGTGCCGATCGCCGCGCCGGCCGCCGCGCACATCAGCAGCGCCTTGACGTTGGCGACGGTCAGCACAAGGGCGGTGCCGAACGCCCGGGCCGGCCCGACCGAGGTCATGGATGTCATCCACTTCGGGGTGTGCTCGGACCGGTTGCGGGTGAACCACCGGTACAGGCCGAAGGCGATGAGCAGGGCGCCGATCGCGATCCGGACGTAGGCCGCTGCCGGGGTTGCGGTGTCCAGGCCGCCGGCCAGGTCCGAGGCCGCCACGAAAGCGGCCGTGATGGCGCCGATGCCCAGCGTCCAGCCCGCCAGGAACGCCATGCCGGTCGGTCGGGGCCGGGCGGTGTGCAGCATCAGAATGCCCGGGATCACCGAGAGCGGCGACAGTGCGATGACGAGAGCCAGTGGGATGAGTTCGGCGATCTCTGCAGCCCCGCCACCGTCCTGAATGCTCATCCCGGAAATGTAGCGGGCCGCACTATCCGGTTGGGTCGATGTGTCTTATCGGGGCGCTGCATTCTTATCGGGGCGCTGCATTCTTTTCGGGGCGCTGCATTCTTATCGGGGCGAAGCGTCCAGGCCGGGACCCAGTGCGTCACCGCTCGGAGTGCGCTGC
>JAUPLT010000047.1 GCA_030836785.1 Actinomycetota bacterium
CCAGGCGCTCCAACACCTCCAACGCCTCCGGGGCACCCGACCCGTCCACCGGCAGCGAGGTCAACGAGTCCCATGCCGCGTCCACCCCATCCAACGCGGCGAGCACCGCCTTCCCGGCCGCGGTGAACAACTCCATACATCGAACACTAGTTCGAACCACCGACAAAACGTACTGGTGCCCGAGAGGGTCCTCAACTATCCCGGCCCGCTTCAGTAGGGTGGTCGTGGCGCTCCGGGAAGTCTGGTCGGAACTGGTATCCGCATAGGCGGTGAACGGTCCGGCCGCACCCCTGGCCCGAAGGGCGAGCACATGACCGAGTGCGACGGCGTCGCCAGCGACGTCATCCGCGTCCGCAGACTCACCTACACCTACCCCAAGTCTCGAGCACCGGCCTTGAAAGGCATGCACTTCTCGGTGCGCCGCGGTGAGATCTTCGGATTTCTCGGGCCGAGTGGGGCCGGGAAGTCCACCACTCAGAAGCTCCTGATCGGTCTCCTGCGCGGCCATGGCGGGGAAGCGCAGGTGTGGGGCAGGGACCCGCTGGCCTGGGGCCCGGACTACTACCAACGCATCGGGGTCTCCTTCGAACTGCCGAACCACTACCAGAAGCTCAGCGCTCTGGAGAACCTTCAGTTCTTCGCCTCGCTGTACGACGGGGTCACGGTCGACCCGATGGAGTTGCTCGACTCAGTGGGTCTGGCGGACCACGCCAAGACTCGAGTCGGCAAGTACTCCAAGGGAATGCAGATGCGGCTCACCTTCGCCCGGGCGCTGATCAACGACCCGGAACTGCTCTTTCTCGACGAGCCGACATCCGGACTGGATCCGGTCAACGCCCGCAAGGTCAAGGACATCATCCTCGATCTGAAGGCTCGCGGCCGCACGGTGTTTCTGACCACCCATGACATGGCGACGGCGAATGAACTGTGTGACCGCGTGGCGTTCGTCGTCGATGGTGGGATCGCCGCCCTGGATACCCCGGCCGAGCTCAGGATCGCGCGCAGCCAGCGGACTGTGCGCGTCGAGTACCGGGGGATGGACGGTGGCCTTGCCACCGCCGACTTTCCGATGGACGACCTCGCCGACAACCCGGCCTTCCGAGAGTTGTTGCGCCGCAGCCACATCGAGACCATCCACAGCCGAGAGGCCAGTCTGGACGATGTGTTCGTCGAGGTCACCGGACGTCGGCTGACATGAACCGACTCCTGAGCACCCTGCGACTGGAGTTGACCCTGCAGTACCGGCAGAAGTTCCTGCACGCGGCGGTCTTCTCGGGCCTCATCTGGTTGGCCGTGCTGCTCCCGATGCCGCATCGACTGCGCCCCGTTGTCGAGCCCTACGTCCTGCTGGGCGATATCGCCATCATCGGTTTCTTCTTCATCGGTGGCGTGGTGTTCTTCGAGAGGCAGGAACGCACCCTCAGCGCGGTGATCTCCACCCCGCTGCGGTTCTGGGAGTACCTCGCGGCGAAACTGACTGTCCTGCTTGCGGTCACACTCGTCGTCGCGGTCACCGTCGTCTCGATAGCCGATGGCTTCAGCTACCGCGTCGCGCCACTGGTTGCCGGAGTCCTGCTGGGGACGTCGCTGATGCTGCTGGTGGGTTTCATCACCTCCTTGCCGTTCCGGTCGGTCAGTGACTGGTTCATGACGGCGGTCATCCCACTGACGGTGATGTCGGGCCTGCCGGTTCTGTACTACTCCGGGGTCTGGCCGCACCCGATCGGCTACCTCATCCCCACATTGGGGCCGCTGCTGCTGCTCGGGTCGGCGTTCGATCAGGTGACCTTGGCGCCGTGGCAGGTGGTCTACGCGCTGGCGTACCCCGCAGCGTGTATCGCCGGCCTGTGCCGGCTGGCCAAAGCACTTTTCGTCCGCTACGTCATCGAACGGTCCGGTGGGCAGTGACCGGGGCGCTCCTGACAGCGATAAAGACATTCGGCCGCAACGATCTTCGTGGAACCTACCGCGATCCGCTGCTGGTCATGATCGTCCTGGCGCCGGTGATCTGGACGGTCGCCGTCGCCGTCGCCACCCCTGCGGTGACCGACCTGCTGGCCGAACGCTACAACGTCGACCTGGTGCCCTACTACCCGCTGGTGCTGACCGCGTTCCTGCTGCTGACCAGCATCATCGTCACCGGCGGGCTGGCGGCGTTCCTGGTCCTCGAAGAGGTCGACGCGGGCACGCTGGCCGCGCTGCGGGTGACGCCGGTGCCGCTGTCCACCTTCTTCGCGTATCGCGCGGCAACCGTCGTGCTGGTGACGACGGTCTACGTCGTCTCGACGCTGTCATTCAGCGGGATACTCGGGCCCGGCCTGGTCCCGGCGCTGATACCGATCGGGCTGCTGGCCGGACTGTCGGCTGTCGTCACGCTGCTGCTGATCGTCGCGTTGGCGAACAACAAGATCCAGGGGATCGCCATGCTGCGCGGCCTGGGACTACTGATCGCCGGTCTGCCGTGCCTGGCGTGGTTCGTCGACTCGGCGTGGAACCAGGCCTTCGGTGTGCTGCCGCCCTACTGGGCGGCCAAGGCGTTCTGGGTGGCCGGCGACCACGGCACCTGGTGGCCGTACCTGCTGGCCGGTGCCGTCTACAACCTGGCCGTCGGAGGGCTGCTGTTCCGGCGTTTCCTAGCCGGCAAGTCCTGATTAGCGCTTTTCCTCGACGTCATCGCCCAAGTACCGGCGCGGCCCGCTCCGCGGCGTCGCGCACCGCCCAGACGCATCGGATGTAGCTCAACCTAGCGCCGGACACCAGCACCGACCTCCCGATCGGGACCGCGTCGCTGTGATAGATCCAGACGATGCCCATCGTCATTCCCGACCGGCCGAGGCCGGCCAACGCCAGCGAAGAGAAGGTGCTGAACCTATTGCGGGAGCAGTTGGGTGACGACGACGTGGTGGTCGTCGGACAGCGGGTCACCGACCACCAGAAGGACCACGAGATCGACTTCGTGGTGGCCATCGAGGGCGGGGGCATCGTCTGCATCGAGGTCAAGGGTGGTGAGGTCCTGCACACCGGCGTCGAGTGGCTGCAGAAGATCCGCGGCCGCTTCAAGACCATCGACCCGGTCCGACAGGTCCGCCAGGCCCGTTACGCGCTGCGCAACTTCGTCGAGGCCGACCCCCGTTGGAACCAACCGCGGCCCCGCTGGAATCACGTGATCGTGCTCACCAACAGTGCGCTGCCGCATGACTTTGCGCTCGCCGACTGCCCGAACTGGATGGCGATCGACCGCGACGGTCTCGATGACCTGGGGGAGCGGCTGCGCCAGATCTCCCTCGACCAGAAGACCGATCTGCCGCTGCTGACTCCCCTCACGATGGAGCAACTCCGGACCGCGCTGGGGGGACGCGGACTGCCGCAGCGCGATGTCGTCGCACGTGCGTTGGAGAACGAGGACGCCGCCGACATCCTCACCGAGCAGCAAGCCGTCATCCTGTCCGCTGTCCAACTGCTGCCGCGGGTGGAGATCCGCGGCGGGGCCGGCAGTGGCAAGACGTTCATGGCCGTCGAGCAGGCCCGCCGGCTGGCCGCCAAAGGCCAACGGGTCGCGCTGATCTGCTACTCCCACGGACTCGCCTCCTACCTGCGGCGGATCACCGCCGACTGGTCGCGGCGGACCAAACCCGGCTACGTCGGGGAGTTCCACAGCCTCGGCATCGTGTGGGGAGCGCCCGAAGGACCCGACGAGAACCAGCGCACCAGGGAGACCTCGCACTTCTTCGAACACGAACTGCCCGCCACCATGCTCGAACTGGCCACGAACCTGCCCCACGGCCAGCGGTTCGACGCGATCGTCATCGACGAGGCGCAGGACTTCGCCGACAGTTGGTGGGATCCGGTGCTGGCCGCGCTACGCGATCCCGATGAAGGCGGCCTGTACGTGTTCATCGACGAAGGGCAGCGGGTGTTCGACCGGCAGGGCACCCCGCCGGTTCCGCTGGTACCGCTGATCCTCGACCAGAACATCCGCAACACCCGGCAGATCGCCACCGCTTTCCAGCCACTCGTCGATCACCCGATGCGGCTGCTGGGCGGCGACGGCCCGGAGGTCCGGTTCGTACCCTGCACCGAGGACGACGCTCTCGACGTCGGGGACGACCAGGTGGAGCGGCTGATCGAGGAGGGCTGGCGCCCCGAGGACGTCGCCCTGCTCACCACCGGGAGCCGCCACCCCGAGCAGCAGAGCCGTCAGGCGGCCGGCAATATCGCCTACTGGGACTCGTTCTGGGACGCCGAGCAGGTGTTCTACGGGCACGTGCTCGGGTTCAAGGGCCTCGAGCGCCGTGCGATCGTGCTGGTGGTCAATGACCGCTACGCCCTGGAACGGGCATCGGAGCGCCTCTACGTCGGACTGTCGCGGGCCCGTGACCAACTGGTGGTGTGCGGTGATCCTGCGTTCATCCGTCAGTACGGCGGCGCCGATGTGGCGCGGCGACTGGGTATCGACGGCTGAATCGACGTCGCACGCGGCGATCCCGGCCGGGACCGGCCGGGACCGCCGCGGCGTGCCGTCAGTAAAGCCGCAGCAGCGCGCTGAGGACTTCGGAGTTGAGGTAGGACAGCTTCAGACCCGGTACCTCCCAGGCCGGAATGAGCGCTTCGATCTCCTTCTCCAAGTCCTCGATCTGAGACAGCAGCATGTCATCGCGGTGAGCGTTGCCCACTAACCCCCCCTTTCGGAAACGAACCAACAGTCTATCTGTCTGGCGTGGCACGCCTCGATCCGTGCGGCAGAGGGGGACATGCGTGGCTCAGGTCGCGGACGTCAGTTCGCGGTGCCCGCAGCCCGTGCGGACCGGCGGCGCCCGGCC
>JAUPLT010000048.1 GCA_030836785.1 Actinomycetota bacterium
TCGAGGTGTGCGCCTCGATCAGGTCGACGATGCGGTTCTCCACGTCGGGCCAGATGGTGTTCTCGGCCAGTTCGGTCATGTCCGGGACCGGAACCTGCACGCTCAGCTCGAAGGTCTTGGCTGCCGGCGGCGCGACGACCTTGGCCGGTTTGCCCCCGGTCAGGAAGCGGGCCACCTCCTCGGCCGGGCGGACGGTGGCCGACAGACCGATCCGCTGGGCGGGGTGAGCCAGCAGCGCGTCGAGGCGCTCCAGCGAGACCGCCAGGTGCGCACCGCGTTTGGTGGCGGCCACCGCATGCACCTCGTCGATGATGACCGTCGTCACGCCGGTCAGGGTCTCCCGCGCCGCCGAGGTGAGCATCAAGAACAGCGACTCGGGTGTGGTGATGAGGATGTCCGGCGGGTGCGCGATCAGTTCCCGGCGCCGAGCCGGCGGCGTGTCGCCGGAGCGCACCCCGACGGAGATGTCCGGAACCGCGGCCCCATGCTGCGCGGCGATCCGCGCGATCCCGGCCAGCGGGGTGCGCAGGTTGCGTTCGACGTCGATCGCGAGCGCCTTGAGCGGGGATATGTAGAGCACCCGGGTGCCGGAACCGGGCTCGGCGGTCAGGCGGTCGATCGCAGACAGAAAGGCGGCCAGGGTCTTGCCGGATCCGGTCGGCGCGATGACGAGGGTGTGCTCACCGGCGGCGATCGCCGCCCAGGCCTGTGCCTGGGCCGGGGTCGGCGCCGCGAAGGTGCCGGAAAACCAGCGCCGCGTCGGCTCGCTGAAACCCGACAGCGGATCGGTGCTGCTCACCTGACCAGACTGCCAGCACCAGAGCATGCAGGCCATGCCCGCCCGCAGCGTGATGCAACGGGGGCTAGCGCCCGGCTACACGATCTCGGCGAAGTCCACCCAGAGGTGCCGAGGTCCGCGGAACACCTGGTTGTGCCGGTACGGCGGCGGGTCGACCACCAGCCGCGGGGACCGGACCCGGCGCAGGAACACCTCCAGTGCCAGGTTGATCTCCAGGCGGGCCAGCGGCCCGCCGAAGCAGGTGTGGATACCGCTACCGAAGCCGAGGTGCTCGTTGTCCTCCCGCATCGGATCGAACCGGTCGGGTTCGGGGAACCGGCGCGGATCGCGGTTGGCCGCGGCGAATACCAGGAACACCGCCGAGCCCTCCGGGATTCGGGTGCCGCCGATCTCGATATCGGCCATCGCCCAGCGGCTGACCGCGAACTGAACCGCCCCCTGCAACCGCTGCACCTCCTCGACGGCCCGCGGGATCAGATCGGGGTTGTCCCGCAGCAGATCCCACGAACCCGGGTTGCGCAGCAGGGTCATCACCGAGTTGGTGATGGTGTTGACGGTGGTGTCGTGGCCGGCGATCATCAGCAGCAGCGCGTTGGACTCGGCCTCGCGCACCGACACGGGGCCGTCCGGGCCGTCGTCATGCAGGGCGGCCGACAGCAGGCCGGGACCCGGCTCCCGGCTCAGCCGTGCAACCAGATCGTGCAGCCAGGCGGACAGTTCCTCCGAACTCTCGTTGGCTTTGGCGGCCGCCGCCTGCCCGTCCGGACTGTTGCGTTCCGGACCCACGTCGGCGGCGTTCATGAAGTCGGTCACCCAGGTGTGGAACTTGGGCTCGTCCTCGATCGGTGCCCCCATCACCCGGAAGATCACCGACACCGGGATCGGGTAGGAGAAGTCCTCGACGACATCCATGCGGGTGGTTCCGCGCGCCTTCACCGCGTCCAACAATTCGTTGGCCTTATCGACGACGAATCCGGCCAAGCTCGGGATCAGATCCGGGGTGTGCGGCGGGCCGAAGTGCCGCATGAACTGACGGCGCATCCGGTCGTGCTCGGGCGGGTCGGTCACCAACATGCTCAGGTTGCGGTTCTGCGCCGCCTCGGCCGGGTCGAGTTGGACGGTCTTCTCGCCGAAGAACCCCGAGGGGCTGCGGCTGACGTCGACGCTGATCCGTGGATCATGCGCCAGCGCAAGGACTTCCGGAAAGCCGGTGACCACGTAGGTCTTGTCCGAAACCTTGGCTACCGGGGTCCGGCGGAGTTCCTCGTAGAACGGGTACGGGTTGGGCCGATTGGCAAACTTCATCGCCTCGGCCCATGCGGTTGCGGCGTCCATCCTGTGCTCCTGCTCGTGGCTTCGTCAGTGGCTGCGCGGCCGGAACTCGGCGCGGCGGTCGGTCGGGTCGTGTCCGGTGAGCACCACGTCGGGATTGCCGGCGGGCTCGCGCGGATCGGGGAAACGGGCCGGCATCACCCCGGAATAGGCCGAAGTGTTCGCCGGCCGGTCATAGCCGGGTGGCGGGGGAGGGAACGGTGCGGATCGTTCGATCAGCTCGGCGTAGTAGGGCAGCCACTTGCCGTGATTGAACGTGACCGCGCCAACGATGCGGCCGTTCTTGCCGTAGGCGGCGGCAAAGCGGCGGTCCTCCGGTGACCCCTGAGTGAAGACGATCTCGTCCCCGAACGAGCACACCCCGACACTTTTGATGTTGACCCCGAACTGCCCGGACCAGAAGGACGGCAGCGGCAGGTGCGGCCGCCGGCCCACCTCGAGATGGAGCATGTTGTTGGCGGCCACCTCCGCACCGGAAACCGCGTTGTCCCAGTGCTCCAGGGCCAGGTACTCGTAGCCGTAGAGCACATGCGGTGCGCGGGCGACGTCACCGGCGACGAAGATGTGGTCGGTCACCACACCGTTGATGTCGAAGGCCCGGCAGCCGGCGTCGCACCCCACACCCCAGCGTCCGGCGGCCAGTCCGGCGCCCTCGAGCCACTCGACGTTGCGGATCGAACCGAGCGACGCGACCACCACGTCCACCTCGAGCACGGTGCCGTCGGACAGCGTCGCGGAGCGGACGTAGCCATTCTCGCCGCCCAGGGACGCCACCGACACGCCGGTCCGCAGGTCCACGCCGGCGTCGCGCATCATGCCGGCGGCGATATCGCTGATCACCCCGCCCAAGGCGCCGCGCAACGGTCCGCTGCCGCGTTCGGTCACGGTCACCGGCAGGTCCAGGTCGCGGCACACCGAGGCGATCTCGGAGCCGACGAAACCGGAGCCCACCACCAGCACCCGGCGCGGGCGGTTGGCCAGCGCGGCGGACAGGGCCGCGGCGTCCTCCACCGTGCGCACGGTGAACACCCCCTGCAGCGCGGCCTCCTCCGGATTGGGCCAGGGCCGGGCCCGGGTTCCGGTGGCGATCAGCAGTCGGTCGTAGTGAACCTCCTCGCCGTTGGCGAGTTTCACCACATGGTTGATCCGGTCCAGGCCGATCGCCGCGACTCCCAGTTTCCAGTTCGCGTCCACCCGGCGCAGTCGCGGCAACTTGGTGTGGTCGGCCGGCACCCAGCCCTTGAGCACCTGCTTGGACAGCGGCGGCCGGTCGTACGGTTCATGGGGTTCGTCGCCGATGATGGTCAGCGAGCCCTCGAAGCCCTTCTCTCGCAACGCCTCCGCCGCGCGCAGGCCGGCCAGCGACGCGCCGACGATGGCGATGCTGCCCTCGGCGCGGAATTTCTTGACGATCTCGTCCATGGAGTAGGTGCCGCGCCCCGCGGTGCTCATTCGGTATCCCGGTCGGCCGGTGGATCGAGTTCGAGGATGATGGCCTGCACCGGGCAGGATGCCACCGCCCGCAGCACCTGCTGGCGTTGCGAGGGGTCCGGGTTGGGGTCGTAGGCGAGGGCCTCCTCACCGACCAGGCGGAGTACCTCCGGGGCCAGTGGGACGCACTGCGCGTACCCCTGGCACTTGTTCAGATCGACAACCAAGCGCATGACCGCAGAGACTAGTGGGCGGCGCGCCCATAATCAGCGGCATGGGCAATCCTGCAATCCGATCGTTTCGCATTGCCGTTCCCGACGGGGACCTCACCGATCTGCGTGAGCGTCTGCGCCGAACGCGATGGCCGGAGCGCGAGTGCGTGACGGACTGGAGCCAGGGCATTCCGCTGGACTACACCCGCGAGCTTGCCGCGTACTGGGCCAACGGCTACGACTGGCGGGCCCGGGAGGCCGGGCTGAACGCTTTCGACCAGTTCGTCACCGAGATCGACGGGCTGGACATCCATTTCATCCACCAGCGCAGCGCCGATCCGGCTGCTCCCGCCCTGTTGATCACGCACGGCTGGCCCGGATCGGTGGTCGAGTTCAGCAAGGTGATCGGGCCGCTGAGCCGGGACTTCCACCTGGTCTGCCCGACCCTGCCGGGCTACGGGTTCTCCGGCAAGCCGAGTGCTGCGGGCTGGACGGTTCAGCGGATCGCCGGGGCGTGGGACGTGTTGATGCGGCGACTGGGCTACCGCCGCTACGGTGCGCAGGGCGGGGACTGGGGGGCGGCGGTCACCACCGAGATCGGACGGCGGGCCGGGGCCGTGACACCGGGCGGCACCGGTTGCGTCGGAATCCACACCAATATGCCGATCGCGGCGCCGCGCGGTGACCTGAGTAATCCGACCGCCGATGAGGCCGAGGCACTGACCGCGCTGGCTCATTACCGGAAGTGGGAGGCGGGCTACTCCAAGCAGCAGTCCACCCGGCCGCAGACCTTGGGCTACGGGTTGGCCGACTCGCCGGCGGGTCAACTGGCCTGGATCGTGGAGAAGTTCCAGGCCTGGAGCGACTGTGACGGGCACCCGGAGAACGTGTTCACCCGGGACGAACTGCTGGACAACGTCATGATGTATTGGGCCACCAACTCCGCGGCGTCCTCGGCGCGGCTGTACTGGGAGAGCTTCGGGGCGATGGGCGGCACCGGCCGGGCGCCGGCGAAAGTGCCGGTGCCCACCGGGGTGGCGCGCTTTCCCAAGGAGATACTCAGGGTGCCGCGGAGTTGGTGCGAGGCCGCCTACACCCTGGTGCGCTGGACGGACATGCCGCGTGGCGGGCATTTCGCCGCCTTCGAGCAGCCCGACGAGTTCGTCGCCGACGTCCGGGAGTTCTTTACGACAGCAGTTCCCTGGTGAAGGCGGTCTGGGGGTAGCGGGAGATCACCTCGTAGCCGCGCTGCTGAACGTCCCGGCGCGCCGCCTCGTCGTTGACCAACCGCTCGCACTCGTCGGCCAACGACTCGTAGGGCACCCCGGCGACCGCTTCGGAGTAGAAGTCCGACACCGACGTCGACGCGTTCACCTCGCTCACCACGGCGACGGAGTTGGACAGCAGGTAGTGCACCCGCACCACCTCGAAGATCTCCTCGGCGTGGTTGTGCAGGTTGAGCACCACCTTGGAACGCGAGATGTAGGCGTCGCGCTCCTCGCCGTAGACGGCGAACAGGGTGACCAGGTTCAGCCCGCGCCGGCGGATCTCCTCGAAGACCGCCGTGCGCCGGTCGGTGACCGAGCCGTAGAACAGCACGTCGATATCGGGCTCCGGCGACTTCACGATGCGGGTCAGTTGCGGCTGGTGGCCGATCTTGAGCAGTTTGACGTCCGGTAACCCCCGCTGCGCGAAGGCCGCCACATTGCGGGGGCTGTAGTCCCAGGTCTCGAAGTTGCCGGCCCAGGCGAAAATGTTCCGGTTCCACTCGAACGGGTCCTGATCGTAGATCTGCTCGCTGTTGACCACGATCGTCGATTCCGGCACGTGCGGGATCAACTCCGTGTTGATCAGGTGGCAGCCGACGATGATGTTGCGCCGACCGGTGTCGAGATCGTTGATCCGGAAGGTGGTGTCGTATCCGAGATCCCGGAGCGAGTAGGTGATGAGTTCGGCCAGTTCCAACAGGCAGAAGGAATGCTCGTAGCCCTCGGGCTGGGGAAGGCAGACGTTGTATGCGGGCTCGCTGGTCATCTCGGCGGTGACGCTATCAGGGTGCACGGTTTAGCATCGGAGTCCATGCGGTGGTCGGCGGTGCTGTGCGCTCCGGTGGCCGCGGTAGTCGCCGGATGCGCGCACACCGTGGCCGGGGCGGCGGTATTCAACCCCGCCGAGCCGATCACTCCGCTTCGGGCCGGGGACACCGGTCAGGTCTTGCTCAGTGTTTCTCAGGTATCCGACATCGTCGGCAGCCGGTTGCAGACCGATGCCGACCGCACCCGGCCGGTTACCGGTTCCTCGGCCGCGCCGGCCTGCTCGGCGTTGGATGCGGTCGGAATGTCGGCATTCGTCGGTGACGGCTGGTCGGGCATCCGGGTGCTGCTGTTCACCGACGGCGACCGGCATGACCGGGTGGTGTCCGAGGCGGTCGCGGTGTACCCCGATGCCGGATCGGCTGCCGACGCGTTCTCGGCGGGCACCGCCGGGATCAGGGCTTGTGACGGACAGCGGGCGCTGAGCACCGGCAGCGAAGCGGCGTGGAAGTTCAGCGTCGGCGCGGACAATGCCGACACGGTGCGCTGGTCCAAACAGCAGATCGCCATCCCGATGACGTGGATCTGCCATGGCGAGGCCCGGTTGCGCAATAACGCGGTGCTGCAGGCGATGGCCTGTCAGGGCGACGACGGCGGCCGGACCGTGGTGACGACGTTGACCGACCGGATGTCGGCCAGCGTGTGGGAACTGTCCGGCCGCTGAACCCGCTGGGAGTTGCTCAGAGGCTGCGGATCAAGGCGATGAGTTGTTCCTTGTTCAGGCCCGAGTAGCCCGACGCGCCGAGTTGTTTCGCCCGCTTCTTCAGTTCGACGACCGTCCAACCCTCGTAGGCGCACGACCGGCTGGGGCGGAAGTTGCGCACGTCATTTTTGCTGAGGTCGTCTGTGGAAGCCAGCATGCGAAACCGAATACCCCGCGGATCCGGTTCGCTAAACCTGCCTGGCGCGGATGTTCAGCGTCGCGGACTGAGGGTGTATCGAAACTGCGGGTGTATAGAAGAGGACGGGGACGAGTGCCGGGAGGCGAGATGACTGACGGCCCAGGCCGAGGTGCCGGGAAACGTGGACCGGCCGCCGTCGAACTGCGGGTGGCGGCGCGACTGGAGAACCTCGCCGTCCTTCGTACCCTGGTGGGGGCGGTCGGCACGTTCGCCGATCTGGATCTCGACAGTGTGGCGGACCTGCGACTCGCGGTCGATGAGGCGTGCACGCTGTTGATCCGCTCAGCATCGCCGGGCACGTCGCTGATCGTCGTCGTCGACCCCCGCGACGATGACGTCGTGGTGGAGGCTTCGGCCGTGTGCGAGACCGGCGATGTCGTCTCCCCGGGCAGTCTGAGCTGGATGGTGATGAGCTCGCTGGCCGACGCTGTCCAGGTCTTCCACGACGGTGTGCAGCCCGACGGCAACGGGAATCCGGCCGGCCGGCTGTTCGGTATCACCCTGACCACCAGGCGGGCGGGCGCATCGCGGTGACCGGCCCGGCCGAAGCCCCGACGCCGCCGGGGCGATCGTCTCAGCGCTCCGCTCAGCGGTCGTCACGGTCGGCTTCCGAATACGACGACGTCCCCGACATGTTCCGGCGACTCGCCGCTCTCGATCCGGACTCCGAACAGTCCCGCAGGGAGCGGGACCGAATCGTGGAACGGTGCCTCCCGCTCGCGGACCACATTGCCCGCCGGTTCGACGGTCGCGGTGAGCCGCGTGAAGACCTGGTCCAGGTCGCCCGGGTGGGGCTGGTCAACGCCGTGATCCGCTACGACGTCGACACCGGTTCGGACTTCGTCTCGTTCGCGGTGCCGACCATCATGGGCGAGGTCCGCCGGTACTTCCGGGACAACAGCTGGTCGGTGAAGGTCCCGCGGCGACTGAAGGAACTGCACCTGCGGCTGGGGGCGGCGACCTCCGAGCTGTCCCAGCGGCTGGGCCGGGCGCCGACCGCGTCGGAACTGGCCGACGCGCTGGAGATGGACAGGCAGGAGGTCGTCGAGGGTCTGGTGGCGGGCAGTTCGTACAACACGTTGTCGATCGACGGCGGTCGGGGCGACGAGGACGTGCCCGCGATCCTCGACACCCTCGGTGCGGCGGACCTCAACCTGGATCAGATCGAGGACCGTGAGGCGCTGCGCCCGCTGCTGGCCGCCCTGCCGGAGCGGGAGCGCACGGTGCTGCTGCTGCGTTTCTTCGACTCGCTGACCCAGACCCAGATCGCCGAGCGGGTCGGGGTGTCGCAGATGCACGTCTCCCGACTGCTGGCGAAATCGCTGGCGCGGCTACGGGACGAGTTGGAGTAGGAACCGGCGCACCGCATCGGCCCCGGCTTCGCCGGCGGTCGCGTCGCCGCGAACAGTCAGCTCACCGGTCTGCTGATCGGCGGTCACCTCGGCCAGCGGCTCACCGGTCGTTGGTTCGCAGACATCCCACCACCCGTCCGGCCGGGCCTGCAGGTACCAGGCGCCGGCGTTGATGTCGGGAAGGCTCACTTGATCTCGGCGAGCACCGTGCCCTGGGTGATGGCGGCGCCCGCCTCCACCGCCAGACCGGTGATCACCCCGTCCTTGTGGGCGGTCACGGGGTTCTCCATCTTCATCGCCTCCAGGACCACCACCAGGTCGCCGACGGCGACGGTCTGGCCCTCCTCGACGGCGACCTTGACCACCGTGCCCTGCATGGGCGCGGTGACCGCGTCACCGGAGGCCGCCGCTCCGGTGCTGGCGCCGCGCTTGCGGGGCTTGGGCTTCTTGCGGATGACGCCGGCCTCGGCGCCGCCTCCGTTGGACAGCGCCAGATCTCCGGGCAGCGAAACCTCGAGGCGACGGCCGCCGACCTCGACGACCACCTTCTGCCGCGGCTGTGCTTCTTCCTCGTCGACCGCACCGCCGCCGGTGAACGGCTCGATGGTGTTATCCCACTCCGTCTCGATCCAGCGGGTGTGCACGGTGAAGCCGTTCGTATCGCCGACGAACGCGGGGTCGCGCAGCACCGCCCGGTGGAACGGGACGACGGTGGCCAGACCCTCGATCTGGAACTCGTCCAGCGCGCGGCGGGCCCGCTCGATGGCCTCGGTCCGGGTGGCACCGGTGACGATCAGCTTGGCCAGCATCGAGTCGAATTGCCCGCCGATCACCGAACCGGTCTCGACCCCCGAATCCAGTCGCACGCCCGGGCCGGTGGGCGGATCGAACCGGTTGACCGGGCCGGGTGCGGGCAGGAAGCCGCGGCCGGCGTCCTCGCCGTTGATCCGGAACTCGATCGAATGCCCGCGTGGCGCGGGGTCTTCGGTGAGGTCGAGCTTCTCGCCGTTGGCGATGCGGAACTGCTCGCGCACCAGGTCGATCCCGGAGGTCTCCTCGGTGACCGGGTGCTCCACCTGCAGTCGGGTGTTGACCTCCAGGAAGGAGATCAGGCCGTCCTGGCCCACCAGGTACTCGACGGTGCCGGCGCCGTAGTAGCCGGCCTCCTTGCAGATGCGTTTGGCCGACTCGTGGATCTCGGCGCGCTGG
>JAUPLT010000049.1 GCA_030836785.1 Actinomycetota bacterium
TCGCGCTTTCGGGCACAATCGCACTCTCAGCGAACGTCCGCTTGTCGCTGCGGTGGTGGTCCCCGTCGTACTCGACGGCGATCTTGAGGTCTACCCAACCCAGGTCGAGGTAGTACTGGCGACCACTGGTACCCCGCTCAAACGCCGTGCGCGTCAAGGTGGTGGTCGGCAAGCCGCTCAACGAGACCACTTCACCGTCGGCCAGCCAGGTGGCTGACGTCGTGATGCCGCTCGGCGGGCGCGCGTTGGGCCACACCAATTCGATCGGATGCGAGTCATCGACCCAACGCGCCCCGAACAGTCGGGAGGCCGTCCACCCGGCGAGGACTCCCTGCCGATGCGACCACAGCCAGGCAGCCTGAACACGCTGGCCGAATGAGGGTGGGATGTCTCGCGGCAGCCACCGCAAACGAGTCTGCGCCCAGATCGCGGTCTGTGGACAAATCGCGATCTGGGCGCAGAGTCGATATCGCGAGACTTAGCGGTCGCTGGAGTAGAAGTAGCTCAGCAGCCGCAGGATCTCCAGGTACAGCCACACCAGGGTGACGGTGAGACCCAGCGCGACGCCCCAGGCGGCCTTCTCCGGCGCACCGGCGCGGATCAGCTGGTCAGCGGAGTCGAAGTCCAGCAGGAAGCTGAACGCCGCGATACCGATGACGACCAGCGAGAAGAGGATGGCCAGCGGGCCGCCGTCGCGCAGCGGACCGGGACCGCTGCTGAACAGGCCGATCACGAAGCTGCCGAGCATCAGCACCAGCACGCCGACCATGGCCGCGACCATGAACCGGGTGAACTTCGGGGTGACCCGGATCGCGCCGGTCTTGTAGACCACGAGCATGCCGAAGAACACGCCGACGGTGCCCAGGACAGCCTGGGTGATCAGCGCCCCGGCGGAGATGCCCTGGACCAGCATGTTGCCGAACAGCCACGAGACGGCGCCGAGGAAGAGGCCCTCGAGGGCCGCGTAGCTGAGCACGATCGCCGGGTTGTCCTGCTTGCGTCCGAAGGAGGCGATCAGCACCAGTGCCAGCCCGCCCAGCGAGCCGATGAGGGTGAACGGCATGGCCAGGGCGACGTTGCTGCCGACCAGGAAGTAGGAGATCACCGCCACCGTGGAAAGCACACCGAGAGTGATCCCCGTCTTGGTGACGACGTCGTCGATGGTCAACGGCCGCGATACACCGGCCTGCGGGGGGCTGGAAACGTAGGGATCGGCCTGATAGCCCATCCGGGTGGCACCGGCGACACCGATACCGAACTGTGCGTAGCCGCCCTCCTGCTTAGGCAGGTTGCGGAGAATCGGGTTGCTGGTCTCCCGCACCGTGGGTCCTCTCCTTGAATCTCGCTCATGAAGCGCTCGTCAAACACCATGTCAACGTGCGACCGCCTGGATGAGTTCCCCCGGCCGAATACACGACCTGACTTTCGCAAACCATGACGACGGTCTCACCGAGACTACCCGCAACGGAGGCACCGTGGGGTGGCCCCGTAATACTGTGACGCGTGCCCGATGACAGCGATGAGGTTCTGGTCCGGGCCGACGGCGGCGTGGGCTTCCTGACCCTGAACCGCCCGAAGGCCATCAACTCGTTGACCCATCGCATGGTGACCGCGATGAGCGACGCGCTGACGGACTGGGCCGGCAACGACGAGATCGGGGCCGTGGTCCTCGACGGCGCCGGGGAGCGTGGCCTGTGCGCGGGCGGCGACGTCGTGGCGATCTACCACTCGGCGAAGGCCGGCGGCGCCGAGGCCCGGGCGTTCTGGTTCGACGAGTACCGGCTCAACTCGCTGATCAGCAACTACCCCAAGCCGTACGTCGCACTGATGGACGGCATCGTGATGGGCGGCGGGGTGGGTGTCAGCGCGCATGCCGGTGTCCGGGTGGTGACCGAGACCGCCAAGGTGGCGATGCCGGAGGTGGGCATCGGCTTCATCCCCGACGTCGGGGGCACCTACCTGTTGTCGCGGGCCCCCGGCGAGCTGGGCCTGCACGCCGCCCTGACCGGGGCCCCGTTCGGTGCCGGCGACGCCATCGCGATGGGCTTCGCCGACCATTTCGTCCCGCGTGCCGACCTTCCGGCGTTCACGGCCGCCGTGGTCGCTGACGGGGTGGCGGCCGCCCTGGGCGTGTTCAGCCAGGAGCCTCCGCCCAGCCCGTTGGCCGCGCAGCGCGACTGGATCGACCACTGCTACGCGGGGGCGACGGTGGCCGACATCATCGGCGCACTGCGCGGCCACGACGAAGGTGCGGCCCACGATGCCGCCGACCTGATCGCCACCCGTTCGCCGATCGCGTGCTCGGTCACCCTCGCCGCGGTGCGGCGGGCCGCCGCGCTGCCGACCCTCGACGACGTGCTGGTCCAGGAGTACCGGGTGTCGTGCGCCTCGCTGCGCTCCCACGATCTCGTCGAGGGCATCCGCGCCCAACTGGTCGACAAGGACCGCAACCCGCGATGGTCACCGGCCTCGCTGGCCGCGGTCACCGAAGCGGACAGCGAGAATTATTTCGCCCCCGCCGATCCCGACCTGACGTTCCCCGACCTGACGTTCGAGGAGATGACGTGAGCTACGAGACAATTCTGGTGACCCGCACCGAGCGGGTGGGCACCA
>JAUPLT010000050.1 GCA_030836785.1 Actinomycetota bacterium
ACGCGTCCGTCACGCACCACGTAGAAACCGGTGGACGGGGTGCCCCGGCGGAACAGCACCTGACCGGCCGGCAGCACGATCGGCCGGCTCTGGGCGGCAAGGAATTCCGCATGCCCGCTGTCCAGACCGTCGAACATCGGCGCCGAGGCGATCGCTGCGGCGGCAACGTGCAGATCGGCGGTCACGGACGGCGAACCTACCCCATACTGCTGGGGTGTCCGAACAGCGCGGCGGCAAGGTGTCGATCGTCGGAATGGGCAGCGTCGGTACCGCGATCGCCTACGCCTGCCTGATCCGCGGATCGGCGGGGGCGCTCGCGCTGTACGACGTCAACGCCAAGAAGGTGCAGGCCGAGGTTCTCGACCTCAACCACGGCAGCCAGTTCGTGCCCAACTGCGTCGTCACCGGGTCGGACTCGATCGAGGTGACGGCCGGATCGTCGATCATCGTGGTCACCGCCGGGGCCAAACAGAAGCCGGGGCAGAGCCGGCTGGACCTGGCCGCGACCAACGTCGCGATGGCCCAGAGCCTGACCCCGCAACTGCTCGAGCACTCCCCCGACGCGGTGGTGGTGTTCGTCACCAACCCGGTGGACCTGGTGACCTACGCCGGGGCCCGGTCGGTCGACGCCCCGTCCGGGCGGGTGTTCGGATCCGGCACGGTGCTCGACTCCAGCCGCTTCCGCTATCTGATCGCCCGCCGCGCCGGAGTAGACGTGGGCAACGTGCACGGCTTCATCGTCGGCGAGCACGGGGACTCCGAGATCCCGCTGTGGTCGAGTGTGTCGATCGGCGGAGTGCCGGCGGCGGAGTGGCGCGCCGACGGGGTGGCGGTGTTCGACGAGTCCGCGCGCGTCGCGATCGGATCCGGGGTGGTCAACGCCGCCTACGAGATCATCGAGGGGAAGGGCGCGACCAACCTGGCGATCGGGCTGTCCAGTGCCCGGATCATCGAGGCGGTGCTGGGCGACCAGCACCGGGTGCTGCCGATCTCGACGGTGCAACAAGGCGCCTACCAGCTCACCGATGTGGCGCTGTCGCTGCCGACAGTGTTGTCGCGCACCGGAGCCGGCCAGGTCCTCGAGGTTCCCCTGGCGGTGAACGAATTGCTGGGCCTGCAGGGCTCGGCGCGCACCCTGCGCGAGGCGCGGACATCACTGAACCTGTAGGCGATGAGCGCTGCTACGGCTGGGCCCAACCGCGGCACTGCCGGGTGAACGGGTCGCACATCACCGGGCCGTTGGTCCAGCCGCCGTAGTAGCCCGGAGTGTTCCAGGTTTCCATCAGCTGACCGTTCCACGGCGCCGGCTTGCATCCGCCCTGGTTGAGCACCCCGACGCAAACATTGTCGGCACTCGCCACCGGCGCGCCGAACATCGTCATCGACAGCACCATCGCCGTCATCAGTCGAACCGTCATGCGACCCTCCCCCGTCATCCGCAACATTGAGCCCGAGGGTAGCCATGCACACTGACAAGATTCAGGACAGGATGTGCAGGCCCCACTGATCGAGAATCGGGCCAACGAGAGCGAAGTAGGTCGTGTAGTCGTCGCCATCCGGTGACGAGGACAGGATGCCGACGGCGCTGACCGTCCCGTCCGCATTCTTGACAAAGGCCGGGCTGCCGCTGTCGCCATGGAGGCTGAACACACTGGCCTCGACCATGTTGCCGTCGAGGTCGGTGACCTCTCCGCAGGTCTCCCCGGATACCGCGCCGACCTTACACAGCGGCATTCCGATCTGAATCTGGTCTGCTCCGAGCACACCGCGGACCGGATACCGACCGGCGATGGTGCCGGTTGGCGGGCCGACGTCGGGATCGAGTTGGATCAGCGCCGCATCGCGATCGGAGCCGTCGTACTCGCTGACCGCGATCTCGCCAAGGGAATCCTGATCGGCATCGGTCCAACCCGAGCCGTCGCCGGAGTCGCAGTGCCCGGCGGTGATCAGGTAGTAGTTTCCGTCGCCGTCCGCAGCGGCGAACCCTGCCGTGCAGGAACCGCTGTCGTCTTCGACATCCATCCCTGGTCCGGGATTGGCCAGGGCGGGTGCCGCCATAACCCCCGCGGCAACCATCAGGGCAACGCAGCCATGCACGGCGCTGCGGTATCGGGTGAGCTTGTCCATGGTGTTCAAGTCCATGGTGTTCAACCTGCCCGCTTCATCAGTACCGCGTCGTCGAAGGGCAACCGGGAGAACACAATCCGCCCAGGACCGGTGATGTGCGGTGCGGCCTCCGCCCGCCGCATCACCCGCGGTTCGACGACGGCGAAGCTGTGACCGTGTCGCCGAAGCCGCCCGCCACCGGCCGCCGTGACGTTCTTCAGCCAGTCCCGATCCGGCCCGTAGGTCAACAGAATCGCCACCCCGTCCCCGGTGCTGAACACCGTCAACGGCGTCCGGTAGGCACGGCCTGAGCGCCGGCCGACGTGCTCCAATACACCCATTGACGGAGCCCAACCCGCCCACAGGCGTTGGACTGGGTTCGTGACGCGGCGGTTGAACCGGGCCAACCCTTGGGGAAGCTGCATACCGACATCAAACCCTGCATGCGCGCCCGTCCTCAAGCCCTGAGCGGCCCAGGTCGAGTAATCTGCCGCGATCCGAGGAGGGACAGGCCAGCACGATGACAACCACCGCGACGACCGCAGACCAGAGCAGAGCCCAACGATGGGCGAGCCGGGCGGAGTGGCCGCTGGCCGCGTGCGCCGTCGCCTTCCTGGTGCTCTACAGCGTGGACGTGCTCGCGGAACCCCGGGGTGACACCGGCCGACTGGTGTCCGGGTTGATGACCGCGCTGTACGTGCCGTTCCTCATCGACTATCTCGTCCGCCTGGGGCTTGCGGAGCGGAAGTGGCACTGGTTCTTCACTCATCCGCTCGACCTCGCGGTGGTGACGTTGCCGTTCCTGCAGCCGCTGCGCTTCCTTCGACTGGTCGCGCTGATCCGGATACTGCAGCACACCTTCGGCGATGTGGTCCGCGGCCGCGTCATCGCCTACACCGCCTTCGGCGGGTTCCTGCTGATCTACGCGTCGTCGCTGGCCGAGTTCAACGCCGAGCGATACGCCCCCGGCAGCCACATCACCAACTACTCCGATGCGGTGTGGTGGGCGGTGGCCACGCTGACCACGGTCGGCTACGGCGACTACGTCCCGGTGACGACAACCGGCCGGATCATCGCCGTCCTGCTGATGATCGGCGGTATCGGCCTCATCGGTGTGGTCACCGCAACCGTCGCGCACTGGATCGTCACCGAGGTGGCCAAAGACGACAGCGCCCAGCAGGCCGCAACCGTCGCCCACATCGAGACGCTGCGCGAAGAAATCACCCGGTTGCGACACCTGGTGGAGGACCCTGCTACCGGAGTTGATCGACGCACGGCCGCATCGGAATCCTCCGGGCAGCGTTGACAGCCCCTACGATCCCAGCGTGACCGACAATCCTTACGCCACCGCCCGGGACCTCGGCCTGATGGTGGGTTTCCCCCCGCCGCCGGGGAGGCGGGTCGACCGCAACAACGCGTTGATGACCCCGCCCTTCAACCGGTGGTCGTATCTGCACATGCGCACGCTGTTCCCATCAGCCCCCGTGACCGGTAGCCCCGAAGTGCGGCCGATACCGTTCGAGATCGACTCCGGTATCGAAGAGCTCGCCATCACGCGAGCGGACGGCAGCGCCGCGGCCTTCCCGGAGTTCCTGCGTGAGACCTATACCGACGCACTACTGGTGGTGACCGCCGATCATCTGGTCTACGAGCATTACGACAACGATATGCACGGCGCACGGCCGCACCAAATGATGTCGGTGACAAAGTCTTTCGCCGGACTTTTCGCCCTGTTGGCCGCCGCCGACGGCCTGCTCGATGAGCGTGCGCCGGTGGTGAGCATCGTGCCGGAACTGGCGGCGGCCTCGGCCTTCGCGACGGCGAGTATCGGCCAGGTGCTCGACATGGTGAATTCGATGGAATTCAGCGAGGATTACGCCGATCCGGAATCCGACATACAGCGCTATGTATGGGCGCTGGGCTGGATGGACGCTCCACCGGGCTCAAGCGTCGGAAACCTCTATGACTTCCTGCAGAGCCTGTCGATGAACCCTGCACGTGAGCACGGCGAGGCCTTCCAGTACCAGACTCCCAAGACCGATGTCGTCAACTGGATCACCAACCGCGCCACCGGGACGTCGTTCCAGGACCAACTGGCGGCGGTGCTGTGGTCGAAGCTGGGAACCGAAGGCGAGACGTACATCCTGCTGGACCGGTGCGGCACACTCGTCGCCGGTGGTGGACTCAATGCCGCGCCAAGAGATTTAGCGCGATTCGCCATGATGCTCCTCAACAACGGCCGGGTCGGTGGGGAACAGGTCATCGACCCGTCGGTCATCGACACCCTGGAGGCCGGCGGGGACCGGGAAGCGTTCGCCCGCGGCCCGGAGTCGACCGGGGCGATGGCCCAGGACTGGAGCTACCGGGCCCAGTGGTGGGTGCGGCACACCCCCGGCCGGGAGGCCATCACCGCGATCGGCGTCCACGGCCAGTGGATCTACGTCGACCGTCGCCGCGGGGTGGCGATCGTCAAGCAGTCCTCGCAGCCGGTGTCCTCAGACCCCGACGCCGATCAGTTCATCCTCAATGCGTTCGACACCCTGATCGACCACGTTGCGACCGGAGAGTCCGCCGCCCGATAGCAGCTGCGCGAGGCTGAATCGGAACGAAACCAGCACCGGCGCATCGGCTTTCACCCCGAGTAGCGTGCCGGCCCGATCCAGGAGCAGTTGGGTGTCGACGAAGAACACCGGAGCGAGGCCACCCGGCCCCGGTGCGGCGATCTCAGTGAGTTTCAGCGGACCATCGGCACCCACACCCGTCGACGCAGCGCCCTGAGCGACGGTCGCGGCCATCACGAACAACTCGCCGGGAGCGGGCACCTGCTCGACGAGATACGCGCCGGCGACTGCCTGGGCCGGCCCGGCCGGCGGTGCCGGGACGAAGAACCGGGCGATACCGGCGACGATTCCGACCAGCAGGGTCGCGTTGACGCCGGCGACCCAGCCGACCATATCGCCGAAGATGTTGTCCCCGAACAGCGAACCGATCCCCTGGCCCAGCGCCGTCCCGATCGCGATCTGCAGCGCGGGCTCCCAGACGATGGACGCCAGCGAGATGTCCACGACATCGCTGACGGCCGCACCGCTGAGAACGTCGATGCCGATCCTGCTGATCAGATCGGCCACCGAGGCATCCCCGAGCAGTGAGACCAACACTCCCCGGGTGAACTCCCCGGCGAGGCTGTTGAGCACCGGGATGTTCACGCCGGCGTCCGACAGCAGAGCCGACACCAGGGCGGCGGCGGCGGTGCCGAGCGCCGACCGGATGGCAGTGTCGCCGACGATGGCGTCCACCGCCCCGGGGAGCACCGCGGCGACCGCACCGAGGTAAGCCAGATCGGCCTGCAAGGCGGTCAGTGCGCTCTGCAGGGCCTCGGCGACCGGGTTGCCGGCCAGCACGGCATCTGCGATCTGATCGGCAAATCCGGTCAGCGCACCGGCCATCCCGGGGTAGGCCAGCAGATCAGTGATGGTGGTCCCGAGCACGTCGGCCAAGCGGTCCGCCGCGGCGGTATCTCCCAGCAGGCCCGCGACGATTGGCCCCAGCGGAGCGCCGAGCATGTCGCCGAGTGCGGCGACCACCGCAGGGTTGGCGGCCAGTTCGGTGATCAGCGTCGTCGCGGTCTCCCCCAGCGCCTGTTGGAAGACCGGGTTGGCCAGCAGAGTGATGTCAACGGCGCCCAGCGCCGCAGCGATGGTGGCGCTCAGCGTCTCCTGGAATACCGGGTCGGCCTGCAGTGCGGCCAGCGCGGTCTGCAGTGCCTCGGAAACCGGGGTGCCGGCCAACACGGCGGTGGCGATCTGATCCAGGGCACCGGTGAGCACAGCACCGATTCCGGCTTCGCTCAGGAAGGTGGTGATGGCCACGCCGACGGTGTCGGCGAGGCCGGCGCCGATCGCCGGGTTACCCAGCAGGCCGACGACGGCCTCCCCCACCGCTGCCCCGATAGCCTCGGCGGCGGTCCCGCCGCCCAGCGCGAAGGCCACTACGGTGCTGATCGCCTGTGCGGCGGCAGCCTGCAGTTCCGGTGCCGCCTGCAGCGCGTCCGAGGTGCCACCCAGCGCCGATGCCACGAACGCGGCGATCTCGTCGCCCAGCGCCGCCAGCACCGCCGGGTCGGCGGTCAGCTGAGTGATCAGTGTGGTGACGGTCTCGGCCAGCACGACGACCACGGCCGGGTCGCTCAGCATCGCGGTGTTGAGGGTGTCCAGCGCGGCGGTGATGGTGGCACCCAGAGCTGCCAGGACCGTCGGGTTCGTTTGCAGTGCCGCCAGCGCCTCCTGCAACGCGGTGGACACGTCGGTGCCGGCCAGGACCGCGGCGGCGATCTGATCGATGGCGCCGGTGATGACGTCGCCGATACCGGGTTGGATCAGGAAGGTGTCGATCGTCGTGCCGATCACCGCGGCCAGGCCGT
>JAUPLT010000051.1 GCA_030836785.1 Actinomycetota bacterium
ATGGAGTGCGACCCCGCCGCGGTGGAAATCCTGCGCTGTAATCGCAGGGCGAACGGCTTCGCCTTCCGGATCGAGCCTTCCGCGCTGTCCTGTCGCCCACTGATTCAGCGGGGGTGGGAAACCGTTCCCGCCGACGAGGTCCGGCCCGGGTGGGAGCCGGTATCGACTATCACCTTCGAGGATCTCGCCGCCAAGTACGGGACGGCTTTCGACACCCTGGTCGCCGACTGCGAGGGAGCTCTGTTCTACATCTTGCAGGACGACCCGGCCATGTTGGACGGCATCTCCACGGTCATCCTCGAGGCGGACTACCCGAACGCCGAACACAAGCGCAGCGTCGAAGCGGTGTTCGCCCGGCACGGCATGACGCGAATTCATTCCGAGCCCCTGGTCACCGATTGGCAGCACCCCTTCCCCGACGAGGTCGCTGCCAGCTTCTTCGAGGTGTGGAGGCGGGCATGACCAGGCCCGCCGGGGACTAGAGTCACGCCTTGTGAGCAGTTTCCTGGAACTCGGCCAGAAGTACGGCACCGACAAGGTCAGTCAGCACGGTTACCACTTCTTCTACCCACGTTTCCTCGAGCCCCTGCGCGACCAAGAATTCACCATGCTTGAGATCGGCTATCACGAGGGCGCCTCGGCGCGGATGTGGGAGGAGTATTTCCCGCACGCCAGGATCTTCGCGATGGACATCGACAAGTCCGGCGTCTTCGGCCGTCACGAGGTCATCCAGGGCGACCAGGGCAACATCGAGGATCTGCAGCGGATAGCGGCGAAGGTAGGGCCGGCAAAGCTCATCATCGACGACGGCAGCCACCATCCGATCCACCAGTTCGAGACCTTCAACTACCTGTTCAGCACTCTGCTCGAACCCGGTGGGGTCTACATCATCGAGGACGTCGAGTGCAATTACTGGCACCCGGGCTCGTCGGTCTACGGCTACCGGATCGGGTTCTTCAGCGCCATCGAGGCATCGACCAAGCTGATCGACCTGGTCAACGCCGAGTTCTCCGGCCGCAACAACAACGTCGGGATCTCCACCGTCAGTTACGGCCAGAACTGCATCATCATCACCAAGCAGACCCCCGAGGAGCGGTTCCACTTCGACCGCGGCTATCACTTCCAGGGGTTCATCGACGGCCCCGCCGCGGGCTGAGCGCACCCGCGACGCGGGGTTGCACAGCGAGCTGGCAGAGTCCGGCACTGGTAATCTCAGCCCGGCCATTTCGGACCGGGTGGCCAGTCCGCAGAGCACTACATCAGCAACGAACACCGGGATCCGGTCGTTTGTGGGCAGGACCGAAGTGCGCAGTCAGAGCGACGCCCCCATGCGGAGGATGCTGCGCCGGGTGGTGGCCCCGCGCACCGTCGCGCGGATGGGCGTTGTGCTCGACGAACTGGATGTCGGCCTGGTGGCCTTCGACGCCAGCCGGGACTACTGCCACGTCAACGAGACGGCCTCGGAGCTGCTGGGCATCCCGACCGGGCCCACCACCGCCGCCGCGTGCAGCGACGTCATCCATGAACTGGCCGGCCGGGCGATCAACATTGAGGACACCACCGAGGTGGCCGCCGCCCTGGAAGCCGGCTCGGATATCGACTTCAAGGCGACCTGGGTGTTCTCCGGGGCACCGACTCATCTGGGGGTGGTGTCGAAACCCGCACCCTGGCTGGGCGGGCGGATCTGGGCGTTCTACGACAACTCCCGCGTGGTGCAGGCGATCGACTCCGCCGACCGGGCCAACGCGATGGTCCGGGCCAGTTCGGACGCGATGTTCGACCCGCAGGTGCTGCTGGAGGGGGTCTGGCGCGACGACGTCGTCGTCGATCTGGTCTACCGGGACGTCAACAAGGCGACCTGCGAGTACCTGGACCTGAGCCGGGCCGAACTGCTCGGACACAGCCTGCTGGACTCGCTGCCCACCATCGGCGGTGTGCTGCTGGCGCACTACACCAGCGAGCACAGCAGCGAACCGTTGATCCTCGACGCGTTCCCCTACCACGAGGATGACGGCACCTACTCGTACTTCGACGTGCGAGCCAACCAGGTGCAGCCCGGTTGGATCGCGCTGACCTGGCGCAATGTGACCGAACGTTTCGAACTGACCCAGCGAATCGCCCGCTCCGAACACCGGTTGAAGTCCGAGTTGGACAGCGCCGCGGAGTACGTGGCGTCGATCCTGCCCGAGGATCTCGACGGCGAGGTACGGGTTTCCTCGCGGTTCGTGCCCTCCCGTCACCTCGGCGGCGACTCCTACGACTACCGGTGGGTCGACACCGACCACCTCGTGGTGTACCTCGTCGACGTCTCCGGCCACGGGGTCGGCCCGGCGATGATGTCGGTCTCGGTGCACAACCTGCTGCGCTCGGGGACGTTCGACAACGAGATGCTGCTGCAGCCCAGCGCCGTGCTCACCGAACTCAACCGGCTGTTCCAGATGGAACGGCAGGCCGGCAACTACTTCACCTGTTGGTACGGGGTGTATGAAGCGTCCACCCGCACCCTGCGGTTCGCCAGCGGCGGGCACCCGCCGGCGCTGGTGTTCGCCGGCGGCCACCTGGTCGCCGAACTCAACACCGATGCGCTACCGGTCGGCATCCTGGACGTGACGGAGTTCGCGACCGGTACCTACCGGGTGCCCCCCGATGCCGACATCCTGCTCTACAGCGACGGGGCCTTCGAACTCACCTTGCCCGGCGGCGGCTACTGGACGCTGACGGGTTTCATCGAGGTGTGCGCGCAGGCCGCCGCCACCCCCGACTGGACTCTGGACACCTTGATCGCGGACCTGTTGCGGGAAACCGACTCCGGAGTCTTCGAGGACGACTGCACGCTGGTACGACTGAGCATCCCCGCGTAGTTCAGCTGTTCCAGAAGCCGCAGCGGTGCCGTGCAGCGAAATCGCCGGTAACGACGGATTCCCCGGTCTGCAGCGACATACGTTGCGGCTCTTCGGGATTCAGCACCGGCCACCGGGGCTGACCTTCGGCATCGGGCGCTCCGGTGCGAACGAAGGCCGACCAGTAGTCCACCATCTGCTCGGAGAGCAGTTGTTGTGCCGGAGTGAGCTTCGGGGCGCCGCCCATATCGAACAGGTAGCGCAGTTCCAGCGCGTGGCCTGCGCCGGGTGCGAACGGGGTGTGCCGCAACGGTTCCGGGACCGGGGCGTTGCGGTCGTTGAATTCGTAGGCGTACACCGGGGCGCGGCGGGCCAGGTCGCCGGCCAGACTCTCGATCGGGCAGGCGAACACCCCGTCGGTGACCGCGGCGGCGTAGGCCAGACCGGCGCTGCCGTCATAACGGTGCAGCGGGTACTGCTCGGCCACCGCGGCCGCCCGCGGGCCGAAGGTCCGCCGAAGCAGTGCGGGGTACGGCGGCAGCTTCTTGTGACGCAGGTAGCTCAACGCCACGAACACGGTGAACTCGTCGGCGGTGCTGCCGATCAGCACCGGGACCCGCTCGATTCGGCGGTCCTGTGCCGCGGCGTCCGGCGGGGCGAGGGGCAGTCGCGCGGTGCCGGTGACCGGGCCGCTGATCACGTTGTCGACGCCGATGGTCGCGTAGCCGGGGCCACCCTCGAGGCGGGCGGGCGGCAGCGCCAGCAGGCAGGACCGGGCGGTCGCCGGGTCGGCACAGCCGGCCTTCGCCGCGAAGTCCACGCTGACCCGTTTCGCCTCCGGCAGCGCGGCCTGCGCCTGGCACGGCCCGCTCTGCATGATCGCTCCCCGGAACAGTCCCCAGGATTCCGGGGCCACCAGGTGGTCGCAGACCGACATCGCGCCCGCCGACTCCCCGGCAATGGTGACCTTCTCCGGGTCGCCGCCGAAGCGGTCGATATTGTCCCGCACCCAGCGCAGCGCCTGCTGCTGGTCGGCCAGACCGTAGTTTCCGGGGTCGATGTCGGGGCCGTGGCCGGGGGCCAGGGCGGGATGGGCCAGAAAGCCCAGCGCCCCCAGCCGGTAGTTGACGGTGACGACGACGATGTCACCCCGGGTAGCCAGCCGACGGGCGTGATAGAGGTCGGAACTGCCGTTGAGGAATCCGCCGCCGTGGATCCACACCATCACCGGCCGCCGGGCGTCGGGGGTGGCGCCGTCCGGCGTCCAGACCGACAGGTTCAGGCAGTCCTCGCTGGTGGGCAGCCCGTAGTCCGGATCCACCCGGACGTCCTGGATACAACGCAGTCCGGGTTTGGTGGCGTCCCGCACCGCCCGCCAGGGCTCCGGCGCCACCGGTGGCTGCCAGCGCATCGCACCGGCCGGGGCGGCCGCATAGGGGATGCCCTGGAAGATCCGGTACCCGCGGTCCCTCGCACCCGACCCGCCACCTGACGCGACGACCCCGCGTACCGGCCCGGCCGTCGTCGTCACCACCGCCGGATCGGCCTGGACCGTCGGTGATGCCGGCCCGCACCCGGCGACGACCGTG
>JAUPLT010000052.1 GCA_030836785.1 Actinomycetota bacterium
AGGGCCTACGGCTTCCACAACGCCGACAACGCTCTCGCCATGATCATGCTCACCTGCGGACCGGTCACCGTGAAGCTCCCATACCACGCATGAGGTCATCCACATTCATGGCACTAGAGCCGAACTTCTCCACTCTCATTCGCCAACACTGGGCGGCGCTGCGGGCGCTGCTGGTGCTCACCGTCATCGTCGGTATCGGCTACCCACTGTTCATCTGGCTGGTGGCCCAGATGCCGGGACTGAAGGACAAGGCAGACGGCTCGATCATCGAACTGAACGGCAAGCCGGTCGCCAGCCGGCTGATCGGCCAGTCGTTCACCGGCGCCGACGGCAGTGTCCGGCCGCAGTACTTCCAGAGCCGGCCCTCGGCCGCCGGTGACGGATACGATCCGCTGGCGACAGCGGCGTCGAACCTCGGCCCGGAGAGCATCGTCGACACGCCCGACAAGCCCAGCCTGCTCACCCAGGTGTGCACGCGCAGCAAGGCTGCCGGCGAACTCGAGGACGTGGACGGCAACCGGCCATTCTGCACAGGTGGCGGTGTGGGGGCGGTGCTCTCGGTCATCGGCCCGCGTGACGCTCGCGGCAACGTGACGCGCCCCACTGCAGTCGTCAGCGTCAACGAGCCCTGCGACGTCACCGCGCGGCCCTTCATCGACACCTACCTGGGCGTACGGGTTGATTGCGCCAAAGCCGGTGGAGACTTTGCGATGGGCCAGATCGTGCCGATCCGCGGATTGGCGCCCGCCGATCCGGCGGTGCCGGCCGACGCCGTGACGGCCAGCGGCAGCGGCCTCGACCCGAACATCTCACCGGGATACGCCGCGCTGCAGGTCGGCCGGGTCGCCAAGGCGCGCGGCGTGAGCCCCGAGGCGATCCGGGAACTCGTGGCCGATCACACCGACGGGCGAAGCCTCGGCTTCCTTGGCGAACCGCGAGTCAACGTGGTGGAGCTCAACATCGGGCTGGATTCGAAGTACCCGATGAAGAGCTGATGCGGGTGGATCGAGTGGATGATGAACGGGTGGACAGCGTCCAGCCGCCCCGGGTGAAGTCTGGCGGCGAACCACCACCGGACACCTCATCGGAGAGCGACGAGCAGCCCGCCTCACCCGGCCGCCAGCCGAGACGAGGCGAATTGCGCATTTACCTGGGTGCCGCCCCGGGCGTGGGCAAGACATTCGCGATGCTCGGTGAGGCACACCGGCGGCTGGAGCGCGGCACCGATCTGGTTGCCGCAGTGGTCGAGACGCACGGCCGCAAGAAGACCGCCGAACTGCTCGACGGTATCGAGGTCATCCCGCCACGCCATATCGAATACCGCGGCAGCGCCTTCCCCGAGCTTGACGTACCGGCTGTGCTGGCCCGCCGGCCACAGGTCGTCCTCGTCGACGAGTTGGCGCACACCAACACACCGGGCAGCAAGAACCCCAAGCGCTGGATGGACGTCGAGGAACTTCTCGACGCCGGCATCTCGGTGATCTCGACGGTGAACGTCCAGCACCTTGAAAGCCTCAACGACGTGGTCGCACAGATCACCGGCATCGAACAGCGGGAGACCGTGCCCGACGAAGTGGTGCGCGGGGCGTCGCAGGTCGAGCTCGTCGACATCACGCCGGAGGCCCTGCGGCGCAGGCTCTCCCACGGCAATGTCTACGGCGCCGCCAAGATCGACGCCGCGCTGTCGAACTACTTCAGGCGTGGAAACCTCACCGCGCTAAGGGAATTGGCGCTGCTCTGGCTGGCCGATCAAGTCGATGCGGCCCTGGTGAAGTACCGGACCGAGAACAGGATCACCGCAACCTGGGAGGCTCGGGAGCGGGTGGTCGTCGCGGTGACCGGTGGGCCCGAGTCCGAGACGCTGGTTCGCCGGGCCTCGAGGATCGCCTCGAAGTCCAGTGCGGAACTGATGATCGTCCATCTTGTGCGCGGCGACGGGCTCGCCGGGGTGTCCGCGCCACAGATGGGGAAGGTGCGGGATCTGGCGAACAGCGTCGGCGCGACCGTGCACACGGTGGTCGGAGACGATGTTCCCGCCACCCTCCTCGACTTCGCCCGGCAGAACAACGCCACCCAGCTCGTCATCGGAACCTCGCGGCGATCCCGCTGGTCCCGAATCCTCAATGAAGGTGTCGGCGCCGCGATCGTCCAGGAGTCGGGCCCGATCGACGTGCACATGGTCACCCACGAGGAGACCCATCGCCCGCGGGCAAGGCAACCTTCGTCGGCTCGCCGTCGCGCCACGTCCTGGCTGGCCGCGCTGCTTGTCCCGATCGCCATCTGCGCTCTGACGGTGCTCAGCTTGGACCGGTACCTCAATATCGCGGGGGAGAGCGCGCTGTTCTTCGTGGGTGTGCTCGTCGTCGCACTGCTCGGCGGAATCCCCCCCGCTGCGCTCTCGGCGGTGCTGTCCGGGCTGCTGCTGAACTATTTCCTGACCGATCCGCGCCGAACTTTGCGGGTCGACGACCCGGACACCGCGCTGACGGTCGTGGTGATGCTCGCGATGGCGGTCGCTGTCGCAGCACTGGTCGACGGCGCGGCCAACCGGCAGCGGCAAGCCCGCCGCGCCTCCCGGGAGGCGGAATTGCTGACCCTGTTCTCCGGTTCGGTGCTTCGTGGTGCGGACCTCGCCGATCTGCTGGAGCGGATCAGAGAGACCTACGCCCAACGTGCCGTCAGCTTCCTTCGGGGCCGTGGTGACGAGGCGGACGTCATCGCTCGGGTCGGCGAAAAGCCCGATACCACAACAGAATCCGCGGATACGGTAGTCGAGGTGAAAGATGGCGAGTTCCGGCTGCTGATGTCGGGACGCGCACTTCCGCCCGGAGACCTGAAGGTCCTGGCCGTGGTTGCCAGGCAGGCGGCGGCGCTCGTACGGCAACGCGAACTCGCCGAGGAGGCCGGGGAGTCGGAGGCCATCAGGCAGGCCGACCAGCTGAGGCGGTCGTTGTTGAGCGCGGTCAGCCACGATCTGCGCACCCCCCTGGCCGGCGCGAAGGCGGCGGTGTCCAGCCTGCGCAGCGAGGACATCGACTTCTCCAAGGACGACACCGCAGAACTGTTGGCCACCGTAGAGGAGTCCGTCGACCAACTCACCGCGCTGGTCGACAACCTGCTGGACTCGTCGCGTCTGGCCGCCGGCGCGGTGCGTCCCGCGCTGAGACAGGTCTACCTCGACGAGGTGGTGCAACGTTCGCTGCTCAGCATCACCCGCGGGGCCACCGGGTCTGGCCGCAACGCACTGGACCGGGTCACGGTGGAGGTCGGCGACGCGGTAGCCCTCGCCGACCCCGGATTGCTGGAACGGGTATTGGCGAACATCGTCGACAACGCACTGCGCTACGGCGGTGACAGCGTCGTCCGGATCAACGCCGGGGCCGTAGCGGGTCGCACCCTCATCAACGTCATCGACGAGGGTCCGGGTGTGCCGCGCGGCGTCGCGGACCAGCTTTTCGAACCCTTCCAGCGGCTGGGGGACCGCAATAACAAATACGGTGTCGGCCTTGGCCTTTCCGTCGCCCGCGGGTTCGCCGAGGCGATGGGCGGAACCATCTCCGCAACCGACACCCCGGGCGGTGGGCTCACCATCCTCGTCGACCTTCCCGCGCCCGGACCGGCGGCCCGATGATCAAGACCCGATGATGAAGACCCGAGTGCTGGTCATCGACGATGAGCCGCAGTTACTCCGGGCGCTGCGGATCAATCTCACCACCCGGGGCTACGACGTGGCCGTCGCTGCGACCGGCGCAGCCGCACTCGCCGCCGCGGCCCAGCATCGGCCGGACGTGATCGTCCTCGACCTCGGTCTGCCGGATATCGACGGCGTCGAGGTACTCGCCGGGCTACGCGGATGGCTGACCGCGCCGATCATCGTGCTGTCCGCGCGGACCGACTCCGCGGACAAGGTCGAGGCGCTGGACGCGGGGGCCGATGACTACGTGACCAAGCCCTTCGGGATGGACGAGTTCCTCGCCCGGCTTCGTGCCGCGGTGCGCCGCGGCACGGCCGCACCCGACACCGAGGAACCGCTGGTCGAAACCGACTCCTTCACCGTCGACCTGGCGGCGAAGAAAGTCCTCAGGAACGGAGCCGACGTCCACCTCACCCCCACCGAGTGGGGCATCCTCGAAATGCTGGTTCGAAACCCCGGAAAGCTCATCGGCCGCGAAGAACTTCTCAAAGAGGTGTGGGGGCCGTCCTACGCCAAGGAAAGCCACTATCTGCGCGTCTACCTGGCGCAATTGCGCAGGAAACTCGAGGACGACCCGGCTCGGCCCCGTCATCTGCTGACCGAGGCCGGGATGGGATATCGCTTCGAGGCCTGAGAATTATCGCCGTGACGTGGTGCTGCCGTACTTGCCGCGCTTGTCCGCGTACATCGCGGCGTCGGCCCGCACGAGAACCGATTCGGCGAGGTCCTCTCCACTGACTTTCGCCAGACCGCAGCTGACACCGACATGCATGATCCCGGCGCTGGTCGGAATCTCCTCGCGGACAAGCGTCATCAGGTGGTCGCGCCGGTCCACGACGTTGAGGTATTCGGATGCGACGAGCAGGGCGGCGAACTCGTCACCGCCGATTCGGGCGGCCATATCCGGTGCCCGGCACTTGGCGCCCACGCGATGTCCGACCGTGCGCAGGACCTCGTCGCCGACGGCATGTCCATGGGTGTCGTTGATCGGCTTGAAACCGTCCAGATCGAAGTACAGCACCGCGACCACATGCTTGCCGGAGGCGGCCGTGGTGATGGCCCGGTCCAGTCCGGACAGGAATGCCTGGCGGTTGGCTAGACCGGTCAGCGCGTCGACCGACGCCGCCTGCTGCCGTTCATCCATGATGGTGGCCCGGCGCAGTGCCGTGGCGATGAACTCCGCGAGTTGCTCGAGGAGGCGGACATCGTCGTCGGCGAAGGCCTCCGGTCGGTCTGACATCACCTTCAGCACGCCCTCCGTCCGGTCCCCGTGCCGGAGCGGAACACAGATCATCGAACGGGCATGCACCCGGCGGCAGGCCTCGTGGTCCACCCGGCCGTCGGTTTCGGTGTCGTTGGCGACGAGCACCTCGCCGGAGGTCACCGACAGGCCCGACAGGCTGCCGTGCAGCGCCAACCGCAGGCCTTCCGTGCCTTTGAGTGACCCGGAGGTGACGGTGTAGACCATGTCGTCGCCCTCAGCGAGTTCGACGACCGCCCCGAGTGCATGGGTCGCCTTGAGCGCCTCGTCCGCCACGATCTGCATGACGGCGCTCGCGGTGGGCTCGGCGGCATTGATGGCCCGTTGGACGTCGATGATCGTCCGAAGTAAACGTTCATCACCTGCCGCCGTCACGGCATCGATGGTAGTTACTACGACAGCATCCACGTCGCGGAACGCCCTACCGTGCCCGGCCTGTCGCCGGGATCACCTCAGCGCTGGTTCACATTCCACTGTTCGATGTCGACGACGTTCTCGGACAGGTCGAGCCGCTTCACTTGGCGGACGCGGTTGGAGGCCTTCTCCGTCATCCAGCCCGGCCGCTGCGGGATGGCGGCCTTGCTGGCGTGCCGGCGCTTGGCGAGTGAGCGGATGTGGCGCGCGTAGAGACGGTCCTGGAGCAGTGTCCACAGCACCCGGAACCCGTCCCTGATGGCATTCAGGTTGCTGTGGCCGTAGTAGCGGTGATGCTCGAAGCTCGGCACCTCGGTGATCGCGGCCCGCGAGAGCGCGAACCGGCCGATGAGCAGGGCTTCGATCTCGAAGCCGTCGCCGCGGAGCATCTCGGCGCTGTCGTCGTCGGTGTCGGGCAGGTCCAGCATGTACAGCTGGTCCGCCCAGAACGCGTTGTACCCGTAACACAGGTCGGTGAACCAGGTGCCGGTCAGGATGCTGGCCAGCATGTTCAGCCCCTTGTTGCCGAGCGAGCGGAACAGGGTGATGTCATCGCTGCCGCCGCCAGGGCAGTACCGGCTGCCCTTGGCCAGGTCCGCGCCGTCGGTCAGGGCCTTGATGAAGAGCGGAATCTCGTGCGGGTCCGCTGAACCGTCGACGTCGAACATGACGACGGCATCGCCGGTGACCTCGGCGAAGCCGCACGCCATGGCGTTGCCCTTGCCCTTGCGGGTCTGAAACACGATCTTTGCCGTCGGAAGAGCTTCGCGGGCAGCGTCGGCGGACTGGGTGTCGTCCGCGCTGAGCACGACGATGACCTCGTAATAGTCCTTGAGATACGGCAGGATCTCGCGGATGTTCTGCGCCTCGTTCTTGGCGGGCACCACCACGCTGACCCTCGGGTTCGATGGCCTGCGAACCTCTTTCGGTCGACGTCGGTCGATGATCGGCTTGCCGTCCGCCCCGATCATCGGTTGGCCGTCGGGTCCGATGACGTAAACCTCGCCGTCGTCGGCGGGAGCAAGGGCGCCGCCTGACGCGCGAGCGATCTCATTGCCGGCCGGACCCCTGTTGTCTGCCATCCAGAACTCCTTCAGCGAGGTGTACTGAACTACACCTGGGAATAGAAAAGTACGCTAGCGCATTGCTCCCCGGCGGGCGTCCCGATGCGCGTAACGCTGTCGCAGCGATTCGTGGGCCGATAGGATCGCAGCACCCGCTGAGACGCTATG
>JAUPLT010000053.1 GCA_030836785.1 Actinomycetota bacterium
GCGGCTTCGGCGGGCACCGCGACCCTGCAGCTTGACGACGGCAGCGGCCGCACCTACCAGTTGCGTGACGGCGCCAATGTGATCGGTCGCGGCCAGGACGCCCAGTTCCGGCTCCCCGACACCGGGGTCTCGCGCCGTCATCTGGAGATCCGATGGGACGGCCACGTCGCGCTGTTGTCCGACCTGAACTCCACCAACGGCACCACCGTGAACAACGCCCCGGTGCAGGAGTGGCAGCTCGCTGACGGCGACGTCATCCGAGTCGGCCACTCCGAGATCATCGTCCACCTGCGCTGACGGCACTGCGCTGAGCACGGGTGCGGGGCTGTGCAGCTTCGGCCGCGAGGCTCGTCGTGCCCAAGTATCCTGTGACGTTGCCGAAGTCGGCTCCGGTTCCAGCCGCCACGACTCAGGCTGGCACTACAGCACCGAGGACGGAGGGCACCGCATGCAGGGACTAGTGCTGCAGCTGACGCGTGCCGGTTTTCTGCTGCTGCTGTGGCTGTTCATCTGGTCGGTGCTGCGCGTACTGCGCAACGACATCTACGCGCCCACCGGGGCGGTGATGGTTCGCCGTGGCCTGCCGTTGCGGGGCGCCCGCTCACCGGCCCGTCAGCACCGCACCACACCGCGCTATCTGGTAGTCACCGAGGGCGCGCTGGCCGGTACCCGGATCACTCTGGGGTCCCAGCCCGTGCTCATCGGCCGCGCCGATGACTCGACGCTGGTGCTCACCGACGATTACGCCTCCACCCGGCACGCCCGGCTGTCCCAGCGCGGCTCTGATTGGTTCGTCGAGGATCTCGGCTCGACGAACGGCACCTACTTGGACCGATCGAAGGTGACGACCGCGGTGCGGGTCCCGATCGGCACCCCAGTGCACGTCGGCAAGACGGTAATCGAGTTGCGCCCGTGACCCTCGCTCTGCGCTACGCCGCCCGCAGTGATCGCGGTCTCGTCCGCGCCAACAACGAGGACTCGGTTTACGCCGGTGCCCGCCTACTCGCGCTGGCCGACGGTATGGGCGGCCATGCCGCCGGCGAAGTGGCGTCCCAGCTGGTGGTCGCGGCGCTGGCACCCCTCGACGACGACGAGCCCGGTGGTGACCTGCTCAGCAAGTTGGAGAAGGCCGTCCACCAGGGCAACTCGGCGATTGCGCAGGAAGTCGAGGAGAACCCCGACCTCGAGGGTATGGGCACCACCCTGACCGCCATCCTGTTCGCCGGCGACCGGCTGGGCCTGGTTCACATCGGCGACTCGCGCGGCTATCTGCTGCGCGACGGAGAGCTGGCCCAGATCACCAAGGACGACACATTCGTCCAGACCTTGGTCGACGAGGGCCGGATCACCGCCGAGGAGGCACATAGTCATCCCCAGCGCTCGTTGATCATGCGGGCGCTGACCGGCCACGAAGTCGAGCCCACGCTGATCATGCGTGAGGCCCGCGTCGGCGACCGCTACCTGCTGTGTTCTGACGGACTTTCCGATCCGGTCAGCCACGAGACGATCCTCGATGCGCTCAAGATCGCTGATGTCGGCGCCAGCGCGGACCGGCTGATCGAACTGGCGTTGCGCAGCGGCGGCCCGGACAACGTCACCGTGGTGGTGGCCGACGTGGTGGAGCACGACTATGCCGGGCAGACCCAGCCGATCCTGGCGGGCGCGGTATCCGGCACCGACGACGACCTCGCGCCACCCAACACCGCCGCCGGGCGGGCTTCGGTGATCAATCCGCGGCCCCCGGTGGCCAAGAAGGTGGTGCCCGAACCCGAGCCGCCGGTGCCCCGCCCCTCGCGGCGCCGGATGGCGATCGTCGGGATTCTGGTTGCGCTTGTGGTCCTGGCCGGAATCGGTTTGGGCTACAAGATCATTCGCGGCTATTACTACGTCGGGGCGCACGAGGACACCGTCGCCATCATGCGCGGCGTACCCGGGGCGTTCCTGGGCATCCGACTGCAGGAGCCTTACCAGTTCGGCTGTCTCAACGACCGCAACGAACTGTCTCAGATCAGCTTCGGTCAGGCCGCCACCGAGTTGAACTGCGCCCTGATGCGCCTGGAGGATTTGCGTCCATCGGAGCGCGCCCAGGTTGAAGCAGGTCTGCCCGCCAGCAGCCTTGAGGGTGCCATCGGCCAGTTGCGGGAACTCGCCCGCGGTTCGCTGCTGCCGATCTGCGCCCCGCCTAAACCCGTGCGCGCCGCCGGTCCACCCCCGGCGCCTCGCAACGGTCCGACGGTGCCGTCGATCCCGAACACACCCGCGACGTCCGGCCCGTCCGCACCGTCCACTTCATCCGCCATGCCGGCGTCGACGACGTCCCCCGCCCCGTCAGGGCCGACGGCCACGTCCGCGCTGCCGCCGTCACCGTCACCGTCACCGTCACCGTCACCGACATCCGCGTCCCCGTCAACATCGTCGTCTTCATCGCCGTCGCCGGCGGCGACATCGTCATCGACGCAAACCCCGACGCCAACGTCCATCGCCCTGCCCACCCCTGAGCAGAAGCCGGGCACCGACTGCCGGAGGGCAGCGTGACCGCGCGTGCCAAGCCGAGGGCGGAGCGCGCCGCGTCGACCGCTCCGCAACCGCCGGTCACCCTGACCCCGCCGTTACCCACCCGGCGCAACTCCGAATTGGCACTGGTGTGTTTCGCCGCGCTCATCACTGCGGTGGCCCTGCTGATCGTCGAGGCCAACCAGGAACAAGGCCTGACCTGGGATCTGCTGGCCTACACGTTGGTCTTCCTGGCACTTTTCGTCGGTGCGCACGTGGTGATCCGCCGCTTCGCGCCGTTCGCCGACCCACTTCTCTTGCCGGTGGTCGCGCTGCTCAACGGGTTGGGCCTGGTCCTCATCCATCGACTGGATCTGGTTTCCGGCGATTCCGACGGCCCGGGCGCCGGACAGCAGATGCTGTGGACCCTGGCCGCCGTCATCGGGTTCTGTCTGGTGGTGGCTTTCCTCGACGATCATCGACTGCTGGCTCGCTACGACTACATCTGCGGCGCTGTCGGTCTGGTGCTGCTGGCCATCCCCGCGCTGCTGCCGACCAGCCTCTCCGAGACCAACGGGGCCAAGATCTGGATCCGGTTGCCGGGCTTCAGCATTCAGCCGGCGGAATTCTCCAAGATCTTGTTGCTGGTGTTCTTCGCCGGCGTGCTGGTGGCGAAGCGCAACCTGTTCGCCAGTGCCGGCACCCACATCCTGGGCATGGACCTGCCCCGTCCACGCGACCTGGCTCCACTGCTGGCGGCATGGATCATCTCCGTCGGGGTGATGGTCTTTGAGAAGGACCTCGGCACCTCGTTGCTGCTGTACGCGTCGTTTCTCGTGATGGTCTACATCGCGACCGAGCGGTTCAGCTGGGTGGCGATCGGTCTCACCCTCTTCGGTGCGGGCAGCCTGGTGGCCTATCACTTGTTCGCCCACGTTCGTGGCCGGGTGCAGACCTGGCTTGACCCGTTCGCCGACCCTGAAGGCGCCGGGTACCAGATGGTGCAGTCGAAGTTCAGTTTCGCCACCGGTGGAGTGTTCGGCACCGGCCTGGGCAACGGCCAGCCAGGCACCGTCCCGGCGGCGTCGACGGATTTCATCATCGCCGTGGTGGGTGAAGAACTCGGCCTGGCGGGTCTGGCCGGGGTGCTGCTGCTCTACACGATCGTCATCATCCGGGGTCTACGGACCGCGATCGCCGTTCGGGACAGCTTCGGCAAGCTACTGGCCGCCGGCCTGGCCTCGACGCTGGCGATCCAGTTGTTCATCGTCGTGGGCGGCGTCACCGGCCTGATTCCACTCACCGGGCTCACGACCCCGTGGCTGTCCTACGGCGGTTCGTCACTGGTCGCCAATTACCTGCTGTTGGCGATCCTGGTGCGGATCAGCCACGCCGCCCGTCGACCGTTGCGCGCCAGCACGCCCATCGCCGCCGCCCGCACCGAGGTGATCGGCCGGACATGAACACCTCACTGCGCCGGATCTCGGTGATGGTCATGGCACTCGTGGTGCTGCTGCTGATCAACGCCACGATCACTCAGGTGCTGCGGGCCGACGGCCTGCGCGCCGACCCGCGAAACCAACGGGTGCTGCTCGACGAATACTCCCGCCAACGCGGCCAGATCACCGCCAGCGGCCAGCTGCTGGCGAATTCGGTGGCAACCAACGGCCGTTACCGCTACCTACGCGTGTATCCCGAACCATTCGCCTACGCGCCGGTCACCGGTTTCTACTCGCTGCGGTTCTCCAGCACTGGCTTGGAGCGGGCCGAGGACCCGGTGCTCAACGGCTCCGACGAGCGTCTCTTCGGCCGCCGGTTGGCGGACTTCTTCACCGGCCGGGATCCCCGCGGCGGCAACGTCGGCACCACCCTGCTGCCGCGCGTGCAACAGGCCGCCTGGCAGGCCATGCAGCAGGGGTGCGACGGACCCTGCAAGGGTTCGGTGGTGGCCCTGGAACCGTCCACCGGGAAGATTCTGGCGATGGTGTCCGCCCCGTCCTACGACCCCAATCTGCTGTCGAGTCATGACGGCGGCGTTCAGGGCGAGGCGTGGCAGCAGTTACGCGACGACCCGAACGCGCCATTGACCAACCGCGCAGTGGCCGAGAGGTACCCCCCAGGGTCGACGTTCAAGGTGATCACCACCGCCGCCGCCCTGCAAGCCGGCATCCCGGAGACTGAGCGGCTGACCGCCGCGCCGCGGATTCCGCTGCCCAACAGCACTGCCGCCTTGGAGAACTACGGCGGATCCCCCTGTGGCAGTGAACCGACCGCTCCGCTGCGGGAGGCCTTCGAGCGGTCCTGCAATACCGCGTTCGTGCAGTTGGGCATCCGACTCGGGGGCGACGCGCTGCGCAGCACCGCCGAAGCGTTCGGGTTCGACTCAGCTCCGGCACCCATCCCGTTGGACGTGGCCGAGTCCACCGTCGGCGCACTGAACGACGCAGCCGCCGTCGGGATGTCCAGCATGGGACAAAAGGATGTCGCCGTGACACCGCTGCAGAATGCGATGGTGGCCGCCGCGATCGCCAACTCCGGGGTGCTGATGCAGCCGTATCTGGTGGACCGCCTGGAGGGCCCGGACCTCTCTGATATCAGCACCACCGCACCGCAGCAGCAACGGCGCGCTGTCTCGACGCAGGTCGCCGCTAAGCTAACAGATTTGATGGTCGGCGCCGAGCAGTTCACCCAGCAGAAGGGAGCGATTCCCGGCGTGCAGATCGCCTCCAAGACCGGGACCGCCGAACATGGCACGGACCCCCGGAACACACCGCCACATGCCTGGTACATCGCCTTCGCCCCCGCGCAGAATCCAAAGGTTGCGGTTGCGGTGCTGGTAGAAAACGGTGGCGACCGGCTTTCGGCCACCGGCGGGGCGCTCGCTGCGCCGATCGGACGGGCCACCATCGCGGCGGCGCTGCAGGGGGCTTCATGATTACCCGCAGCC
>JAUPLT010000054.1 GCA_030836785.1 Actinomycetota bacterium
GCCGCCTTCCCGGCGGTATCGACTCGCCCCAGGCTCTGTGGGAGGCGCTGCTCGAGGGACGGGACATGGTCACCGAGATTCCCCGGGAACGTTGGGACTCCGACGAGTACTACGACCCGGAAAAGGGCACGCCCGGTCGCTCGAACTCGAAGTGGGGCGCGTTCATCGACGACGTGGCCGGGTTCGATCCGGAGTTCTTCGGGATCAATGAGCGCGAGGCCATCGCGATGGATCCGCAGCACCGGATGCTGATGGAGATCAGCTGGGAGGCGGTCGAGCACGCGGGTTTGCGGCCTGACGCGATGTCCGGCACGGCAACCGGCGTGTTCATCGGCATGTCGCATGACGACTACGTGATGGTCACCAACGACGCCGGCCTCTACGACCAGGCCTACGCCTTCACCGGGACTCCTTTCAGCATGGCCTCCGGGCGGATCTCGCATTCGTTGGGTCTGCAAGGGCCGTCGATGACGATGGACACCGCGTGCTCATCGAGCATGGTCGCGGTGCACCAGGCCTGCCGCAGCCTGCACCAGGGCGAGAGTGATATGGCGCTGGCCGGCGGCGTGATGCTGATGCTCGACCCGAGCAACTATTGTTCGGCTTCCGGGCAGGGCATGCTGTCGCCAACCGGGCGGTGCCACTCGTTCGATATCGCCGCCGACGGGTTCGTCCGTGCCGAGGGCTGCGGAATCGTCTTGCTCAAGCGACTCGAGGATGCCGAACGCGACGGCGACCGGGTCCTCGCGGTCATCCGCGGAACGGCGTCAAACCAGGACGGTCGGACCCGAAACATCCTCACGCCGTCGAAGGACGCCCAGGTCGCGGTATTTCACTCGGCACTCGCCGGCGCCGGTGTCGACGCCACCACCGTCGGCATGGTGGAGGCGCACGGCACCGGCACCCCGGTGGGCGACGGGATCGAGTACAGCAGTGTGTCCACGGTCTATGGCACCGCGGGACCGTGTGCACTCACCTCGGTGAAGAGCAACTTCGGCCACGCCGAGTCAGCGGCCGGTGTGCTGGGCCTGATGAAGGCCGTCCTGTCCGTCCAGCACGGCCTGATCCCGCAGAACCTGCACTTCAAGCAACTCTCGGAACGGAACGCCGCCGTCGAGACCGGCCTGTTCGTTCCGACCGTGCCGACCGAGTGGCCGGTCGACGGCCCCCGTCGCGCGGCGGTCTCCTCCTACGGGATGTCGGGCACCAATGTCCATGCGATCCTCGAGGAAGCCGGTGTTCATGCCGCCCCCGAAGAGGCCGGTGCAGACGTGGCTCCGCGGCCGGGTCGCGACCTGATCGCCGAAGACGGACTGCTGGTGTTCCCGATCTCGTCGACATCGGCCGACGAACTCCGCCGGACCGCACAGCGTCTGTCGGAGTGGATGCGGCGGTCCGGGGAGGGTCCGGCGGACGGTGTCGCGCTGCCCGACCTCGCCTACACGCTCTCGCGGCGGCGCGGATTCCGACCGGTTCGCACAGCCGCGATCGCCGGAACCCGGGAGGGGCTGATCGGGGCGCTCGACGACATCTCCGCCGGCGACGACCCTTGTCAGCCTGCCGTCGCCCAGGACGATCGCGGTCCGGTCTGGGTGTTCTCGGGCCAGGGCTCGCAGTGGGCGGCCATGGGAGCCGGTTTGCTGGCTGCCGAGCCGGCCTTCGCCGCCAGGGTCGCCGAGATCGAACCGCTGATCGCCGCGGTGTCGGGCTTCTCCGTCACCGAGGCGATGCTGTCCCCGGACACCGTCACCGGTATCGACCGCATCCAGCCGACCATCTTCGCGGTACAGGTCGGCATGGCGGCCGCGATGGCGGCGCACGGGGTGCGTCCGGGCGCGGTCATCGGACATTCGATGGGTGAGGCCGCGGCGGCTGTCGTCGCCGGCGCCCTGTCGTTGGAAGACGGTGTCAAGGTCATCTGCCACCGTTCGCTGCTGTGCCGCGGCCTGGCCGGTGGGGGAGCGATGGCAGCCGTCGAACTGCCCGCGCAGCAGGTACGCGAGGAGCTCGATCGGCAGGGCATCGAAGACGTGGTGGTAGCCGTGGTGGCATCACCGAGTTCGACCGTCATCGGCGGAGCGCCTGCCACCGTGCGCGCACTGGTCGAATCGTGGGAGCAGCGCGAGGTGATGGCCCGCGAGGTGGCCGTCGACGTCGCCTCGCATTCGCCGCATGTCGAGCCTGTCCTCGGTGATCTGGCCGATCTGCTCGCCGAGATCACACCGCTGGCACCCGAGGTTCAGTACTACTCCGCGACCCTGTTCGACCCGCGGGAGCAGCCGTACTGCGATGCCGACTACTGGACCGACAATCTGCGCCACACGGTTCGGTTCTCCGCTGCCGTGCAGGCCGCACTGGAGGACGGCTTCCGGGTGTTCGCGGAGATGTCACCACACCCGCTTCTGGTTCGTGCGATCGAGCAGAACGCCTCCGCGCTCGACGTCCCGGTGGCGGCGCTGGCCGGCATGCGACGCGGCCAGGAGCTTCCGCACGGTCTGCTCGATCTGGTGGTCGACCTTTACTCCGCCGGCGCCGCGATCGACTTCGCGGCGGTGCTGCCGACCGGTCGTCTGGTGGACGCCCCGCTCCCGACCTGGACCAACCGGCCATTGATGCTGGACCGTACGAAGGCAGACAGCCGCGGAGCCCACGTGGTCGCCGCGCATCCGTTGCTCGGCTCGCACGTGCGCCTGCTCGAGGAGCCCGAGCGCCATGTATGGCAGGCCGAAGTGGGTACCGCGGCGCTGCCGTGGCTGGTGGATCACCAGGTCAACAATGTCCCGGCGATGCCGGGCGCCGGGTTCTGCGAGATGGCGCTGGCGGCCGCCCGGACCGCGCTGGGGGACGCCGTCGAGGTCCGCGACATCCGGTTCGAGCGGATGTTGTTGCTTGAGGAGCAGACGCCGGTCAGCGCTGAGGCCGCCGCCCGCACCGACGGGACGTTCGACTTCGTCGTGCAGACCGATCAGGACGGTGAACGCGAGCGCAGGGCCAGCGCAGTGCTGGTCGCGTTGGATGGCGCCGAAGCCGCACCTGAAGCCGCCCCCGAAACCTTCGACATCGCCGAACTGATCGACTCGCACCCCAGGCGTGCCGACGGCGGTGACGTCCGGGACTGGTTCGACACGCGTGGCGTGCAGTTCGGCCCTGCGTTCACCGCCCTGGCCGCCGTCAATGCCGGCGAGGACGCCGGAGCAGGTATCGGCGAGACGGTGCTGGCCGAGATCGGCCTACCGTCGGTGATCCGAAACCAGCATGGCGCCTACGGCGTTCATCCGGCGCTGCTCGATGCGTGTTTCCAGTCCGTCGCCGCTCACCCCGGCGTGCAGAACAGCGGCACCGGTGGTTTGCTGTTGCCGCTGGGTGTGCGCAGCCTGCGCAGCTACGGGCCGGCCAACAAGGCACGGTTCTGCCTGACCCGGGTGGTCTCGCTCGACGGATCCGGCGTGGTGGCCGACATTCGGATGCTCGATGACGACGGCGCGGTGGTGCTGGCTGTGGACGCGCTCTCGATGGGGACCGCGATGGGAGCAGGGTCGGCGGAGGCCGAGCGTGTCCTCAACGAGCGGCTGTTGGGTGTCGAGTGGCGCAAGCAGGAAATGCCGGCGCTGGCGCCGCATGTCAACGCGGGCAGCTGGTTGCTGGTGAGTACCTCCGATTTCACCGATCTGGTGGCGTCCGAGCTCACCGACGCGCTCAAGCTCAACGACGCCGATGTGACGACCATGTCGTGGCCACAGCATGCCGACCACGCCGCCAACTCCGAGCGGCTGATGGCCTACCTGGCCCAGGGCAGCTTCGAGAACATGGTGGTGGTCGCCGCGCCCCGCAACGACTGCCGGCCGGACGAGCTGGCCGACCGTGGCGCCGAGCATGTCCGGCACCTGGTGCGCATCGTGCGTGACATGCCGGAGGCGGCGGATATCGAGTCGCCGCGGCTCTATGTGATCACCCGGGGGGCCCAGACCGTTCTGCCCGGCGAGCTGCCCAACCTGGAGCAAGCCGGACTTCGCGGTCTGCTGCGGGTGATCGGCGCCGAGCATCCCCAACTGCGTCCGACCCAGGTCGACGTGGACGAGAACACCGAGGGTTCCCTGGTCGCCCACCAGCTGTTGCTGGGTTCGGAGGAGGATGAGACAGCCTTCCGTGACGGCCAGTGGTACACCGCTCACCTGCACCCGAGCCCGCTGCGGCCGGAAGAGCGCCACACGATGGTGGCCGATCACGTGTGCGACGGGATGCGGCTGGAGATCCGGACGCCGGGGGACCTGCAGACACTCGAGATGACGGCCTTCGAGCGGGTCGCTCCCGGACCCGGCGAGATCGAGGTGGCGGTCACCGCGTCAAGCCTGAACTTCGCCGACGTCCTGGTGGCGATGGGCCGGTATCCGAGCTTCGCGGGCAAACCGCAGCTGGGAATCGACTTCGCCGGTGTGGTCACTGCGGTCGGGCCGAACGTGCGTTCGCACAAGGTCGGCGATCACGTCGGCGGTATGTCGCCCAACGGATGCTGGGGCACGTTCCTGACCTGCGACGCCGATGTCGCCGTCACCTTGCCGAGGGGCCTGCGTGACGACGAGGCGGCGGCAGTCTCCACCGCCGCGGCGACCGCCTGGTACGGATTGCAGGACCTCGCCCGGATCAGACCCGGCGACAAGGTGCTGATCCACTCCGCCACCGGCGGTGTCGGCCAGGC
>JAUPLT010000055.1 GCA_030836785.1 Actinomycetota bacterium
GTCATCTTGTGGAAGGTGCCGTCCCGCAGGATGCCGGCGTTGCTGACGACGCCGTCGATCTTGCCGAACTCGTTGATCGCGGTCCCGACGATGCCCTCCGCGCCCTCCGCGTCGGCGACGGAGTCATAGTTGGCCACCGCCCGACCGCCGGCCGCTGTGATCTCGGCGACCACCTGATCGGCCATCGAGTGCCCGGCGCCGGTCCCGTCTCGGGCACCGCCGAGGTCGTTCACCACGACGCTGGCACCCTCCCTGGCCAGGGTCAGCGCGTATTCGCGGCCCAGTCCGCCGCCGGCACCGGTAACGGCGATGACACGATCCTGCACTCCAGGCATGAGGGTCCTTCCTGTGATGGTGGCGTCATCGTATTACCCGCCCAGGGCGGCCGGGGACTCGAGGGACCGGGTCAGTTCCGTTCGGCGACAACGAACGTCGAGAACCCGCCCTGGTAGTCCTCGTCGGTGATCTCGATCCAGCGATCCAGCCGTTGCATCTCGTCGGTGGACACCGTCCCGGTCGCCGACCAACCGTGGCCGTTGAGCCATTCGGCCACATCGGCGCGCTCCGGGTCGTTGTAGGTCAGGTCGGCGATGTCCACCGTCCGCTCGATACCGAGGTCGTCGGACATCTTCTCCCAGCGCTCCCGCATCCGGGCACGCTGCTCCTCGGCGGTATGCCGCACCGCCTCCGCGGATACCCGACTTCCGGGGGCGCTGAGTTCGGTGATCTGCTCGAACAGCCGGTCCTGCGCCTCGGCGGGCAGGTACATCAGCAGCCCCTCGGCCAGCCAGGCGGTCGGGCGGGCCGGGTCGAAACCCGCGGCCCTCAGCGCCGCCGGCCAGTCCTGACGCAGATCGATCGCCACCTCCCGGCGGTCGGCGGTGGGCACCGCGCCGTGCTCGGCCAGCGTCGCCGACTTGTACTCCAGCACCTTGGGCTGGTCGATCTCGAACACGACGGTGCCCTCCGGCCAGGCCAGCCGATAGGCCCGGGAGTCCAGCCCGGAGGCGAGGATCACCACCTGGCGGATCCCGCCGGCCACCGCGGCGGTGAAGAACGAATCGAAGAAGTGCGTCCGCACCGCCTGATAGCTGAGCATGTTGGCGAATACCGCCGCCGCCTGCGGGTCGGCGCCGGAGATCCGCTCCTGCATGGAGTCGTCGAGGAAGTTCTCCCACATGCCGGTCCCGGCGCCGGCCACCAGCAACCGTGCGTAGGGGTCACGGATCAGCGGGTTGGGGCTGTCGGTCTCCTTCGCCCGGGCGGCGGCCACCATGACCGCGGTTGAACCAACACTGGTGGCGATGTCCCAGGTGTCATCATGACTGCGCACATTGCTCATAGCCGCCATGGTAGCGACGGTTAGACCGGCTGACAGTTAGACAAGCTACATTTGAACCGGCCGGGGGCCGTTCGGCGTCGGGCACAGATAACCGGCACTGCGCACCATCCGGAGCAGTTCCTCGGTGATCGCGCCCAGTCGCCTGCCGTCACCGTTGGGGCCGATGCAGAACCCGGCGTAGAAACCCACACCGATCAGCATGGCCAGCATCGTTTCGGTGACCGTTTCGATGTCGACGTCCGGGCACAGTTCGCCGGTCCGCCGCGCCTCCCGCAGCGCTCCGCCGAGGAAGTCGCGGCTCGCAGCCAGGACATCACGTCCATCCACCGCCAGTTCGGGGTGACGCTGGGCTTCCAGTACCGAGGCAACCAGGAATGCCGCCACCGAAGGATCGCTCCCGGCGGCCTGCACCGTGGCGACAAAGGCCAGAATCTGGGCGTCCAAACTCGTGTGACAGCGAGCCTCCCGCACGCCGGCCTCGATGACCGTGCGATTGGTCTGCTCCGCGACCTGAAGGTAGAGCTCCCGCTTGCTGGCGAAGTGGTGGTTGACGGCGGGACGGGTCAGGTCCGCCCGCACGGCGATCTCCTGAAAGGTCGCCGCGTCGTAGCCGACCTCGCCGAACACCTCGCGGGCGGTCTGGAGGATACGGCCACGGGTATTGGCGGACTTAGCTGCCGGTGGGCGGCCGGGACCTCGCCGGGCAACATCAGACACCTCTGGATTGTGCCATAGTCATGAGGTTTACCGACCCCGGCACGCCCCGAGGCAGTACCTACCTCGCAATACAGGTGTTTGCCCGAACTTACAGCAGCCGGCGCAGGACGCCCTTGGACCATTTGGTGTACGGCGGGTACAGCAGACCAGGGTCCGGTTTCGCCGGTTTGGACAGTACCGCCCGGCGGTGACTCAGCGCCTCAAAGCCCCACTGCCCGTGATACGCACCCATCCCACTGGCGCCCACACCGCCGAACGGCAACTGCGGCGCCAGGCAGTGCATCGCGATGTGGTTGATCACCGCACCGCCCGACGGCATCCGGTCGACGAGTGCGCGGCCCCGCTGCTGGTCTTTGGTGAACACGTACAACGCCAGCGGTTTGGGCCGGGAGTTGACGAACGCGACGGCCTGCTCGGTCGAGTCGACGGTGATGATCGGCAGGATCGGACCGAAGAGTTCGTCGCTCATCACCGGATCGTCGGCGGGCGGGTCCACCACGACCGTCGGCTGAATTCGCAGCGCATCGCGATCGGAGCCGCCACCGGTGACGACCTTCCCCTCCGTTGCGCTGATCAGCGCGACCAGCCGGTCGAACTGCCGCTCGTTGACGATCCGCAGCGCCGCGTCGGGCTCATCGGCGCGGAACTTCGCGATCGTCGAGACGATCTTGTCGGTGAGTTCCCGGGCGATCGAACGGTCCGCCAGGACGTAATCGGGGGCGATGCAGGTCTGGCCGGAGTTGAGCAGCTTCGTCCAGGCGATCCGGCGGGCGGCGACGTCGATATCGGCGTCCGGCAGCACCAGCACCGGGCTCTTGCCGCCCAGTTCCAGGGTCACCGGGGTCAACGTGGGGGCGGCGGCGGCCATGATCTTGCGGCCGATCTCGGTACCCCCGGTGAACAGCGCATGGTCGAAACCCTGCGACAGCAGGTCCTGGGTCGCCTCGGCGGCCCCCTCCACGACCCGGACCGCCTCCGGATCGAGGTACTGCGGCACCAGCCGGGCGATCAACGCCGAGGTGGCCGGCGCCAGTTCCGAGGGTTTGATCACCGCGGCGTTGCCGGCCGCGACCGCGGCCACCAGCGGCGACAGGCACAGGAAGAACGGGTAGTTCCACGGGCCGATGATCAACACCACTCCGAGCGGGTCGTACTGCACCCACGCCCGGCCCGGCATATGCGCCAACGGCAGACCGGACCGCTTCGGCTTCACCCACTTGCGCAGGTGCTTGGCCGCGAAGGCGGCCTCCGCCTTGGTCGAGGCGACATCACCCAACCAGCCCTCGAACGCCGAGCGGCCCAAGTCCTCGCTGAGCGCGGCGCAGATCTCCGCTTCGCGTTCGTCGCACATCTTCTCGATGGCCCGGAGTTGCTGCTCCCGCCAGGCGATCGGCCGGGTGCGCCCGGTGGCGAAGACCGCGCGCACCTGGTCGAGCACTCCGGCAGAGCCACCCTCGGTGGCGTGGTCAGTGGTGGCCTCAACAGTCATCCCTACAGCTTGCCCCAGGATTCCCCGCCCGGACACCCCCGGGCCTATAGGTTGATTGCATGGCAGCCGGATCGGTCCGCGACTCGTATTTCGAGACGGGTCTGGAGATTCTGGCCGAGCTCGGCTTCGGCGCTCTCAAGCTGGCCGAACTCTGTCGACGGATGGGCGTGACGACGGGCTCGTTCTACCATTACTTCACCAGTTGGTCGGCCTACACCGGTGACCTCATCGCCTACTGGCGCCAGGACCGCACGGTGCGGGTCATCCAGGCGATCCGGACCGAGGCCGACCCACGCCGCCGGATCGAGACGGCCATCGACGTCGCGCTGTCCCTGCCGCACAACGCCGAAGCCGCGATCCGCGCCTGGAGTTCGGTGGACCCGGACGTGCTGCGGGTGCAGACCGAGGTCGACCGGCAACGTTTCGAGATCCTCTACAACTCGGCCCTCGAGATCGTCGGCGACCCGCGGCAGTCCGAGGTATACGCGTCCTGGGCGGTGTTCGTCTTGGTCGGCTACGAGCAGTCGACCCTGCCGCGGGAGAACCGGGCCTTCGCCTGGATCAGCAACCGGATGCTCGACGACCTGGCCGCCGGCCGCTTCGCCGATGTTCCGCCACCATCGCACCCTGCCTCCCCGACACCTCAAAAGTAGTGCTTGGCAACACCTTTCAGCGCCTGCGCGACGCGCTGCGAGAGCGGGATCCAGGGCACGACGGTGCTCGCCGGGCGCTGCGGGCCGGGATCGTCATCCCGGTCGTCGCCCTGCTCTCGCACCTGCTGGCCTCGCACCTGCAGGCCTCGAACCTGCTGGCCGAAGGCACCCAGACGCCGGCGTTCGCGGTGTTCGGTTCGATCTCGCTGCTGATCGTCTCCAACTTCCCCGGTCCGCCGGCGACCCGGGCGCTGGCCTTCTGCGGTCTGGCAGTCACCGGCGCCATCCTGATCACGGTCGGCACCCTGGCCGCCCCGTACCCGTGGCTGGCGGTGCTGCTGTGCTTCGCGGTGGGGGCCGGGGTCAGCCTGCTGAGCCTGCTCAGCGAGATCTTCGCGGCCGGCCAGCGCGCCACCCTGATGGCGTTTCTGCTGCCGGTGTGCACCATTCCCACCGGCCCGGTCGGCGACCGGCTGTTGGGGTGGCTGATCGCGCTGCTGATCTGTGTTCCGGCGGCGCTGTTGCTGTTCCCGCCCCGATACGGCGGCGAACTGCGCACCCTGGCCGCCCGGGTCTGCACGGCATTGGCAGACCAGATCGAGGGTCTTGACGTCATCGCCGCCGACCCCGACCCCGACCCCGACGCCGACGCCGACCCGGTGACCGCGGCGATTGACGCGCTGCGGCGCAAGTTCGTGGGAACCGCGTTCCGCCCCATCGCAATGAGCGCCGGCAGCCGAGCGCTGATCCGGGTGGTGTCCAACCTGCAGTGGCTCGGTACCCGGGTCGGCCCCGACACCGCCCCACTGCTGGGGCCCATCGCACCGATGAGCGTCGGCGTGCTGCGGAGCTGCGCCACGGCGCTGACCACCCCCAGTGCCGAGCACGCCGCGGAACTGAACCGGGCCGTCGCCGCCCACAAGCTGGTCGCGATGACCCACTACGACAACGACATTCGGGACATCCTGGGCGCACCCGACGATTCCGCCGCCGCCGATCTCGGCCGCGTCCTGCTGACCCGGCGCACGATGACCGCGACGATCGGACTGACCGGACGGATCATCGCCTCGGCCACCGCTGCCGACACCCGGCCGCTGTGGGCGCGCCTGCTCGGGCGGCAACTACCCGAGACCGGGGTGGCCGACCGGGTCCTCGGCAAGCGCGCAGCCGTCCGCTCGCTGTCCGGGTATGTGAGCACCCGATCGGCGACCGTGGTGGGCAGCCTGCGCACCGGCGCGGCACTCGCGCTGGCCCTGGTCGCCACCTATGTCATCCCGGTGCAGAACGGGGTGTGGGTGCTGCTTGGCGCGCTGTCGGTGCTGCGCAGCAGTGCCGCGACCACCCGGGTCAGCGCGGTGCGCGCGGTCACCGGCACCGCGATCGGATTCGCCCTCGGCGCGGCAGTGATCACCGTGGTGGGAACCGACCAGACCGTGCTGTGGACCCTGCTCCCGGTCGTGGCGTTCGGCTCCACCTATGTGCTGGCGGTCGGATCTTTCGCGGCAAGCCAGGCGATGTTCACCATGATGGTGCTGATCGTGTTCAACATGCTGCACCCCATCGGCTGGAAGGCCGGGCTGATCCGCATCGAGGACATCATCCTCGGCGCGGCCGTCGGCCTGATGGTCTCGGTACTGCTGTGGACGAAGGGCGCGGCGGCCGCGGTCCGCCGCGCGATCGACGCCGCGATGGACTCCGGTGCGCGCTATCTCAACGGCGCCGTACTACGGGTGACGCGCGGCGCCTCGCCGGCCACCGACGCGGCGCTGCGCGATCTCGGCCGCGACGCCCTGGTGGACGCCCGCACCCACGTCGACACCATCCGGATCTACCTGGCCGAGAGCAACGGGGTGCTCGACGCCGACCTGCTGGACACCACCAACCGCATCCCGCGGTTGCGGACGGCTTCGGACCTGATCGCCGATATCGTGCCGCCGCCGGCCGGGCCGTACCCGCGGGCACGGAAGGTAGTGGAGGACCACACCTCCGCACTGTGCGCACGATTGGACGGCAGCGATCCGAACCGCTCGGTGCCCGACCTCAGCGGGGAATTCGTGATCGCCTTGCGTGCCGAGGCCCCGCGGGCCGAGGCGGACGGCGTGGATCCTGCCGTCGCCGCGCTACCGCTGGTGACCGCGGCGGCCAACATCGGCGAGCTGGAACTGATGTACCCGGCCGAGACCGCCCCGGCCGTGTCGGTGTCCGCGACCGGGTCAGCCGAGAATCGCTGACGCCGCCTCCCGGGCTTCGCCGGGGCCGCAGGTGCCCAGCACCGCCTCGGCGGCCTCGCGGCACTGCGCCAGGGTCACGGTGGCCAGCTTCGCGCCGACCGGGGTGACCGCGGAGGCCGCGGCCGACAGCGAGGTGATGCCCAGCCCGGTCAGGACGCAGGCCAGCAGCGGGTCGGCGGCCGCCTCGCCGCACACCCCGACCGGCTTGCCCGCGGCCTGACCCGCCCGGGCGGTCTTGGCGACCAGGGCCAGCACCCCGGGCTGCCACGGGTCGGTCAGGGTGGCCAGATCGGCGGACATCCGGTCGGCGGCCATCGTGTACTGAGCCAGGTCGTTGGTCCCGATGGACAGGAACTCGACGTGTTCGAGGATCCGGTCAGCCAGCAGCGCCGCCGCGGGAACCTCGATCATCACGCCCGGGTAGAGGTCGCGCTCGCGGGCCAGGCCCGCGAATCGGCGAGCCTCATCCGGGGTGGCGATCATCGGCGCCATCACCCACGGCGCGCTGCCGGTACGTGCGGCGGCCGCGGCGATCGCGTCCAGTTGACGCGTGACCAGGTCGGCGTCGATCGCGATGATCCGGAAGCCCCGAACCCCCAGCGCCGGGTTGGCCTCCTCGGGATTGGTCACGAACTTCAGCGGCTTGTCCGACCCGGCGTCGAGGGTGCGGATCACCACCTTCTGCCCGGCGAACGCCTCCAGCACCTCCGCGTAGATCGCCGCCTGCTCGTCCACCGACGGCTCACTGTCCGCATCGAGGAAACACAACTCGGTGCGGAACAGCCCCACCCCCTCGACCGGCGCCTGCCGGGCGGCCCGGGCGGCCGTACCGTCGGCCACGTTGGCCAGGATCGACACCGGATGGCCGTCGGAGGTCGCGCCGGGCCCGGTCCAGCCCGCCATCGCCGCCGCCGCGACATCGGCCGCCGAGACCGCCGCCGCCGCGTCAGCACGGTCCGGGTCCACCGTCACGGTGCCGCGACTGCCGTCCAGCAGGACCATCGACCCGACCGGCACATCGTCGAGACCGTGCACCGCCACTACGCACGGGATACCCAGTTGACGGGCGATGATGGCGGTGTGGCTGGTCGGCCCGCCCAGCGAGGTGGCCAGTCCGACCACCCGGTGCGGGTCAAGTCCGGCGGTGTCGGCCGGGGCGAGATCCTCGGCGCACAGGATCGACGGTTCGACCGGATCGGGCACGCCCGGTTCGGGCAGTCCGGCCAGCGCGGCGATGACCCGGTCTCGGATGTCCTTGAGATCGGTCACCCGTTCGGCCATCAGCCCGCCCATTTTGGTGAACATCTCGATGAACTGGCTGGCCGCCTGCGCGGTCGCCCGCACGGCGGGCTGGCCGGCCTTGATGGCGTTCTCCGCCGACGCCAGCCAGGCCCGGTCCTGGGCCAGTTGGGCGGTGGCCTCGAGGACTTTCGCGGCCGCGCCGGTCGCGGCCGCGGCGCGGTCTCGCAGTTGCTGCGCCACCGCCGCGGCGGCGGCACCGAACCTGGCCACCTCGGCCGGTCGGTCGCCCTCGGCGATCTGTCCGCCGGGATCGAGTTCAGCAAGGGAGGGCAGCCGGTTGGCCCGGATCACCGGGGCGAAGCGGACCCCCGGAACCACCGGGACGCCGGCGAGAACCGTGGCCTCGTTGTCAGTCATAGGTGGATTACAGCAAACCGGGCCATCGCGCATGGCACAACAGGCGACAATCTGAATGTGATCGTCACCGTCACTCCCAACCCGAGTATCGACCGGACGGTCACCCTGCCCGGGGAACTGGTCCGAGGCGCGGTGCACCGGGTCACCTCAGTGAGCTCCGAACCGGGCGGCAAAGGTGTGAACGTCGCCCGCGCGCTGACCCTGGCCGGGGTCGAGACCGTCGCGGTGCTGCCCGCCGCCGGGCATGATCCGATCCTGGCCGGCCTGCGCGCCCAGGGCGTGGAGTTCCATGCCGTTCCGGTTGCCCACCCGGTGCGCACGAACCTGGCGATCACCGAAACCGACGGCACCACAACGAAAGTCAACGAGCCCGGTGCGGCCCTGGACGCCGCTGAGGCCGAAGCCCTGGCCTGGGCGGTGATTCAGCGGGCCCGCGCCGACCATTGGGTGGTGCTGTCGGGCTCGCTGCCGCCCGGGCTGCCGGACGCCTGGTATTCGGAGATGACCGCGGCACTGCGGGCGCACGGTTGCAAGGTGGCGGTGGACACCTCCGACGCCCCACTTGCCGCTCTGGCAGCGGGCCTGCAACGCGCCGCGCCGGACCTGATGAAACCCAACTCCGAAGAACTGGCCGGGCTGACGGGAGTCAGCGCGGAGTCGCTGGAA
>JAUPLT010000003.1 GCA_030836785.1 Actinomycetota bacterium
GACACCGCCCCCGCACCGCCGAATCCGCCACCCCCACCAGCAGCGCCGCCGCCGCCGCCGACCGCGGCGCCGCTGACCGGGGGCGGCGGCGCGAGCAGCCTCACCGACACCGCCTCACCGGAGAGCCTGCTCGCCGGGCAGGGCTCACCCATGCAGATGATGATGAGCCTGCTGCCGATGGCCGCGCAGATGCCCTCGCAGCTGGGCGGCATGGCCTCGGGAGGGCCGCTGGCCCAGTTGCCGCAGCAGGCGTTGCAACAGGTCACATCGCTGGCTGGCCAGTTCGGCTCCCTCAGCCCCGATGTGGGCACGGATGCCCTCGCCGCCGCCCCCGGGGCCGGCGGCTGGGTCACCGCAACCCCTGTCGCGGGCGGGCCGGTCGCGGCGAGCCTGACCGGCCTCGGCGGCGGCGGCGGCGCTGCTGGTGGGGGTGGCGGATTCGGCGGTGCGGGGGCGGTGTCCTCGGCCTCGGCGCTGCGCAGTCCCGGATCGTGGTCCTCAACGGTCAACGCCGCCGCGCCCTCGGCCAGCACCGAAGCTGCCTCGACCTCCCGGATCGCCGAAGCGCGCACCGGCGGCACCGTCGCCTCGGGAATGGGCGGGTCTCCGGGAGCGATGATGGGGCCGGCGATGGCGCAGGGGGCCGCCGGTTCCAACGACGACAAACGCGACACTGCCGCCGTCAGCGGCGTCGCGGTACTGAGCACTGCCGCCGACGCGTTCCGCGGACCCGATGGGGTGCCGACGATCAGCGGCGGCGGCGGCAATGACTTCGCGACCGCGAAGGGGGGACGCTGAGCACCAGGGCAGGACACCAGCATTACCCGAAATCCATTGGTATAGAAAGGAACAACTCACATGAGCTTGATCATTCACGGTGAACTCGACGCGATCTCCGGTGACGCGGCGGGACTGCAGGCGGTCTCCGACAAGCAGGCCGCGGCCATGCAGCGGATGGCCTCGACCCTGGAGGCGGCCGCGGCGGCGTTGCAAAGCCCCGGAGCCGGTGCCTCGCTGCAGCGCGTCGGCGCTGAACTGCACGCCGACGGCCAGACCTTCTCGACGCACTTCGCCGATCACAGCGACAAGATGAACAACAACCGCCACGGCCTCGAAACCGGCGACCAGGACGGCGCCGCCGACATCGAAGCCGTCCTGTCGATCTCGACCTAACCAACAATCCACGAAGGAGAAACAATCATGCGTTACGTCATCGGACCACTGGAGGATTGCATCGCGGAGTTCCAGGCGGTGCACGCCGAGACCGAGCAGAACCGGGCCGACAGCCTCAACATCGTGCGCGCCAACGCCGAGAACTTCGGCGGCCAAGGTGCTGACGCCTTCCAGCAGGCCATCCATGTCATCAACACCAAATACGACGCCGCGATCCAGAAGCTGCGCCAGGTGCCCATCGCCGTGGAGAGCGCCAAGAGCGGAATGGTGTCCCAGGATCAGGGGTTGGCCGGCCAGTACTGACCCGGGATGGGGCGTGAGCCACACCCCGCCGGGAACCTCCCGGCGCGAGTAAGGATCAGCGACGACCCGGCTACCCGGACACGGTGAAGTTCCCCCCCTTCACCGTGTCCGGGTAGCCGGGTCGCCCGCGTTGTGGCCGACCGGCCATGGACGCGAGAAAGGATGACGATGGCGCGGATACCGCCGTTTGCGACGCGGCCCGGACCCGAGCACGTCGGTCCCGCCAATATTGCGGCGGTGTCCACCACGACCGAGGGACTGTGGCTGCTCCAGGCGCTGTGCGGGATCGAGACACTGCCTGCGGTGCTGCTCACCCGGCCCTACATCGCCGATGTGGGACCACCGATCGCACATCCGGGGATCGGCACGCTGGTACAAGCCGGCGCGGTCCTGGCCGGTGACCACCTCGAGGTGCACCCCCAGATCCGGGCATGGCTGGAAACCCTGGGCGCCCCCGATGTGGTGCTCGGCGCCATGATCGAACGTCGGCGCCCGACAGGGGACTCGCAACACCTGCGGGTCGCGATCGCCCGCCGCGGCGCGATGACCGTCGCGGCCACCCGCCACGCCGAGGACATCACCGTCGAAAACCTCGGCGCGGTGCCGAGTATGCGGGCGCTGCTGGCGCGGCTGCTGCCGCTGTGCGGCCCGGAAACCAAACCCGCCGACTTCGATGCGGTCATGGTGCCCACCGCCGACTTGCTCGACGGTCTGGCCCAGGTGGTCCGGGGCGAGCACACCCCCAAGGTCGCGCTGGGGCGACTGGGCCTGACCGCCGAGCAGCAGCGCATCGTCACCGCCGCCGCCGACCGCCCCCTGGTGGAAATGTCGCTGGCGGTCATCCGGCACGACACCACCGGCGACCAGGTGGGGCTGGCGGCGGTGGCGGTCACCGACACCGCTGAGGGCCGCGTCGTCACCGGGCCGGTACGCAGCGAGTCCGGGCAGTGGTGGACCATGATCGCCCCCGGAACCCTCGCCGCCGGGGCCAGCGCGGTGACGAATCTGCTGGCAACCGTGGGCCTGAGTGACTGGTACGGCCATCACCGGTCGGCGTGAACCCGCGGGTGCGGCGCGACGGCGGCGGCCGGGTGAATGATTCCCGACCCCTGTTTCATTACACACTTGGTATGTTCACTAGGTGACTGATAGTGTTTCTTTTCAGTCGCGTTTTGGGCAGGGGAAGGTAGGAATTTGATGGCCGTCGGGATTGGGGACGCTGCGCCATGAGCCAGTCGAACGAACATGACTTCTACGCCCGCTACCTCAGCCCCCCCGCGGGGGGTGAGCGTGGCGAGGCCGAGGCGATGGACGACCAGGTGGGCCAGGAGTATCCAGCCGACGGTGGGGACGCCCGCACCGGCGACGGCGCCCAGGCCGCACCGGAGCGCGAACACAACGGGCATCGCAGACCCGACAGCCCGCCGGCCGCCGCACTCCCGGCGCAGCAGTACCCGCCCCACACCCCGCCTGGGCCGTCGATGGATCGGCACGACGCACCGGCGCGGCCCTACCCGCCGTCGGCGCACCAGCAGTATCCGCCGATGGATCGACCACCCCGGCCCGATCTCGCTGCTGGCGGCCCCAGTGGGCAGTACCCGCCGACCGATCGGCAGGATGAGGAACCGCGGCCGCACTATCGGCCTGCTCGACCACCGACACCCGCTGCCGGGGTTCCCCCGCGCGGCGACAGTCCTGCCGCCGACCCCGCTGGGCGGCACCGTCCCAGCCCGGCACCGGCACGCGGCCTGCCCAGCTCGTCGGTCGGGCCGATGCGCGCGCAGGTGCGCCAAGCCGATCTGGTGCGCCCCTACAAGCCGATTCCCGAGATCGGGTGGCGCAAGAAATTGCACCAGATCACGCGGATCAACGCCGGCGTCGGGCCGGCAGAGCGGGAATGGATCGACCTCAAGCGCCGCTTGGGCGTCAACCTGCGCGGCACCTACCTCGTCGCGGTCATGCAGCAGAAGGGCGGCGCGTCGAAGACCACGTCCACGATCGGCCTGGGGGAGGCGCTGTCGCGGTACCGCGACGACAAGGTCGTCGCGATCGACGCCAACCCGGCCAACGGCAACCTGGCCAGCCGGGTGGACGAGCCGAGCACAGGAACCTGGCGAAGCCTGATCGCTGATCCGAACCTGGTGGCCTACAGCGATTTCCGGCACTACCTCGGCAAAGATTCCTCCTCCGGGCTGGAGGTGCTGGGCAGCGACATCGGCGATGACGTGATGACCGGGATAGACCTGATCCAGGCGTGGGACAAGCTCTCACGCATGTACCCGATCGGGTTGATCGACTGCGGAAACCAGATGCGGGACGATTTGACCGCCGCGATTCTGTCGCGGGTGGATGCGGTGGTGGTGGTGTCCACCACCCGCTTCGACGGGGCCACCGGGGCGCAGGACACCCTGAATTGGTTGATCTCCCACGGCTATCCGCATCTGGTCCGCTCGGCGGTGATGATCATCAGCAACGTCAACAAGGTCACCGCGGATAAAGCCGTGCGCAACCTGCACGAGGATTTCGAGCGGGTGTGCCGGGCGGTGCACGACATCCCGTTTGACCCGCACCTCAGCGACGCGACCGCGATCAATTTCGACCGGCTCGCCCCGGCCACCCGCAGGGCCTTTCTGGAAGCGGCGGCCTCGGTGGTGGACGGGTTCGCCGGGGCGGCCGACAAAGATTCCGGCTATCGGGACCGAGGGGATTGGCGATGACCGCGACCTATCAGCAGCAGCAGCAGCCGGTGCAGGCCGACAGCGGCGGCCTGCACCCCGCCGGCCATGTCCGGTTGGCCGAGCAGGTGCGGGTCGCGGTGCTGTTCCGGGGCCGCCAGACCGACGTGACCCTGCCCGCCAACTCGGCGGTGGCCGCCGTCGTCGATTCCCTGGGTCGGGTGCTGCAGACCCGGGACCTCGAGGACGGCGAGACCGGTCTGCGCACCGCCGACGAGGACGGCATGATCTCGGCCGGGCTGCTCACCTTAACCCTCATCGACGGCCGCCCACTGGACAGGACGCAGAGCCTGGCCCAGCAGGCGGTGGCCGACGGCGATCTGCTGATCCTGTCGGTGATCGACCCGGAGGTCGAGTTCACCCCGATCGTCGAGGCCCCCTCCTCAGCGGTCGCGGTGCTCAACCGTGCCCGGTACGCCACGGTCACCGAGGCCACCACCCGGATGGTCGCGGGGGCGGTCGGTGCCGCCACGGTGCTCACCGCGGTGGCGGTGCTGGCGCTGTCGTGGTGGCGGGGCCTGGAGGCCGGCCAGGACTGGAACCTGGTGCCCGCCGTGGTGTGTGTGGTGCTCGCCGCGGGCCTGCTGGTCTCGGGCACTCTGGTGTGGTGGCGCCGCCGCGACCGGGTGACCGCCACGGCGCTGTGGCTGCCCGCGCTGGTGGCGCTGACGGGCGCCGCGGTGATGGGTCTGCCCGGCAGGCCGGGCACCTGGCACGTCATGTTCGCCTCGGGAGTGGTCCTGACCGCCGCCGCGGTGCTGTGGCGGCTGTCGCGCGCACCGAAAGGGGTGCTGGCGGCGGTGGCGATTACCGCCGCCGCGGCGCTAGCGATGTCGGTGGTGCACGTACTCGGTGCGCCGATGACCTATGTGTGGGTGGGTGCTGTGGCGGTCGCGCTGTGGGTGGTGACCAACGGCGCGACGCTGGCCGGGCTGATGGCCGGCATCCCGGTGCCGCCGTTTCCGACGGTCACCGGCAAAGACACCTTCGACGACGCCGAACACATCGCCCAGGAGGCGCTGGTGGCCGCCGAGCACCACGGCACACCCAGCGTCAGCGAGTTGGCCCGCGCGGCGGCGGCGGCCAACACCTATCTGACGGCGCTGCTGGCCGCCGCGGCGCTGTTCTTCGTCGGCGGGGCGTTCGCGGTGGTCTCGCCGGGGCGGGGCCGCTGGGTGCTGGCCACGGTCTACGTCGTCATCGTCGGCACCATCCTGGTGCTGCGCGGTCGGGCGTTCACCACCCGGGCGCAGGCGGTACTGGTCGTGGCGACCGGGCTGGCCATGTACGCGGCGGTGGCCGTGAAATACACGGTGGCCTGGGACGACGCGGCGGTCAGTTACTGGGTGGCCGGGCTGATTCTCGGGCTGGGCGTGTTGGGTCTGATCATCGCCGCCACCGTGCCGCAGCGCTCGTTCTCACCGGTGTTCCGCAAGCTCGTGGAATGGCTGGAATACCTGATGGTGGTGCTGGTTCCGGTCCTGGCGGTGTGGCTGCTCAACGTGTTCACCCTCGTCCGGAACCGCTGACGATGACTCACCGGGCGGTTCGCAGGGTGGCGGCGGCATCCACGGCGGTCATGCTCACTGCGGGGATACCCCTCGGCGGCGGCACAGCCCAGGCGATCACCCCACCGGTGATCGACCCCGGCGCGGTCCCCGCCGACGGGCAGCCCGGACCCGAGGAGGCGATGCAGCAGCGCTACGCCTGCCCGGCCACGGGGCTGCTGCCGAACACCGACCTGGCGATCCCGGTTGCGGCGCAAGCGTTCATGAACCTGCCCGCACTGTGGAAATCGGCCGGCCGCGGAGCGGGAGTGACCGTCGCGGTGGTCGACACCGGCGTCAATCCGTCGGTGCGGCTGCCGAATCTGCGCGGCGAGGGCGACTATGTCGACGGCGGCGACGGGCTCTCCGATTGCGACACCCACGGCACGGTGATCGCCAGCATCATCGGCGCGGCGGCGGCTGAGGGGGACGCGCTGGTCGGGGTCGCCCCAGACGCCGAACTGCTGTCGATCCGGCAGTCCTCGGGCATGTACGTTCCGGCCAGCCCCGGCGGGGGGGACGCCGAGCAGGATCGACGCGCCGGCACGGTGTCCACGCTGGCCAGGGCCATCGTCCACGCGGCCAATGCCGGTGCCCGCGTCATCAACGTGTCGGTGGTGGCGTGCATCCCGACGCTCAAGCCGGTCGATCAGACCACGCTGGGGGCCGCGGTGCGCTACGCAGCGATGGAGAAAGACGCGGTGATCGTCGCCGCCGCGGGCAACACCGCCAACCCCGGCTGCGCGCAGAATCCCGACATCGACGCCACCGACGCCGCCGACCCGCGCAACTGGGATCAGGTTGTCACCATCTCCACACCGGCGTGGTTTTCGGACTACGTGCTCTCGGTCAGCGCCACCGACGCCGTCGGACAGCCCGCTGTCGACGATTCCGGCCGCGAGATCAGTTTGGCCGGGCCGTGGATCTCGGTGGCGGCACCGGGGCTGTTCGTCGAAGGCGTCAACGAGACCGGCGGCATCATCAACGCAACCTTCGACAGCCAGAAAAACATCCTCAAACCGATGAGCGGGACGAGCTTCTCCGCGGCCTACGTCTCGGGCCTGGCTGCGTTGATCCGCGGAAAGTATCCGCAACTGCCCGCCGCCCAGGTGATCAACCGCATCACCGCGACCGCGCACTCACCGGCGGCGGTGGTGGACAACCGGATCGGCCACGGGGTCATCGACCCGCTGGCGGCGTTGAACTTCGACGTGCCCGAGGTGCCCCAACCACGCGAGAGCGTGTCCCGCCCGCTGGCGCCGCCGCCACCACCGCCGCCGGTTGACGGGCGACCCAAAGTGATCGCGCTGGTGGGGTTGGGGCTGCTGGGTGTGGTGCTGGCGGGGGTCCTGGGAATCGGTGCGATGACAAATGCAAAGGGCGGCAAACGATGACGACGACCTCCGACGCGGGAACCCAGGCGATGGTCGCGCTGGACCGCGCAATTCCCGGCGCGCACTCGGCACTGCCCGAACGGCTCTCGCGGTGGCGGGTGAACCTGACCCGCCGCTTCGTCATCGTCGCCGAACTTCTCGCCGCCGCCGTGCTGGTCGTGCTGTCTCCGGTGATCTGGTGGGTCGCGCTGCTCATCGCCGTGGCGGTGACCGCGCTGATCACTGTCGCCTACAACGGGGCGACCGCGGCGGGCTGGGGGATGCGGTGGGCGCGGCTGTTCCATTACCGGCGCAACGCGGCCGCGCGGCAACGACGCGCGGCGATCCCCGAACCGTTCAACGCCGACCTGGCCGGCATCCCCCCGGTCGGGATGCGCTGGGACGGCCAGTACGCGATCACGATGATCGAACTGCACGGGCGCCACTTCGCCCCGACGGTGCTGGTGCCCGCCGGGGCCGACACCCTCAACACCGTGCCGCTGGAGGCCATCAGCACCCTGCTCTACCAGTTCGCGGGTCTGGAACTGGACTGCGCCGATGTGGTCTCGGTCAGTCAAAGGGTCGCCGACGATGGCCGCTACACCCCCAAGTACGACGAGATCGTGGGCGATCGGCCCGCGGTGGGCGTTCGGCGGACCTGGCTGGTGCTGCGTCTGTGCCCGCAGGCGTGCATGGCGGCGATGGCCTACCGCGGCGACGCCGCCGCGGCGACCGCCGCCGCCACCGAACGTATCCGCCAGTCGGTGATCCGGGCGGGGTGCCGGGCACTGACCTGCACCGCCGATCAGATGAGCGAGGCGACAGCCGCACTGCTCGCCGACCGCGACCTCGACCTCGACCGCGTCGACGAGTCCTGGTCGCACCTCGACGTCAACGCCGATTTCGTGACCAACTACCGCATCGCCGGCGCCGATCTGAACACACGGCTACTCGACGACATCGCCACCGTGCGCAGCAACCGCACCGTCACCACCATCCGGCTGACCGCCACCCGGGCCGGCGAGGTGTCGGTGGGGGCCGTGGTGCGCTTCCACACCCCCGCGCCACTGCCGCACCCGCCGCTGCTGGCGTTGCGGCCAGTCGTCGGGCAGGCCTTCGACGCGCTGCTGGCGTCGCTGCCGCTGGGCAACCGGGCGCTGCGTTTACAGATGTCCCCGCGGCGCCTCGGTGAGGAGGGGTTGCGGATTCCGGTGGGGCCCACGGGTCCGATCCTGGGCATGACGGTCACCGGAGTGCCGTTTTTGATGCCGTTCACCGATGCACTGGCGGCGACACGGATGACCATCGACGCCGATCTGGATGTGGTGGTTCCGCTGTTGTTGCGGGCCAGCGCTGCCGGGGAGGTGGTGTTGATCCACACCGGCCGCCCCGACGTGTGGCTGCCGCTGTGCGACCCCGACGCCCGCATCAGCGTGGCCGGTCCGTCGGCGCCGCACCGGGAACCGACCCTCATCGTCGTCGATGGGGAGTCCCAGGACATCGCGGGCGGCCAGCGCGGACACACCCTGGTGTTCCTGTCGGGGTCCCCGTCGACCAAGGAACACAGCGACCTGGTGGTGACCCAGAACAGCTACGACGAGGTCACGCTCAGCACGCCCAGCATCCCGGCGATTCCCCTGACGCTGATGCGCCCCCGCAACGAGGGCCAGTTCCTGTCCCACCTGGCGGTGCGCTAGCCGTGGTGGGCGACGACCGGACGTTGACCGCGTTGCAGGCCGCCGTCAAGGCGTTGCCCACGGCCCCCGAACGGGCCGCCCAGGTGTTCCGCCTGGTCACCTCCGACGATCCCGCCGTCGCCGACGCCTGGCTCGGCCGGGTGGCCACCGGGGACCACGCGCTGTCGACGCTGGCCGCTCTGGCGACCCACGCGGCCCGGATCGGCCACGATCTGCGGGCCGTGCGGGTGCGGCCCGCAGACCTGGCGGCACGGTTTCGGACCGACTACATCAGCCTGACCATCCACGACCCCGACACCGCCGTGTTGGCCTACGTTGCAGCGCTGATCGACGCCGGGCGGTATCAGGACGCCCACGACCGGCTGGCCGGCCTGCAGGCCTCGGTTCCGGCGTCCTATGTGCGGGCGGTGCTGCACTCCCGCACGCAGCGCTGGCCCGACGTGCTGGCCGCGGTGAGCGGGTGCGCAGGGTGGATGAGCGTGGACCTGGGCCGTGCCGGGTCGATGCTGGAAGCCAAGGCCGCGGCGAACCTCAAACTGCTCGACCGCGCGCTGGCGGCCACCGACCGCGCCGCCCTCGACGGCGAGGTCGCCGATGACATCACCCGCGATGCGCTGTTCTGCCGGGCGTTGGTGTTGCGCCACCACGGCGATCAGGGGGCGGCGCAGACGCTGCTGACCGAGATCGGGGTGCGCTGGCCGGGGTTTTCCGAAGCGCACGCCGCGCTGGCCGATCCCACCTACGGACTGCGGTTCACCGACGCGGCCACCATCGACACCCGCACCGACTACTGGGATGCGGCCACCGCGACGACCGACGCCCAGCGGGCTGCCGCCTCGGCCAAAACGCTGTTGGCGGCCGCCGAGGACGATATGGCCGGGATGGTCGGACTCAGCGAGGTCAAAGCGCGGCTGGCGCGGTTGCGGTCGGACTCCATCGCCCGGATCATCCGGCAACGCAAGGGGATTCCCACCCCGGCGGTGTCGCGCCACATCCTGATGGTGGGGCCGCCGGGCGTGGGCAAGACCGTGTCGGCGCGCACCATCGCCAACATGTTCTGCGGCCTGGGGATTCTGCCGCGCGCGGATCTCTATGAGACCAAGCGCTCCAAGCTGGTCGGCCGCCACCTCGGCGACGCCGAGAACAACACCCGCGAACTGTTGGAGTCGGCGCTGGGCGCGACGGTGTTCCTCGACGAGTTCGGCGGTCTGGTGCAGACCGGGCTGTCAGGCGGCGATGCCTACGGCCAGGCCATCATCGACACCCTGGTGCCGTGGATGGAAAACGAGCGCGACAATTCGGTGATCATCGCCGCCGGCTATCCGCGGGCGTGCCACCGGGTGCTCGAGGTCGACCAGGGGCTGCTGTCGCGGTTCAAGACGACCATCGAGTTTCATTCCTACAATCCCGATGAGTTGATCCAACTGGCGCAGCATTTCGCCACCACCGGGGGAGACACCCTGGAGCCGGGCGCCACCGAACAGGTTTTGCGCGATCCGTTTACCCGGTTCTACACCGCGGTGTCCACCAGCGACGAGGGTGATCAGGTGCGGGCCATCGACACCTTGGGCAACGGGCGTTTTGTGCGCAAACTCATCGAAAGCGCGCAGGCCGCCCGCAACGAGCGGGTGATCGACTCCCACGGCCTGGGGATGGCCGACCTCAACGACGAGTCGCTGTTCGATGCCATCGACGACGCGGCGATGACGCTGCTGACCGCCGAGGACCTTCACGCCGGGCTGGCCGATGCGATGCCCAACGGGCTGCCGCGGTGAGGGTACCGGTGGCGGCGGCAACTACGGACCGTCAGGAGTTTCCCCACCCCGGTGGGCGTGTGCCCGAGTCGACTCAGAGGGACAGGTCGCTGGCGGCGGTTTCCGCCGGCGGGCGGGCGCGCAACCTTTGGGCCATCATCTGCGCCCACTGGCGGGCCTCGGCGGCGGCAGACTCCCGGGGGGACAGCTGCTCAGCGCGGTCGGCGGGGACGATAGCGGTTGCCAGATCCTCGGTGCTGACCCGTTCGTAGCCGATCGGGGCCACCACCCACGCCGTTTCTCCCAGCACCACCACATCGCCGACACTGAGGCTGCGGTTCCCGTCGGCGCGATAGGCCTGCGCCCAGCCGGTGCTCGGCTCCTCGTTGAGTTCGTCGAAAATCCGTTCCAGCGCCGCCGTGATCGCCTGCTGCTGCTGCGCGGGCGCCGACAGTTCGCTGTCGGGGGCCTCGCGGGGGGCAACGTCGAGGGGGAAGGCGGCGGCCTGGGCCACGCTGCGCGGAGCAAGGGTGCCGGTGAGGCGGTAGTGCATGAAGTCGGCGGTGTCGGTGGTCAGGTAGACGCGGGCGAGCAGCGTGGTGGGTTTCATGGTGTCCATCCGTAGGGGGGTGGGGGCCGAAGCCGACCGTTAGAGGGAAAGTCCGGTATCGGTGGCGGCGCGGGTCCGGGTGCGCATCCGCTCGGCCATCGCCTGCGCCCAGGCCAACGCCTCACCGTCAAGCGCCGGCGGGGGGCGGGCCGGCGCGGCGCGTTCGGGCGCGGTGGCGCTCACAGCGGGGTTGTCCAACGCGTCGATCCGGTCGGGGCGAAATCCCGACCAGTGTTCACCGGTGGCGGTGATAACGACAGGCACGCTGCGATATCCCATGTCCGCCAGCATGTCTCGCGCCTCGCGGTCGGTGGACACATCGACCAGCGTGTAGGACACACCGGTCAGTTTCGCGAACGCGCGCTTGGTGGCCACGCACTGCATACAGTCCGGTGCCGTATAGATCGTGGCGGTCGGCTCAGCCACCGAATCGGTCACGGCATCGCCTGCAGCGGCGGCCCCTGCGGACAGGTTGGCGGTCATCGCGCCCCTCCTCTCAAACTGTCCAAACAGTAACACGCCAAATGTTCACGACTGTCTTACATTGACTCGTATGCGTTGCATCTGGCACGCTTCCGGGGTGACTACACCGCCGCCGCAGCCCTATAGCAAGCCGGCGACGCCGTACTGCGGATTTCTGCAACGCCGTACCGCCGACGGCAAGGGCACGGAGTTGTACGTGCCGTACTCCGCGGCCCATTGCCTCATCTCGGCCCCTACCGAAACCGGGAAGACCCGGCGGCTTCTAGCCCCCTCGGCGGTCCTCTGGAACGGTCCTGCATGTGTCGTGAGCAGCAAGGACGACCTGATGCAGCTGGTGATGGAGCGGCGCTTCGGGCCGAAAGCGCTCATTGATCTGCGGCCCATCGCCACCCCGGTGTATCCCGACGGGGTTCGCCCGCTGAGCTTCGATCCGACGGTGTCGATCGACTCGCCGGCCGAGGCCCTGACGGTGGCCGAGACGATCATGCAGATGTCCACGGTGGGCCTGGGCAGCGGCGCCGACCAGGTCTCCGACGGCGGCATCTGGGAGAGCCAGGCCGCCGGGCCGTTGGCCGCGTTCCTCTACGCGGCATCCCCCCAGGGCAACGGACAGGGGATGTCGTGGGTGCTCACCGCCGTGGACAACATTGACCCGGAGAAGTTCACAGAACCCGGGTGGGCGCAGGCCGCTGCGTTGTGCCGCGAATACGAGGTCCTGGCGTTGGGCATGATGCGAATCTTGGAAATGGATGCCCGCCAACGGGATTCGGTGGCGATCACCATGCGCAAAGCGATCACTCCGTGGTTGCGGACCGCGCTGAATAGCAACACAGCGCTGACCCCCTTCACTCCCGACTTTCTCGATGACCCCGGCGCCACCCTGTTCGTGCTCGCGCCGGCCGACGGCACTGTGGCCGGGTCGGCGGTCACCCTGCTCGACTCGCTGGTGCGGCGCTGGCGCAACAAGACCGCGGCCCGCGAGCAGATGTATCGGTTGCTGATGATCGTCGACGAGTTGCCCAACACCGCACCGATTCCGGGCCTGCGGCGCTTCGTCGGCGAAGGCCGCGGCCTGGGGATCAATCTCATGGTCGCCGTCCAGGCCTCCGAACAGCTCGACACGGTGTACGGGTCGGTCTACGCCGCCGAGCTGCGGGCGATCTTCCCGGCGACGGTCATCATGTACGGCGCACGCGAGGAGGAACTGCTCACCGCCGCCGAGAAGTGGTCGGGGCTGACCAATCGCCGTGCCCAGAGTTTCGGCCAGAGCGACAGCCACAAGACGATCAGTTCCGATCTGGGTGCGGGCCTGCGCTGGCAGGAGCTACTCCCTCCCGACAGGGAGCACGCGAGGTTGCTGATCCGCGGCGGTGTGGGTCAATGCGTGCAAATCCCGGACTGGTCGGTGTTCGTCGCCCGCTACGACGCGGCATGTCAGGCGCTGGTCACCGGCAGCGGCGGCCATCCCGCCGTCGCCAGTACCCGCACCCCGCCGCACCGACGGGCCAGCGGGTGGCGGCGGTTCTCGGCCGCCCTGCGCTGACCCGAACCGCCACGCGATCCAGCACACAACCATGTCGACAGGGGAATCATCCATGCCGTTTTCAGCACGCCTCGCCAGCACCGCCGTCTGCGCGCTCACGGCGGGGCTAGTGGCCACGGGCGCCGCGGGCGCCGCGGCAGCGGCTGTCCCGGCCCTGCCCGCCCGAGCCGCCCAAACGCTCATCGTCGGGGGCACCACGTTCCCCAGCGTCAGCGCAGCCACCATGGCGAGCTTCGCCAACACGTTCTCATCGCACCTGGTCAACGTGCCCTATCCCGCCGAACTGGCCCCGTTTTCTGGGGACATCTCCTTGGGGGCCTCGGTCGCCGCCGGCGCGGCGACGCTGGTGCAGATGATCGAAACGAGTCTCGCGGCGACCGGTTCCATTGCGGTGTGGGGTATTTCGCAAGGTGCGCTGGTGATCAACGCCGCCATCACAGCCCTCGCAGCCGACCCGAACCGCCCCGATGCGGGTGCGTTGACGGTGGTCCGGGTCGCCGATCCGGCCACCCCACACACCGGCATGTTGAACTTTTTACCCGAGGCGGTGCTGGCCCTGCTCCAAACCGGTGCGGACCTGCGGGCTCCGGCCGAGTCGCCATTCAACACGGTGATCATCGTCAACAGCTACGACGCCTTCAGCGACTGGCCCACCAACCCGAATCCGGTGGCGGTGATCAATGCGCTGGCCGGCCTGTTCTACCGGCACGGGCAAACAGCCTTCGCCGATCTGCAATCGGTTCCGGCAGAGAACATCTCGGTCACCGTCAATTCGTTCGGCGCCACCACCACGACGTACCGCGTTCCCTCACCCAATCTGCCGATGACCAGGCCGCTGCGAGATGCCGGAGTCCCCGCCGCCTGGGTCGATGGACTAGACCGGATGTTGCAACCGATGGTCGACGCCGGTTACGCCAACACACCACCGGCGGCGCCGGCCACGGCGACAGCGGCGGCGGCGAGGACGGCCACTGCCGAGAGGCCGCTTTTCGTACCGGTGCGGGTCAGTCCACCCACCCGGTCGATCCGCACCCCCGATGACGCCGCGATCGGCCTGGTGCGGCCCGCTGGGGCGCTGCAGGTGCCCACGGCGCGAGACGGCGCAGACCGGCGCGGCGGGCAAACACGGTCGCGGGCACATTTGGTGCGCGGGCCAGAACATCGGTAGCGGGGTGGTGGAGTCGCCGCCGAGCGACTCGTTGTCGGAGCCGCCGGGCACAGTAGCGGCCATGGAGATCAACCGGGGCTGGGTCGTCGTCGATGTCGAGACCACCGGCACCGACCCGCAGACGTGCCGGATGCTCAGCGTGGCCGCGCTGGCCCTGACTCCCGACGGCAGAGTCGTTGACACCATGAGCACGCTGCTCAACCCCGGCGTCGATCCCGGCCCCACCCACATTCACGGTTTGACCGCGGCAGTGCTCGCCGGTGCGCCGCAGTTCGGCGATGTCAGCGCCGAACTCGCCGCGGTGGTGCGGGGGAGGACGCTGGTCGCCCACAACGCCGCCTTCGACTTCGGATTCCTCGCCGCCGAAGCACGCCGCGGCGCCGCCGCGCTGCCCGTCGAGCACCTGCTCTGCACCGTGGAATTGGCAGAGCGCCTCGACCTCGGCCTGGCCAACCTCAAACTGGCGACCCTGGCCGACCACTACGGCATCGCCCAACTGCATCCGCACGACGCACTCGACGACGCCAGCGTCCTGGCGCGCATCTTCCACCGGATGCTCACCGACGCATCCCGAACAGCGCTGCCCCTGCCCATCCGTGCCGCGACCGCCCCGGCCGGCCGGCTGTCGGCTTAGCGGATGCGCCCGGCGCGATCAGTAGCCGCTGCCCACGGTAGGAGTGGAGGTGCTCTCGACCAGGATGTCCTTGATGCCCACGACGACTGCGCCGAGCGTCCACGCGGTACCCAGCGCGCTGACGATCAGAGCGATGACGATGAGCCGTGTCGAACCGCCGCGGGCGCGGGTGACCGGCGTCAGATCGTAGGAGGACAGCGGGGCTTCGGCGGTGACGAACACCGAGGGCCCGGTGAGGTCATCGGCTGCCAGGGGAATGTTCATACCGATGGTGGCGGGCAGCGGTGCCAGCGGCCACCAGTCCAGTGAGCCGTCAATCGCCAACCAGCCGTTGAGGATTCCGTAGATTCCTGCGGTGAGGAATGCAGCGGGAATCTGCGCCATGATCCACGGAGCCAGGACTGCCGACCCTAACGACGACGAGTCCCGCACGCTGTAGAGCAGGGTGGTGAGGAGCCCGAGAACGGTCGCAGACCACAGCAAAGCGACGATCGGAAATGACCGCAACCGTGTCGGGATCAGCGTCTCAATCCGCGCGAACAGCCATCGTCCCGCCGGCCAGCCCAGTGGGGCGGCCAGCGCCGCGGCGGCGACGATCAACAACTCGACTTTGGCTTCCACCGTGGTGGGAGGGCGGGTCATCAGCGGGTGGGTCGCGTTGTCGTCGTGGGGGTCAGGTCGCGCGCCCGCAAGATCGCGGTTCCGGCGCCGGATACGACGGTTGAGCACTTCCGCTCGGCGAGTCTGCATCGTGAAGATTCCGGCGTGCTCGGCGATCCATTCGCGCCGCAACTCGTCGTACCGATCTGTCGTTTCTCTGAACATCATGTGTTTACGGTTGTCTTATCGTGTCGCATCTGTCAACATGTGAATCATGATTGGGAGCGTAGCGGCCTTCGCCTGGCTCGTCTCGATGCCTCACGCCGTGGGGATGGCCTGGGTGCTCGCAGCCGTGTGCTGGGCACTGTATGCCCTGTTCAAGCGGCTGCACCGGGTGTATTCGGCATCCCGGGCGGATCGGTGCGGCAGCGCGGCGGGTACCCGGGTCACCGGCCCGGCCCTCACCGGGGTGTCCAACCCCGTGAACATCACATCGGGGGCTTTCGCCGCTGTGGGCGGGTCAGCGCGGTGGCCGGCGGTGTGGATCGGGCCGGCCGCCTGCCCGCGGTCCACTGGCCGGCCCGCAGTCCCCGCCGCACGGGGCCAACGCCGACGCCTGAGCCTGCGCAGTGTCGCGAGCATGACCCACCAAAGGCGGCGCACGTGACCACCACCGATGATCTGACGGCTCCTGATGCCGAGGCCCAGGCCCGTGAGCAGTACCTCACGGCCAACGACGCCGCCGAGGAATACCTGATCGCTCCGCCCGCCGATCCCCGACAGTGGCCCGCGACCCCCAGCGACGAGGGCGACCGGGGCCAGGAGGGCGAGGAGGAGGACGGTCACGGCCACTACGGCGGCAGCCATCACGGCGCAGAACCCGTCGACCTCGACGACCCCCACGGTGTCGGCTCCCACGCCCGCGACCACACGCACAACGACCCCCGCCTCGCCGCCCCTGCCCAGGACGGCGACGCCGAGCCGCGCGGCGACTACGGCGACGGCGACATCGACGACCCGGCGGATCGCGGCCCGGGGAAGCCTCGGCGATTCGATTCCCGCGTGGCCATCGGCTTCGCGAGCGTATTGATCGCCGCGGTCGTGCTGGCCGTGGTCGCGTCCACGATGTTCTACGGCGGGAGCGACAAGAAAGTGGCGGTACGCCAAGCCACCACGGTCGCCGACCCGGCGGTCGCGGTCCCGGAGTCGCCGGCGCCCCCACCCGATCAGCCGGTCATCGGAGATCGACCGCTGCCCTACACCGCCGACGCCTCCGGCTCGTGCCCGGCGGGTTCCACCTCGGCGCAGACGATGGCCGGCGCCGATCCCCGCAATGCGTTCGTGTGTGTGCGCGACGGTATCGACGGCCAGGTGATCGACATCGATTTGTCGAAAACCTATGTCATCACCGCGATTTCACTGACACCGGGCTGGATAGGGCAGGACGCCAGCGGCGCGACGCAGTGGTCGCAGCACCGGGTGGTCACGACCGTGCAGTACGCGTTCAACGACACCGAGCGGACCATGATCACCCAGGACACCAAGAATGTGCACGGTGAGGCGGTGATGCCCGTCCAGCGGGTGCTGGCCTCCAAAGTGCGGATGCTCATCCGGCAGACCTCGCGGCCGCCGGTCGATGTGGCGACCTCGGCGACACCGTCGCCGGACCTGCTGCCCGGTCTGCCGACACCGCCGACATTCGCCGGCGACCCGCTCTTTGCAGGGGGGACGCCGAACTCCGACCCGGTTGACCACACCTTCGCGGTGAGCAGCCTCAAGATCATCGGGCACGAACCGCTATGACCGACGCGGCTCTTATCGCCCACATCGCAGACAGCGATCCGACCAGTGCAGGGGCGAGGACATGAAGATCAGTCGAACGTGGCAGGGGCGTCTGGATCGGTCGCAGTCGCTGTTCACCCGCCTGGGCCGCCCCGCGGTACTGGGTCTGGCGGCGCTGGCCGGGCTGAATCTGGTGTGGCAGTTCCTGTTCGGCTCCCCGGTGGATGTGGCGGGGCCGGCGCGCACGGTGGTCAACAAATCCGCTGTGGTGAGTTCCTTTGCACAAGATTTCGTGTCGGTGTGGCTGACGGCCACCTCCAGCGATGCGCGGGTACTGACCGGGTTCGTGGGCAAGAACACCGCAGAGTTGAAGCTGCCCACCACCCCGGCCGTGGTGATCACCGCCCCGACGGTGGTCGCGGTGACGCTGACCGGCCTGGCGGGCAAAGAGTCCGACGCCGAGGTGTATTCGGTGGTGGTGGGGGTGACCCAGCGCCCGTATGAGTCGGCGACCCCCACGCGCGCGTTGTACCGGGTGCCGGTGCTGTGGTCGCGGTACGGGCCGCAGGCCATCAGCCTGCCCGCCCGGGTGGGCGGGCCGGGTCCGGGCGCGACGCTGCCGATGACCTACCCGGTGGCCCTGTCTGCCAGCGATCCGGTGTTCGCGGCGGTGTCGGGGTTTCTGACCGCGTACCTGACGGCCGCCGGCGGGGTGGACCGCTACGTCACCGCGGACTCGCTGCTCAGCGGGCTCGGTGACGCCTACCAAAGTGTCGCGCTCACGTCGTTGACGGCGACCGATTCGCCTCTCACGGTGCCCGCCGACGGGGAGTCGGTCCGGGTGTTGGCGCGCGTGGATGCGGTCACCTCCCAGTTCGCCCCCACCCAGTTGGTGTATCCGCTGACGCTGCAAGGCGTAGGAGGCCGGTGGGTCATCGCGGCGCTCGACCAGTCCCCGGCGATGTCGGTCGATGACGATCTGGTGCCGGTCATGGCCGCGCCGGGCAGACCGCAGTAGCACCGCAGCCACCCATGCAACACACCACCCACAGTCACAGGCAGGGAGTCGACACCGTGAGCGTCACCGATCCGACTGCGACAATCCGCACCGCAGCCGATGCGGCGTTCGTCGCCGCCACCCTGCTGCGGGAAACGGCGTTGGGGTGCCCGGGGTCCACGATGCGCGACCCGGTCGGTATCTGGCGGGATTACGCCGAAATGCCCCTGGCGAGCCTGCTCTACGCCGCGTCGCCCGCCGGGTGCGGGGGAGGGATTGACTGGGCGGCCAGAGCGCTGGACAACACCGACCGTGAATCGGCCGACGAACCCGGCTGGTGTCAGGTCGAGCATCTGTGTAGCGGCCACGTCGTCCTGGTCAGGGGTGCGGCCCGTGCGATCGACGGCGAGGACCGCCAGCGCCATTCCATGTTGCTGGTACTGCACGACGTTTTCGACTACCTGGCCGGCGGCGGCGCGGGTCGGGCATCACCGCTGACGGTGTAGGCCCCGCCACCACGTCGGCTACGGACACAAACCCAAACACACATCTCACCACCGAAAGGACACCACAATGATCGAAACCACTCTCGCCGCAGGGGATTTGCTTACCGCGATCCCCGGTCTGTGGGATGCGGCCCGAATCCCGTTGGCCATCATCGCCATCGCCGTCGGCGGTGTCTCTGGGGCGTTTTCGCTGACCCGCGGGTTCGGCGCGGCCGCCGGCAAGGTTCTCGGCGGTGTGGCGATCGCCGCGATCATCCTGGGGGGCGCCGGCCTGGCGACCTCCCTCAAGGGCACCGTCGACAAACACGGCGGCGGTATCACCACCGGCCAGTTCGGGCAGTAGCGGCCGGCGGCATCTGGGGATCAGCGACGATGAGCGAGGAGTTCCGGCGGGAGACCGCGCGGGTGTTCACCGATGTGCGGGATTTCCCGATCTATGTCTCTCACATCGACGACAACACCCGGCTGTGGTTCGCGCCGTGGCGGGTGTGGGACGGTGCGACGTTCCTGCTGGGGATGGCCGCGACGTTTTTGGCCACCCGGGCGTGGTTCGACTCCGGGCACGCCGTCGCGATCTTCCTGTTGGGGTCGGCGGCCACCGCCGGTCTGACCGCCGCCGCCCGCCAGATCCCGGTCAGCAAACCCTCCCCGCTCCACCGCATGTGGTGGCTGTTGACCGGGCTGGTTCGGACCCAGCGCAGCGCCGCGGTCGAGGGCGGCGACCCGTGGCTGTCAGCACCCAAAGAGGTGATCGGCAATCTGGTGTTCACCCAGGGTGGGGTGTACGCGGAGTTCCTCGTCGCGGGCCAGCCCGGCGGCATGATGCCGTTCGCCCTCAAAGATCAGATCGCGCGGCGCCACCGCCCGCTGACCCGACAGCTGCCCTCGGGCATGGTGCTGTGGGGGGTCAGCGCGCCGCTGTCTCCACGGCGCACCATCCGCGCGATGCTCGACGGCTACACCGACCGCGACCAGTGGGTGGACGAGGTCCGCGAATGGGACTCGTTTTTGCAGATCGAACCGTTCTACGAGCAGATTTTCGGGCTGCGCATCCCGGTGGACGCGGGCATGGTGGGCCGCAGCGGTGTCGGCGGTGTCGCCAAAGCCGCGACCGTGATCCTCGGCCGCGACCCCGACGACCCGCAGTCACTGGCCGGGTACCGCACGCTGGTCGAGGACATCCTGGGCAAAATCCCGTCGGAGTTCGCCGCCGTCCCGGCCACGGCGCGCCAAATCCACTGGCTCTACGCCCGCCACTGGAACCGGGGGGTGTTCCGGGTGCCGTTCCCGCACGATGCGGGCGGCCCGGAACGGTTGACCGCACAGGACTTTCAATCCATCGCCCCCGTCGAAATTGACCTCGGTGATCAGCAGTCCCGCCGCGCGAGCCGGGCATGGTGGCGCCGGCGGGTGCCCTCACTGCGGCCGGTGGTGCGCACCAAGACCGGCACCGGGCCGTCGAGCTATCAGACGATGATGCCGGTATCGCAGCTTCCCCGCGGAGGCCTGGCCTACCCGCGCGCCGAACTGCTGCTCTCGCTCTACGACGTCGATGTCGATGACGCCGACGTCGACTGGTTTCAGCACGTCACCATCCGGTCGGCGGAAAAGGCCCTGACCCGCGTCGACCGCGCCCAACGCAACCTCAACGATCAAAGCTTCCAGCGCACCGGCCGCCGTGCCAGCCACGCCGATCTGATCGAGCGCTATCACAGCGGCGAGGACTACAACGCCGAACTGCGGGCCTCCACCCTGGAACGCGAGGTCGAATCCACCACCGTCGCCGCGATCGGCTCCGGCTCCGCGGAGACCACCTCCGCGGCGGTGCAGCAACTCCACACCCACTTCGCCGAGGAACTCGACACCACGCTGCGCGGGCCGCGCGGCGGGGCGCAGGCGGCGCTGTGGCAGATCGGCCTGCCGGGCAGCGAGGAGCGTGCACCGCGCGACCAGTACTGCCAGCCCACCACCACCCGGCACTGGGCGCGGTTCTCCCCGCTGGTGTCCAGCGCGTTGGGCAACAGCAGCGGCATCCTCATCGGCCGCAACCTGGCGACCCGACGGCCATCCCCGGTACTGCTGGATTTGGAGGGCATCGCCGGCAGGCGCGGCGCACCGGGCCTGCTGCTGTTCGGCCCTCCCGGCGGCGGGAAATCGCAGTGCGCTAAACGCATTGTCGATGCGCTGATCAAGCGCGGATCGCAATGCTCCATCACCGATCCGGGAACGATGCGGGAGTGGTCGACCGCCCTGGCCCACCACGGGGACAGGATCGCCGTGCTCGACCCCGCACGCGGCGCGGTCTCGATGGACGGTTTGCGCATCTTCCGCCGCGAGATCGCCGTGGAACGCACGCTGGATCATCTGCTGCCGATGATGGGCGTCGACACCGACGGGCTGGTGGCCCGGCAACTGCGCGGGCTGCTGCGCCCCGACGATCGGGTCGCCGAAAGCATGGGCGCGCTGGTGCGCTACCTGAACTCCCTGACCGGGCGGGCGGCCAGCGAGTACGAGGAACTGACGGCGCGGCTGGACATGTGGGCCAACGTCGACTACCTGCGCTGCATGTTCGATGAGTCGCTGCCCGTCCCGCCGATCGCGGACAAGGACGCGGTGGTGTGGCTGACCGCGGACCTGGAACTGCCGTCCACCACCCAGACCGACGAACTGCACCTGTACCGCCGCCAAACCGCGCGGGCGCGAGCAGGATTCGCCATCTACGGCATGATCGCGGCGCTGACCCGCGAAACCTACACCGGGCCGAATCGCCGGCCCGACAGCTTCGGCTGGTTCGTCGCCGAGGAAGCCCGCTCCTATTTCGCCTCCCCGGTCGGCAAGGACGACGCGCTGCGCATCGTCACCCAGGGCCGCAAAGAACGCTACGGGCTCATCGCGATCTCCCAGCACGTCGAACATTTCGCCGGGATCAGCACCCAAGACCTGCCCAACCGGATCGTCACCCCGTTCAAGCCCTCCGAGCGGCAGTACGCGACCGAGGCGTACCGCAAGATCGGTATCGACCCCGACGAGTACCCGGAGGTGCTGGACCTGCGCACCGTCGAGGGCCACGGCTACGCCTATTTCCTCGACGAGTTCGGGCGGGCGGGGCTGGTGGATCTGCTGCACCCGGTGCAACACGAACTGGTCTGCGCGTTCGACACCCGCAACCTGGGGGCCGACCCCCCGCCACCCGGTGTGGGGTTGGCGTGCTGAGCCGGCGGGTGCTGCCGTGGCTGTACTGGCATCCGCGGGTGCGGCGGGCCTGGATGATCACCCAGACACTGTGGTTGGGCTGGATGATGGCTCTGGTGACCGCGCCCGCCGCGGCGGCATCAGGGCTGGGAACGGCCCTGGACTTCTCGGGGTTGCGCGACAGCCGCGGCATCCCCATCGGGGCCTACCTGTTTTCCACGGTGGACATCATCGAGGCGATGCGCCACCAGGGAACCGACATGAGCATCACCAACCCGGCGACCTGGATTCCGTCGCTGGCCGACAACGTCACCGTCGCCCTGACCTATTCGCAGATCGCCGCCGCCCTCGGCGCCTGCACCGGGTTTTTGCTGTTCGTCTGCTCGATCGGCATCTGGGTCATCAAGTTCGCGTTGGGCACCACCTGGCTGCTGTGGTTGGCGGCGATCGCCACCCCGATCGTGGCCAACATCAACGCCGTCCTCAACCGTCTGCATGTGGTTCCCACCGCGCTGATGATCTGCCTACTCATCGGCGGGGTCATCGCGTTGACCAAAGGCGTCGGACGTGGAATCGGCGTCATGGCAAGCGGTTTCGTGGTGATCCTGCTCGCCGCGTGGCTGCTGCGTGACCCGGTCACCGAACTAACCAGCCCCGAGGGGGTGCTCGGGATGGGCCGCTGGCTGGGATTCACCGTCGCCATGGGGGTTGCCAACAACGGCCCCATCGTCACCGACGGGTCGACCATCAACGACGCCCAGGTCAACCAACTCACCGGGTGGATGGTCGATGTGCTGGCCCGGCACAGTGTGCAGCTGATGAACTTCGGGCAGGTCATCGACGCCCGACCCGGCTGCGCCGACGCCTGGGATGCGGCTCTGCTCAGCAACCGCACCGCCGAGGGGCCGGCGGCGGCCATCAAGGCCTGCGGGGCAACGGACGCCTACGCACACGCCCAGAACCTCAGCGGCGAGTCGGTCGGCCTGTTTTTCCTGCTGAATCTGGTGGTGATGACCGCCCTGATGGCACTGTGCTACATCGCCGCGGAGGTGTTGCGGGTCGGCTTCAAAGCGTTCTGGAACGTGTTGATCCTGGTGCCCGCCGCTGCGGTCGCTGTCGCGCCCGGCCCGCAACGCCAATTCGCCAAGAAGGCCGCGCTGCGGGCGGTGGTGCACGGCCTGGAGATGATGTTCGCCACCGCCGGTCTAGGGGTGCTGCTGATCCTCATGCGCCATGTGATGCACGGCAATTTCGCCGGCGGCGTCCAGGTCACCTCCCCGCTGCTGAAATTGCTGATGCTGGTGCTGCTGTCGTGGGCGTCGGCGCTGGCGTTCCGAAAAATGTTGCACGCCTTCGGCGATGGGGGACTGCCCACCCCGATGTCGATGACCAGGGGGCTGGTCAAGGTGGGGATGGCCGGCGCGACGCCGCTGGCCCAGATGCAGCAGTTCCGCAGCGGGGCACGACGGATGGGCCGCGAGTTCGGCCCCAGCGACTCCGCGCACCTTCCGGGGCACGCAGGCGAGCAGGGGTCGGCAGGCCCGGCGCAACCCGGCCGCCGCGGGCATCCGCCCGTCGCGCCGTC
>JAUPLT010000056.1 GCA_030836785.1 Actinomycetota bacterium
CAACGTGGCCGAGGATCACCTCGACTGGCACGGCAGCTTTGCGGCCTATGCCGCGGCGAAGGCCCGGGCTCTGGTCGGTGACGTCGCGGTGGCCGGGCTCGACGACCCGCCGGCAGCGGCGCTGCTCGCCGAGGCGCCTGCGCCGGTGCGGGTCGGCTTCCGGCTGGGCGAACCGGCGCCCGGCGAACTGGGCGTTCGGTCGGGCATCCTGGTCGACCGGGCGTTCGGCGAGGGTTCCGGACAGGACCTGGGATCGTCCGGACAGGACCTGGCAGCGGTGGAGTCGATACCCGTGGCCGGCCCGATCGGGGTGCTCGACGCGCTGGCTGCCGCCGCGTTGGCGCGTGCGGTGGATGTCCCGGCCGCCGCCATCGGAGCGGCGCTGGCCGGTTTCCAGGTGGGTGCGCACCGTGCCGCGCCGGTCGGTGAGATCGCCGGGGTGAACTACGTCGACGACTCCAAGGCCACCAACCCGCATGCCGCCGAGGCCTCGATCCGGGCCTACCCGCGGGTGGTGTGGATAGCCGGCGGCCTGCTCAAGGGCGCATCGGTCGGCGACACGGTCGCCCGGGTCGCCCAGCGGCTGGCCGGCGTGGTTCTGATCGGCCGGGACCGCGCCGAGGTTGCCGATGCGTTATCGCGACACGCGCCTGATGTGCCCGTCATCAGCGTTGTGACGCGCGAGGATGCTGGGGTGCACGAGGCAAAAGGGTCACCTGTGGCTGGTGGGACTCGATTCGTCGACGCGACGGGACCCGGACTGGGGCGGCGGGTGATGGCTGAGGCCGTCGCTGCCGCGGCAAGTCTGGCCCGGCCCGGGGACACCGTTCTTCTCGCACCGGCCGGAGCATCGTTCGACCAGTTCAGCGGGTATGCCGACCGCGGCGATGCGTTCGCGGCCGCAGTGCGCGCCGCGGCGCGGTAGGGGGTCCGCCGCCATGCGTGCGCTGCTGGCCAGGATGCGTGGCCGGACTGCCTCCCAGGCTGAAGGCGACGAGGGAACCGGCAGTGTTGAAGACGGGGCTGGCGGCGGGGCGGCACACGCCGGTCTCGCCGCCCGGATCGCCCCGCTGCGGGGCGTCGGCGCCTGGTTGTCGCGGCCGCTGACGTCTTTCCATCTGATGATCTCGGTAGCGGGGCTGCTGATCACGCTCGGGCTGATCATGGTGCTGTCGGCGTCCGGGGTGCATTCCTACGACCGGGACGGCTCGCCGTGGTCGATCTTCGGCCGTCAGGTGATGTGGGCGGCGGTGGGGCTGTTCGCCTGTTGGCTCGCTTTGCGCCTGCCGGTCAGCTTCCTGCGCCGGGTGGCATTCGCGGGGTTCGCCACGACGATCGTCCTGCTGGTCCTGGTGCTGATTCCCGGAATCGGACAGCTCGCCAACGGCACCCGCGGCTGGTTCGTCGTGGGCGGTCTGTCGATGCAGCCCTCCGAGCTGACCAAGATCGCCTTCGCGGTCTGGGGTGCCCATCTGCTGGCCTCCCGCCGGATGGAGCGGGCCAGTCTGCGGGAGATGCTGATCCCACTGCTGCCGGCGGCGGTCATCGCGCTCGCGCTCATCGTGGCCCAACCGGATCTGGGGCAGACGGTGTCCCTCGTCATCATCCTGCTCGCCTTGCTCTGGTTCGCCGGCCTGCCCTTGAAGGTGTTCGTCAGCTCGCTGGCCGCCGCCATATCGACCGCCGCGGTGCTCGCGGTCTCAGCCGGCTACCGCTCGGCCCGGGTGCAGTCCTGGCTGGATCCCAGCAGTGACGCCCAGGGTTCGGGTTACCAGGCGCGCCAGGCGAAGTTCGCGCTGGCCAACGGTGGTGTATTCGGCGACGGACTCGGCCAGGGCACCGCGAAGTGGAACTACCTGCCGAACGCCCATAACGACTTCATCTTCGCCATCGTCGGGGAAGAACTCGGCTTCATCGGCGCGGCCGGTCTGCTGGGGCTGTTCGGGGTGTTCGCCTTCACCGGCATGCGGATCGCCAAACGTTCTGCGGACCCGTTCCTGAGACTGCTGACCGCGACGGCCACCGCCTGGGTGATCGGCCAGGTGTTCATCAACGTGGGGTACGTCATCGGTCTGCTCCCGGTCACCGGCATTCAGCTCCCGCTCATCTCGGCGGGTGGAACATCAACGGCAACAACGCTTTTCATGGTGGGTTTGATGGCCAATGCTGCCCGGCACGAGCCCGACGCGGTGGCCGCCCTACGAGCCGGGCGCGATGACCGGATGAACCGGTTGCTCAGACTGCCGATGCCGGAGCCCTACGTGCCGACCCGGGTGGAGGCGCTTCGCGACCGGTTGCGATCTGACCGTGGTGCCGCCAAGCCGGCCAAGTCGGCCAAGTCCGCGAAGCCGGCCAAGCCGGCCAAGTCCGCCAAGCCGGCCCGTCCGCAGCGGACGGCGCGGTCCGGTCAGGCCGGTGCGCGTGTACCGGCGACCCGGGCCGCCCGGGCTGATCAGCGGTCCTGGCAGCGGGGCAGCGCATCGGCCAAAGCGGGGTCAACGCGGCAGAGCCCGCAGCGCGCAGGGCATCATGGAGGCGCCTCGGCATCGAGGCGTGCGGGCGCGGCGCAGGGCCACGCGCAGCACGGGAGCGGCGAGTCACGTCGGTCCCGAAGACTGGAAGGTCAGCGTCACGGGTGAATCGGTCTGGTCGGGCGGTGTCGGTCGTGCTGGCCGGCGGCGGCACTGCCGGGCATGTCGAGCCCGCACTGGCCGTGGCTGACGCCCTCACCGCGATCGACCCGGATGTGCGCATCACCGCGCTGGGCACCGAGCGGGGACTGGAAACCCGGCTGGTGCCCGGTCGTGGCTACCGGCTCGAACTGATCACCCCGGTGCCGCTGCCGCGCAGGCTCAACGCCGATCTGCTGCGACTCCCGTGGCGGCTGCGCCGGTCGGTCGCCCAGACCCGGGCGGTGCTGGACGCCGTGCATGCTGATGTGATCGTCGGCTTCGGCGGCTACGTGGCGGTACCGGCCTACCTGGCCCGCCGGGCCGTCCCCGTCGTCGTCCACGAGGCCAACGCCCGGGCAGGGCTGGCCAACCGGCTCGGGGCGCGGTCGGCCAAACGGGTGCTGGCCGCGGTTCCGGACTCAGGGTTGCGCAACGCCGAGGTGGTCGGCATGCCGTTGCGTGCCTCGATCACCGGCCTGGACCGTGGCGCGCTGCGCGCCGCGGCGAGAGATTACTTCGGTTTCGCGCCCGAGGTCCCCGTCCTGCTGGTGTTCGGCGGCTCGCAGGGCGCAGCGTCGATCAACCGGGCGGTGTCGGGCGCTGCCGGCGCACTGGCCGCTGCGGGGGTCGCGGTGCTGCACGCGCACGGACCCAAGAACACCTTGACGCTGCCCGAACCGCGCGCCGGTGCTGCTCCCTACCGCGCTGTGCCCTACCTGGACCGGATGGATCTGGCCTACGCCGCCGCCGATCTGGCGATCTGCCGCTCGGGGGCGATGACAGTCGCCGAGGTCTCCGCGGTCGGACTGCCCGCCGTGTACGTCCCGCTGCCGATCGGTAACGGCGAGCAGCGACTGAACGCCCTGCCGGTGGTGTCCGCCGGCGGTGGCCTGCTGGTCGACGATGCGGACCTGACGCCCGATTTCATCGCCGACCAGGTGGTGCCGTTGATCGTCGACGGCACCCGGGTGCCCGCGATGACGGCCGCCGCCGCCGGGGTCGGCCACCGCGACGCCGCACGCCGGGTGGCCGAGGTGGTTCTCGACGTCGCCCGCGCGGGCCGAGCCCCGAGCGAGGAGGACCGGTGATGACCGTGGGTGCATTACCGCCGGAACTGACCCGCGTGCACATGGTCGGGATCGGTGGGGCCGGTATGTCGGGGATCGCCCGCATCCTGCTGGACCGCGGCGGGCAGGTGTCCGGATCGGACGCCAAGGAGTCGCGGGCAGTGGTGGCACTCCGGGCCCGCGGTGCCCACATCGCCATCGGGCACGACGCCGCCAACCTCGATCTGCTCGACGGTGGTCCGACCGCCGTCATCACCACCTATGCCGCGATCCCGAAGACCAATCCCGAACTGGTGGAGGCGCGCCGGCGGGCGATCCCGGTGATTCTGCGCCCGGTCGTGCTGGCGAAGCTGATGGCCGGGCACCACACCCTGTTGGTGACGGGGACACACGGCAAGACCACCACCACCTCGATGTTGATCGTCGCACTGCAGCACAGCGGACTGGACCCGTCGTTCGCGGTGGGCGGCGAACTCGGCGAGGCCGGCACCAACGCCCACCACGGCAGTGGTGCGGTGTTCGTCGCCGAAGCCGACGAGAGCGACGGGTCGCTGCTGGAGTACACCCCGGACGTCGCGGTGGTGACCAACATCGAAGCCGACCACCTTGACTTCTTCGGCAGCCGGGAGGCGTACGTGGCGGTGTTCGACGCCTTCGTCGAACGACTGGCACCCGGTGGTTCGCTGGTCGCCTGCGCGGATGATCCGGGTGCAGCCGCTCTGGCCGACCGCAGCGCCGCCCTCGGTGTGCGGGTGCTGCGGTACGGCAGCGCGCCGCAGCCCGCCGACAGCGCACCGACGCCTGAACTTGCCGGCGCGCTGCTGAGTTGGGAGCAGCACGGCACCGGGGCCGTCGCGCACATCCAGCTGGCGGGGGAGACTCACCCGCGGGCGATGCGGCTGGCGGTTCCTGGTCGGCACATGGCGCTCAACGCGCTTGCGGCGCTGCTCGCCGCGGTGGAAGCCGGTGCGCCGGTCGAGGTCGTGCTCGATGGACTGGCCGGTTTCGAGGGTGTTCGCCGCCGCTTCGAGTTGGTCGGAAACGTTGCCGGGGTAAGGGTTTTCGACGACTACGCACACCACCCGACCGAGGTCCGCGCCGCACTGACCGCGTTGCGCACCGTGGCGTGCCAGGATCACACCGGCCATGCCACCGTGACCGGGGCGCGCAGCATCGTCGTGTTCCAACCGCACCTGTATTCGCGGACCGCGACGTTCGCCCGTGAGTTCGCCGCCGCGCTCGACACCGCCGACGAGGTGTTCGTGCTCGACGTCTACGCGGCCCGGGAACAGCCGCTGCCCGGTGTCAGCGGCGCCACGATCGCCGAGCACGTCAGCGTGCCGGTGCGATACATCCCGGATTTCTCGGCCGTCGCCGGGCAGGTCGCCGCGACAGCCCGTGCCGGGGACGTGGTGGTCACCATGGGTGCCGGCGACGTGACGATGCTGGGCGCGGAGATCGTCGCCGCGCTGCAGGCCCGCGCTGAAGGCCGCTGGCGGCGGCCGTGACTGCGAAGGAACCGGAGCCCGGCGAGCAGCCGGCTGCCGAGCCTGCCGAGCCTGCCGAGGGCACTGAGGAGGCCGAGGACGGCGAGGGCCCGCGGCGGGGCGCGCGCCGGG
>JAUPLT010000004.1 GCA_030836785.1 Actinomycetota bacterium
TCTGGTGGTGCCAGGGCTTCTCCGAGCCAGAAGCCGGTTCGGACCTCGCCTCGCTGCGCACCACTGCGGTCCGCGACGGCGACCACTACATCATCAACGGCCAGAAGACCTGGACCACGCTCGGCCAGTACGCCGACTGGATCTTCGTGCTGGCCCGCACCGACCCGAACGCCCCGAAGAAGCAGGCCGGGATCTCCTTCATCCTGGTGGAGATGTCCACGCCCGGCATCACGCTGCGCCCGATCAAACTGATCGACGGCGGTTACGAGGTCAACGAGGTGTGGTTCGAGGACGTCCGGGTTCCGGTGGACCAGCTGGTCGGTGAGGAGAACGCCGGCTGGAGCTACGCGAAGTTCCTGCTGTCCAACGAGCGCACCGGCATCGCCCGGGTCGGCACGTCAAAGGTGTGGCTCGCCGACGTCAAGGACCGCGCCGCCCGGACAACGCTGGGCGCCGGCGGCACCCTGCTCGACGATCCGTTGTTCGCCTCCCGGGTGGCCGAGATCGAGACCGAGTTGCTGGCGCTGGAACTGACCCAGCTACGGGTCAGCGGCGATGAGGGCAGTGGCAAGCCGAACCCGGCCTCGTCGATCCTCAAGCTGCGCGGCAGCCAATTGCAGCAGGCCGTGACCGAACTGCTGGTGGAGGTCGCCGGACCGGACGCGCTGCCGTTCGGCGCGCCGGATGCCGAGGCGCCGGACTGGGCGCAACACGCCGCCCCGAAGTACCTCAACTACCGCAAGACCTCGATCTACGGCGGCAGCAACGAGGTTCAGCGTTCCATCATTTCCGCGACCATCCTGGGGCTGTGAACCATGCACTTTGACCTGTCCGAAGAACAGCAGCTGCTGGCCGACACCACCCGCGAGATGGTGTCGCGGGCCTATGACACCGAGAGCCGCAACAAGGTCGTCGACTCCGAGCTGGGGTGGAGCCGGGAGGTCTGGCAGCAGCTCGCCGAGGTGGGCATCCTCGGCCTCGGCTTCGACGAGGACTCCGGACCCATCGAGGTGATGGTCGTACTCACCGAACTAGGCCGCCGGCTGGCGCCCGAACCGGTCGCCGCAGCGGCGTTGATTCCGGGCGCGACGATCGCGGCGCACGGCTCCGATGAGCAGCGCGCGCTGCTCGACCAGGTCGCCGCGGGTGAGTGCCTGCTGGCCTTCGCCCATACTGAACCGGGCCGCCGCGGGATGACCGAATTGGCCACCCGGGCGACCACCGACGGGACCACCTGGGCGATAACCGGAGCCAAGAGCCCGGTGCTGGCCGGTGACAGCGCCGACGTCCTGCTGGTCTCCGCCGCACTGCCCGAGGGCGGCACCGGGTTGTTCCTGGTCGATGTCGCCGCCGCCGGACCGGCGGTCACCCGCGTCGGCTACCGCACGTTCGACGGTCAGCGCGGAGCGGATATCGCCTTCGACGGCGCCGCCGCCCAGCCGTTGGGCTCCGGAGGCGACGCGGCCGCCGCGATCGCGGAGACGGTGATCCGCTTTCAGGCGGCGCTGTGCGCCGAAGCGGTGGGGGCGATGGACGAGTCGCTGCGGCTGACCACCGAATACCTCAAGACGCGCAAGCAGTTCGGGGTGCCGTTGAAGACGTTTCAGACGCTCACCCAGCGGGCCGCCGATATGTATGTCTCTCTGGAGTTGGCTCGCAGCATGAGCTTCTACGCCTCGATGTGTGTGGCCGACGGCCGTTTCGATCCCGTGGTGGCGGCCCGGACCAAGATGCAGATCGGCCGGTCCGGCAAGCACATCGCCCAGGAGTCGATTCAGCTGCACGGCGGGATCGGTGTGACGGCCGAATACCCGATCGCCCATTACGCGGCGAGGCTCACCGCCGGCGATCAGACCTTCGGTTCCACAACCGATCAGCTGCGTTACCTCAGCAGGCAGGTGGGCCGGTATGGGGTTGTGACGCTGTAACTTTCAGCGAATGGCCGGTCAGCCGACCTTCACCAGCTTCGGCGGCTGCCAGCTGCCGTCGAGGGCGTCGGGCTTTGGCCAGTAGAGCCGCATGAACACGGTGAACGGTCCGGTCGGCGCCGGCAGCCAGTTGGCCGTCTTCCCGGGCTCGGGTGGACTGTTCTGGACATAGACCGTCAGTCCACCGTCAGGATCCCTGACCATGTCGGGCAGCATCGCGGAGTTGATCAGGTAGCGGTTGATCGGGTTGTCGACCAGCAGCGACTCCGGCAGCTTGTACATCGTCACCGACCAGAACGCGTTCACCGGCGGTAACTGACCGGGCGGGAAGGTCAACGTGTACTCGTCGGTGCCGGTCAGCGGCACCCCGTCGGAATCCGTCGCCAACGCCGGGTACAGGGCTTCCTGTCTCGAGTTGCCGTAAATCCCCAGCACCGCGCCGGCCATTCGGTAGAGGTAGTTGCCGTTCAGTTGCTCCTTGGTGCCGAACAGCTGACCCGCCGTGACCTGGCCGGTGTCGATCTTGTCCTTCTTCAGGGCGTCGAACTCCGCCCACGCGTCGGCCATCCCGGCCTTGAACGCCTCGGCGATCTCCGTGCCGAGCTTCGCGGAGTCAAAGGCTCCGCCGCCGGTCAACCCGATCGAGGCGAACCGGGCGCGGATGTCCTTCTCCGAGGTCATGACTGGGGCGACCGCGAGTTGTGAATCCAGCAGGTCGAAGAACCGCAGCGAGGTCTTCTGCCCCTCCGAGGTGAGCGGCGCCGGCCAGTCGATCGCCGGCGCGGGAGCGGGCGCCGACTTCTTCAGGAAGGTCGACAGCGGCTGGGCGATGTAGCCGGCCTGGATTTTCTCGACGTTCCCTAAATCATTCGCACCCCGCAGTTGGGTGCGATAGATGACCAGCGCGAAGTCGGTGTCGGACGTGATCACCTCGGTGATGCCTTCGGGCTTCTCGCCACACCACTGCGGGCCGGCCAGCAGATAGACACCCCCGTCATTGCCGGTGGTGCGGCTGCCGAGGTAGGCGAAGTTACAGGTGTAGGCGTCGACGAACTGCAACGAGTAGTAGCGGTCCTTCTCAACCGGCGGAACCATCAGCACCAGCGGCTCGGTGCGCAGATCCGCACCCAGCATCGAGTACGGCGTATCGGAGTTCGGCGTCTGAACGGCGGTATCCGCAGGAGTGAACACCCTTGCCGCACTATGGATTTCGTTCCACGGACCCTTGCGGCCGACCCTACCCCAGAACGGCACCAAAGTTAGCTAGCGCACACCCAGCAGTGCATCGACGGCGGTGGCCGCCAGCCCCGGGGCGGTCGGGTCATGTCCGCCGAACTCGATCGCGTCGTCAACCCAACCATCCACCGCCGCAAGGGCTTTGGGGGTATCGAGATCATCGGCCAGATAGCGCCGCAAGCGTCCGATGAGGTCGGTGGCGTCCGGCCCGGCCGGTAGTGCGGTCGCGGTTCGCCAGCGCCGCGACCGGTCGGTCGCTTCGGCCAGCACCTTGTCGCTCCAGAACCGGTCGTCGCGGTAGTGCCCGGCCAGCAGTCCGAGCCGGATCACCGCCGGATCCACCCCGTCGGCACGCAGCCGCGACACCA
>JAUPLT010000057.1 GCA_030836785.1 Actinomycetota bacterium
CCTCTCCGACCGGCTGTTCCTATACTGCGGCCATGTACTGCGATTATGTCGTCGTCGGAACCGGTTCTGCCGGGTCGGTGGTCGCCAACCGGCTCAGCGCCGTTCCCGGAGCCCGGGTGGTGGTGCTGGAGTCCGGCCCGATGGACGACGACAACTTCGTGCACATCCCCGCCGCCTTTGCCAAGCTGTTCCGCAGTCCGCTGGATTGGAACTACCTCACCGAACCGCAGAAGGAGGTGGGCGGCCGCGAAATCTACTGGCCCCGAGGCAAAGTCCTCGGCGGCTCATCGTCGATGAACGCAATGATGTGGGTGCCCGGCTTCCCCGCCGACTACGACGAATGGGCCGAGCACGCCGGCGAACAGTGGGATTACGCCCATCTGAGGCGCTATTTCGACCGGGTCGAGGGCGGCGCCCTGGTGATCGCTCCGCAACGCAGTCCACGGCCCTCGACCGCCGCCTGGCTGCGTGCCGCGGTTCAGTCCGGGTACCGGATGACCACCCCGGATCAACCGATGCTCGACGGCTTCTGTGAGACCTCGGTGAACCAGCGCCGGGGTGCCCGATGGAGCTGCGCCGACGCCTACCTCAAGCCGGTGCTGTACCGCTCCAACCTGACCCTGGTGACCGGTGCCACCGCCCGGCGGGTGCTGATCGAGGACAACCGCGCGGTGGGTGTTGAGTTCGATGACGCCGACGGAACGCGGCGCACGGTGCGGGCATCCGCGGAAGTGGTGCTCTGCGCAGGGGCGGTGAACACCCCGCAACTGTTGATGCTGTCCGGCATCGGCGACCCCGACCGCTTACGCGAGTTCGGCATCGGCGTCGTTCAGGCCGCTCCGGAAGTCGGCCGCAATCTGCTTGACCACCTCATCACCCCACTCGGATTCGAGGTGCCCGGCGACAGCCTGTTCGGCGCCGAGAAGCCGCTGGAACTGGCGAACTATCTGCTGCGCCGCCGCGGCATGCTGACCTCCAACGTCGGCGAGGCGTACGGATTCGTCCGCAGCAGGCCCGAACTGGACCTGCCCGACCTCGAATTGATCTGGGCTCCGGCGCCGTTCTTCGACGAGGGCGTCGGCGAGCCGTACGGCGGCCATGCCATCGCCACCGGCCCGGTTCTGTTGCGGCCACGCAGCACCGGCACGGTCACCCTGCGCTCACCCGATCCGGCGGCCACTCCGGTGATCGATCCGCGCTACCTGTCCGACCCCGACGGCGTCGATCGAGCGGCCATGCTGGAGGGCCTACGGGTGACGGCCCGGATCGCCGCCGCACCGGCGCTCAGGGATGTCGTCGGCCGGGTCGCCCGACCACTGCACGCCACCCGACTCGATGAGGAAACCCTCGACCGGGCGATAGACACCTGCGCGCACACCCTCTACCACCCGGTCGGAACCTGCCGAATGGGCCGCGACGAGGCCAGCGTGGTCGACCCCGAACTGCGGGTCCGTGGCGTCGATGGCCTTCGAGTCGCCGACGCCTCGGTGATGCCGAGCATCGTGCGCGGGCACACCCACGCACCCACCGTCATCATCGGCGAGAAGGCCGCCGATCTGATCACCGCCGACCGGTGAGCGTGAACCGTCAGTAGTGGCGTGAACCGTCAGTAGTGGTAGGTGTCCGACGGTGCCGTGACGTGTACGGCCTGGTCATCGAACTCGGAAACCGAGATACCGTAGGAACGCGCCAGTTCGAGAATCTTGTTCGCCCGCGAGATACGCGGAAGGTCCGAACCATTGCGGATTTCGCCGCCGTCGCGCTCAAACTCGGCGAAGAATTCCCGGGCCCAGCTGATCTCCTCCTGGGACGGCGAAAGACCTTCGTTGACCGTCGGGCACTGATCGGGTGTCAGACAAATCTTGCCGGTCATTCCGAACTCGGCGGATACCGCGGTGGCTTCGCTGAGCCTGAGCGCGCTCGAACCCACCGTCGGGCCGTCGATCGCGCCGGGCAGGCTCGCGGCTTTCGCCGCGATGGTGAACCGGGACCTCGCGTAGGCCAAGGTGGCCGGGCTCTCCCCAAAGCCGGTGTCGCGACGGAAGTCTCCTATCCCGAAGGCCAACCGGAACGTGCCCTTGGCCGCGGCGATCTCGGTGATGCGCTCCAGACCGCGGGCGGTCTCCACCAGCGCGACGATCGGCACGGTGGGTAACAGCTTGGCGGTCTCGGTGACGTGGTCGACCGACTCGACCATCGCCAGCATGATCCCGCCCACCGTCGTCTCGGCGAGCATGGCCAGATCATCGGCCCAGAACTGGGTGCCGAAACCGTTCACCCGGACCCAGTCGTTGTTGCCTTCGCCCAGCCAGCGCTTGACGTTCTCCCGCGCGGCCACCTTCCCCTTGGGGGCTACCGCGTCCTCGATATCGAGCACCACGATGTCGGCGCGGGACCGGGCCGCGGGGGCGAACTTGTCGTATTGAGCGCCGTTGACGAGCAGCCAGCTTCGGGCCAAGACCGGTGCGATGCGGAAGCCCACATCGTGACCGTCGGCCTCCCAGCCGTTCACCGTGGATTGGTCATACATCGCGAACCGGTGCCTTCCTGCGCAGAGTTGCCGCTTCATACTGGCACCGGCGGCGGCAAGCGCCAAACCTGGAGACCCGATGGGGCCCGGGCGGTCTATCAAATGAAGCGCTGGGCTCCGTTGAGCCGGTCCCGCCATCGGGCGACGCGACCCGGTTCTCGCAGCGCGTACCGGCCGAACTGGTCCGGATCGGGTGCCGGGGGCATCGGCGCGACCGGCAGCAGTCCGTCCGCGGGGATCAGCGAACGGGCTGGGCTCACCACGTCACCCGCGAGCATCGCGACGCCGCCGAGTTCGTGGGCAAAGCCGCTGTCCGCGAGGACACCGGCCAGTGCCAGTTCGCCCGCCGTGGCGATGCTGCCGCGCGGGTCTCCAGCGACCACGCACGGCAGGCCGACGATCTCAGCGATCCGCATAGCCCGGCGCACACCACCCAGGCAAGCGGCACCCAGCACCGCCACATCGGCCGCACCGAACAGGTCGAGCGCCCTCGGATCGCGCGCTTCTCGGATCGCGCGGCACACGGCGATCCGGATCCCTGACCGTCGCCGCACCTCAGCGCTCTCGGCAGGGGTGCGGCAGGGGTC
>JAUPLT010000058.1 GCA_030836785.1 Actinomycetota bacterium
ACGTTGCGCTCGATCACCAGCGCACCGGCCAGTTGGCCCTCGAATGCCCGCTGGGCCGCAGGCCGGATGTCGACCAGAACCGCGCCGCGATTCACCGCCGCCGGGACCGCGGCGGGCTCCAACCGGCGCAGCCGGTCCCGGGCCCGGGCCAGCGCCCTGTCGATCCGGCTGCTCATGCCGTCTTCTCCGGCTGATCGGTCAGCTCGGTGCGGGTGCGCCGCAGTCGCTGCCGAGCCGTCACCTCGTAGTAGGACATCGCCGTCAGGGGCGGCGAGTAGGCATGCACGCTCAGCGTCTCGAAGGGGGTGTCGCCCGCTGCGCCGACATCGTGCACCCAGCCCAGCGGGAAAGCGGCCTGATCGCCGGCCTCGAGGCGACGGCGGCGCAAACGCATTCCATCCCAACGGTATTCGTCCAGAACGCCGGACAGCACCGTCAGCGCACCCAACGAGCCGCCGTGGTCGTGCAACTCGGTGGTGTGCCCGGGCACCCAGCTGATCAGCCACACGTCGAGGTCGTCGTCGGCGTGTAGGCGGGCGTACCAGCGGGCGTCGGTCGGGGGTCCACCGGCCGGTAAGAGGCGATCGAAGCGGCCGTCGAGCACACCGTCGGCGAACGCATCGCAGGTGTGCAGCAGGTCGGCAGGCCGAAGTCGGGTAGGTAGGGCGGACTGAAGCGGCCGAGGAGGCATGGGCAGAACTCCGGATCGAAGGGGCAGCAGCGGGCGGCGATCAGGCCCGACAACACTCCTGCGAACCGGGGTATGCGCTCATGGGCGACAGTGTTGCATAGATTTGGCGTCATGCCGAGTAGCCGTCGCCTCCCCCGTCTCCCCCTGCACGCAGTCGTCGCGTCCCTGGCCGTCGTCGTTGCGGGGGTTTCCGTTTCGGGGTGTGCCCAGGACGGCGCCGACCGGGCCGGCAACCCGGGGACCCCGGCCAAGGAAGCCGAGCAGACCGAGGCCCAGCCTTCCGATGGGCGGATCGGATTGTCCGCCGTCGGCGTCACCACCCGAATCGACGTTCCCGCGCAATCCAACGAAGAGCAGTACGCGCAGGCCTGCATGCATGCCAAGGACTGGATGATGGCCAAGGGCGGTGATCCGGACGCCCTGGTGGAACCGTTCCTCGAAGAGGTGCAGTCCTCGACCCAGCCCGGTCCGGCCGCCTTCGGCACGACCTGGCCGCAACTGAGCCAGGCACAACAGGCCGCGGTGATCATCGCGGTGCGGGCCGCCGCCGAGGGCGGCTGCTGAGCGACGACCGGACCACCCGACCCCACCCCAGGACGCCCGGAATCACGCTGAGCGAAAAACCCCGCACTACCGGGTGAATACCGCCCCGGCGACAATGGAGTCATGGCCAAACGAGTGGCGCTGGCGTTGGGCAGCGGGGGCGCCCGAGGGTATGCGCACATCGGCGTCATCAACGAACTGCGCAGCCGCGGCTACGAGGTCGTCGGCATCGCCGGCTCCTCGATGGGGGCCTTGGTCGGCGGCCTGTGCGCCGCAGGCCATCTCGATGAATTCACCGAGTGGGCCGGCACCCTGACCCAGCGGGCGGTGCTGCGCCTTCTGGACCCGTCACTCACCGCGCCGGGGGTGTTCCGCGCGGGCAGGATCCTGGACGCCGTGCACGACATCCTCGGCGACGCGACCATCGAGAGCCTGCCGATCCCGTACACCGCCGTCACCACCGATCTGATCGCGGGAAAGTCGGTGTGGCTGCAGCGCGGCCCCGTCGACGAGGCGATCCGCGCGTCGATCGCCATTCCCGGGGTGATCGCGCCGCATCTGCTCGACGGCCGTCTGCTCGCCGACGGCGGGATTCTCGACCCGCTGCCCGTCGCGCCGATCGCGGCGGTGAACGCCGATCTCACCGTCGCCATCAGTGTCTCCGGGGTGGAGGCCGACCTCACTGATCCCGCCGGGGACGCCCGGCCCACCCGGGAGCGGTTGACCCGCCTGTTGCGCAGCACATCGGCCCTGCTGGACCGGTTCAGCGCGCCCGAACACGGCACCGACCACGACCCCGGCGCCGAGCAGACCGACCCCAACCGTGCCTACGGGTCGGGCGACGATGTCGAGGACCCGATGCTCGAGGACGCGCGCGAAACGACGATTCCGAAACTCGGCAGCTTCGCGATCCTCAACCGCACCATCGACATCTCGCAGGCCGCGCTGGCCCGACACCAGATGGCGGCCTACCCGCCCGATGTGCTGATCGAGGTCCCGCGCACCTCGTGCCGCAGCCTGGACTTCCACCGGGCAGCGGAGATGATCGCCCTGGGGCACGAACTTGCGGTGCGTGCCCTCGACAGGATGGAGGCGGAGCAGCCGTGACCGCCGTGGTCGATGTGCGCGGTCTGGCTAAGGTCTTCGGCCGGGTTCGCGCGCTGGACGGCCTCGACCTGCAGGTTCAGGAAGGGGAGGTGCACGGGTTCCTGGGACCCAACGGGGCGGGAAAGTCGACCACTATCAGGGTGTTGCTGGGCCTGGTCCGGGCGACGTCGGGCACCGCCCGACTGTTCGGCCGCGACCCATGGCGGGACGCCGTCGAACTGCACCGCGAGATCGCCTACGTGCCAGGTGATGTGACGCTGTGGCCCTCGCTCACCGGCGGGCAGACCATCGACCTGCTGGCGCGGATGCGGGGCGGACTGAACGTCCGGCGCCGCGATGAACTGATCGAACGGTTCGGGCTCGATCCGACCAAGAAGGCCCGAACCTACTCCAAGGGCAACCGCCAGAAGGTGTCCCTGGTCTCCGCATTGTCGTCGAACGCCCGGCTGCTGGTGCTCGACGAACCCACCAGCGGGCTGGATCCGTTGATGGAGAACGTCTTTCGACAATCAGTCGCCGAGGCCCGCGACCGCGGGGTGACGACGCTGCTGTCCAGCCACATCCTGGCCGAGACCGAGGCGCTGTGCCGGCGGGTCACCATCATCCGGGCCGGACGCACGGTGGAAAGCGGGACGCTGGCGTCGATGCGGCATCTGTCGCGGACATCGATCCGGGCCGAACTGCTGGGAAATCCGGGCGACCTGAGTCGTATCCCAGGGGTGGCGGACGTGACCCTGGCCGATGGAGTGCTGCACGCGCAGGTGGATGTTGATGGGCTGCCGGCACTGGTCTCCGCTCTCGCCCGGGCCGGTGTGCGCAGCCTGGTCAGCCAGCCGCCCACCCTGGAGGAATTGTTCCTGCGGCACTACAAGCTCGACCGGTGACCACCGCGCAGCGATCCCCGCTGACCGGCACCCTCGGGCTGTTGCGGCTCGACCTGCGCCGCGACCGGATCGTGCTGCCGCTGTGGGTGTTGCTGCTCTCGGTCCCGCTGTCGACGGTGTACGTCGCAAGCATTTCCGGGCTCTATCCCGAGACCGAACAGCGCGCCGGCCTGGTCGCATCGGTGATGGCCAGCCCGGCGCAGCGCGCGTTGTACGGCAACATCTACAACGACTCGGTGGGGGCGACCGCGCTCTGGAAGGCCGGCGTATTCCATGCCCTGATCGGCGTGGCCGTGATCCTGACCGTCATCCGGCACACCCGCGGCGAGGAGGAGACCGGGCGCACCGAACTGCTCGACTCGTGTGTGGTCGGCCGCTACGCCGGGCTCACCGCCGCACTCATCCTGGCGTTCGGCGCCTCGATACTGACCGGGCTGATCGGCACGGTTGGTCTGCTGGGCGCCGATGTACCGCCGGCGGGTTCGGTGGCCTTCGGCGCCGCACTGGCCGCCTCCGGTCTGGTCTTCGCCGCGGTGGCCGCGGTGGCGGCGCAGTTGTCCGCCTCCGCGCGTACCGCCCGCGGGATCTCGTTCGCCGTTCTGGGCGCCGCGTTCGCTCTGCGGGCGGTCGGTGACGCCGGAAACGGTGTGCTGTCCTGGCTTTCGCCGTTGGGCTGGTCTTTACAGGTGCGGCCATACGCCGGGGAGCGCTGGTGGGTGTTGGGCCTGCACGTCACCGTGATCGAGGTGGCCACCGCGGCGGCCTTCGTGTTGCGTGGCCGGCGCGATGTCGGTGCCGGCCTGATCGCCGACCGTCCGGGTCCGGCCACTGCCGCGGCGTCGCTGACCGGTCCGTTCGGCTTGGCGTGGCGGTTGCAGCGCGGTTCGCTGCTGGGCTGGACCGTCGGTCTGGGTCTCTACGCCCTGCTCGCCGGCAGCATCGTGCACGGGGTCGGCGACGAGATCGGCGACAACCCGACGGTCCGGGACATCATCGCCCGCTTCGGCGGCACCGCCACACTGGAGGCGGCCTTCGTCAGTATCTCGTTCACCTTCCTGGGCATCGGGGCTGCCGCCCAGGCGGTGTCGGCGACACTGCGCTTGCACGCCGAGGAATCGGCCTCCCGCGCCGAGTCCGTGCTGGCCGGGGCGGTGAGCCGAACCCGTTGGGCGGCAAGCCATCTGCTGTACGCCGTCGCCGGCCCCGCGGTGTCCCTGCTCACCGCGGGCGTGATCGCGGGCACCGCCTACGGGGCGGCCGCCGGTGACCTGGGCAGGCTGCCGGGCGTGCTCGCCGCCGCGGCCGTCCAGATGCCGTCAGTCTGGCTCTCCGCCGGGGTCGCCCTGGCGTTGTTCGGCCTCGTTCCCCGGTTCGCCCCGACGGCTTGGGGCGTGTACGTCGGCTTCATCGCGCTGTATCTGCTGGGATCGGTCTCCGGCGTGCCGCAGTGGGTGCTGAACCTGAGCCCGTTCGCCCAGGTACCGCGGGTGCCCGGCGAGGACCTGCGGGCCACGCCACTGCTGTGGATGCTGGGGATTGCGGTGTCGCTGGCGGCGCTCGGCCTGCTGGCGTTGCGCCGCCGCGACGTCCGCTAAGTCAGCCGATGAGCGAAGCGAAGAAAGCCATCTTCCTCAGCCGATCCGGATCAGCTTCTTGTTGACGAACTCGTCGATCCCGAACCGGCCGAGTTCACGGCCGAAGCCGGAACGCTTGACTCCGCCGAAGGGCAATTCCACCCCGTCGGCGCCGACGACGTTGACGTAGACCATGCCGGCGTCGATCTTGTCGGCCACCCGCGCCGCCTGCTCGGCATCGGTGGTGAAGACGTAGGAGCCCAGCCCGAACGGGATGTCGTTGGCGATGGCCACCGCCTCGTCCTCGGAGCCGACCTTGAACACCATGGCCACCGGGCCGAACAGCTCCTCGCGGTAGGACGGCGAGTCGGGCGTCACGCCGGTGAGGACCGCGGGCGGGAAGTAGGCCCCGTTGCGCTCGCCGGCGGAGACCAGATTGGCACCGTCGGCGACCGCCTGGTCGACCTGCTCGCCGAGTCGCTTTGCGGCCGCCTCGGAGGACAACGGGGCCAGTTCTTCGGCGGTCTCGAACGCCTTGGCGGTGAACTTCTCCAGGAAGTCGTCGTAGAGGTCGGCGGCCACGATGAACCGCTTGGCGGCATTGCAGGCCTGACCGGCGTTCTCGAACCGACCGGCCACCGCGGCCTCCACGGTGGCGTCGAGGTCGTCGGTGCTCAGCACAATGAACGGATCGGACCCGCCGAGTTCCAGCACCACCTTCTTGAGATTGCGCCCGGCGATCTCGGCGACCGCCGCACCGGCACGTTCCGAACCGGTCAGCGACACGCCCTGGATGGCCGGGTCGGCGATCGCCTCGGCGATCTGCTCGTTGGTGGCACGGATGTTGACGTAGGCGCCCGCCGGGAAGCCGGCGTCGTCGAAGATCTGCGCAATGGCCTCGGCCGATTCCGGGCACTGCGGCGCATGCTTGAGCACCACGGTGTTGCCCATCGCCAGGTTCGGGCCGGCGAACCGGGCTACCTGGTAGTACGGGTAGTTCCAGGGCATGATGCCCAGCAGTGCGCCCACCGGGCGGCGCCGGATCACCGCGGTGCCGTCCCCGGCCAGCAGTTCGATGGGCTCGTCGGCGAGGAACTTCTCGGCGTTGTCGGCGTAGTACTCGTAGATCGCCGCGCTGAAGTCGACCTCACCGAGCGCCTGCTCGAGAGTCTTGCCCATCTCCCGGTTGATGATCTCGGCGAGCTTCTCCCGGCGTTCGGTGTGCAACTCGGCGACCCGCTTGACCAGCGCGGCCCGCTCGGCGACGGTCGAGTTGGCCGACCAGGTCTTGAAGGCCGCATCGGCCGCCGCGACGGCCTGCTGCACCTCGGCATCGGTGGCGGTCGGGTACTCGCGAACCGTCTTGCCGGTCTTCGGGTCGGTTACCGCGTAGAGAGTCAATGTCTGTCCTCTGGTTGGGGGTGGGAGTTATGGGATCGGATGGAGGGAATGTTATTCGGCAGCCCGCTCAGCTGGCGAGGTAATGAGTCAGCGACCCCCAGTCAGCGACTCCGGCTCAGCCATGGGGCCGCTCGCCCGGTCAGCGGCGGCAGGTCGAAGAACGACTTGACGCCCGGGGACGCGGCGCATGTCGCCGGAATGGAGTTCACACAGTGCGCGGCAGTCGCGACGATCCCGGGGTTGCTTGCCAGGCCCTGCTGCACGCTCTCCGGCTGCCAGCCCTTGACGGTGACGAAGGTGTTCGGGTTGCCCCGGACCTCCATCTCGTA
>JAUPLT010000005.1 GCA_030836785.1 Actinomycetota bacterium
TTCAATAGCGGTATTTTGCAAGGACGGCGGGCGGGGATTTCGCTCTGCGGGCGTCGGATGATCAACAAGGGGGCGTCATGCGGGCATCGGTATTTGTGGGCAGGGTCGGGGGCTTGGCGGTCGCCCTGGGCATCGGTGCTGCGGCGGGCTGTCTGACGTCGGGTGTGGCCGGGGCGTCACCGGACGATTCAACAGATTCATCGGCCAGGAGCGAGGCGACTGCGGCAGTGTCGACCCGGGAGGGGTCCTCGGGATCGGGTTTGCGGTCGCCGCTCGGGCGATCCGCGGCTCAGGAGGCTTCTTCGGGCGGCCGGGAGTCTGGCGGGGTGAAGGATGCCCGTGGACCGGCGGTCAAGAATGACCCCGACAGCGCCACCGAGAGCGGCCGGTTGGAATCCGATGGGTTGGCCTCAGTGTCTCCCGCCGAATCGGTGCTTTCTCCCGTTCGTGTGTCGACCGAGGTCGTCGGGGATCGGCTCATTCGCACGACCGCTTCCGTCCCGTTCGAAGTGATCCCTGCGGCCTCGGCCATTGTCAGCCCGGTTCCCTGGGTTGCCGGGACGGTTGCAGACGCACCGGTGATGGCTCCGGCGGCAGCGGCGGCTGGGGTTGTGGAGGCGGTTGATGGGGGCTGGTCCGGGTCAGTTCCGGGCGGGCCGGGGGAGTCGGCGGCGTCGTGGGTGATGGTTGCCGCTACTCGCCGGGAGACTGGCAGACCTGCGGCCGCGCAGAATGAACCCTCCGTGGCGGTGCCTTCCGGGTCTCTGCTGGACGTGGAGGCGGCAATCGTAGATCAGACGACCGAGAGGCCCGCCCGACCTGCCCCGGCAGCCGTGGGCGCTCCTGGTCGCGAGGCCTCAGCGACCGTCACGATCTCCCTGAAAGACAAAATCGACATAGAATTCAGCGGTCTTAACAGTTCAATTGGGTGGATTCCATTGGTGGGCACCGCCATCAACGGAGTCAAGTTCGTGATCGACGCCGTCAGCCTCGTTAGCTCGGTTTTCACTCTCGACTTTGTCCAAGTCATCACCGAAGTGGGGAACCTGATTGTCGACACGATCGGGCTGGTTCCCGTCGTCGGCGGACCCATTGCCGCACTGCTCTCCCAGACGGTTCTGGGAGTCAACGTCAAGCTGGGCGCACTAGTGCAGGAAAGCTTGCAGACCTATTTCGACAGCGATTCAGTCTGGTCTGAGGATCAGTTCCATGTCGATGCCGTCGATGTCTCTGTTGCGCTCGGCGGCTCGCACCCATCCATCGCTACGGTCAGCAAACCGAATCACGCGGGCGTCGGAGTCTTAGTCGATGTCACAAACACAGGGTTTGAGAGTGGTTGGTCTTTGCCGCTTGAGGGTCGCCTGCAACTGCTCGCTCTCGCGTGGTCGTGACGGACGGCCAGTAGCAAGATCAGGTGAATGACTCCCGATCTTTCTGCTGGGAGACGATTCTCGGTAGTCGAAAGCCCATCGGATTGCGTTGCCGAGGCTGGGGGCCCAGTAGGTGCGGGTCAAAGTTCAGAATTGCGGGACTGGCTGGCCAGCCAGGACGGTCTGATCGCGAAGTTGGTCACCGTCGAGTTCGATGACATCGACCGGCTCACCGCGAGGGGATGTCAGTACCTGTGTCAGTAACTGGGTCGTGCATGTCAGCCCAGAAAAGCAAAAAACCCCTGCTGAGCAGGGGTTTTGCTGGTGCGCCGTCAGGGTTTCGAACCCCGGACCCGCTGATTAAGAGTCAGCTGCTCTACCAACTGAGCTAACGGCGCATCTGGCTGAGAATAACAGGCGTGCGGTGGCGAGGTGAAATCCGCGATCCCCGCCCCTGACCTGGCAAGTCGCGCGTCCACGCGGGTCGCACCTAGACTGGCCGAAGTCAGCGGGGTGCCCCGGCCCCGTCGAGCAACGAGGTGGGAGCCCAGGATGCGACAGGTCCGATCGGCGCGTCGTGCACGCGTGCTGTCGGCGCTCTGCCTCGCTGTGGTTGCGGCTCTCGCCGGCTCCACGGTCAGCGGTTGCAGCCGATCGGCCTCCACACCGCAGGTACTGGCCGACAAGGGCATCCCCTTCATCAACCAAATGGTCCCCAAGATCACCGCGTCGGTGACCGACGGCGCCGTCGGGGTGGCCGTCGACAAGCCCGTCACCGTCACTGCGCAGGGCGGCGTGCTCGGCCCGGTCACCCTGACCGACGCTGCCGGTGAAGAATTGCCCGGCGAGATCGGTCCTGATGGCGTGACCTGGACGGCCGACGAACCACTGGACTACAACGAGCACTACACCCTCTCCGCCACCGCACTCGGCCTCGGCGGCGTCGCAAACGAGTCGCTGGAGTTCGAGTCCCATTCGCCGGCCAACCTGACCATGCCCTACCTGATGCCCAACGACGGGGACGTGGTCGGTGTGGGTCAAACGATTCAGGTGAAGTTCGACGAGACCATCCCGGACCGGCTGGCCGCCCAGAAGGCCATCACGGTGACCACCACGCCGCCCGTCGAGGGAGCCTTCTACTGGGTGAGCGACCGTGAGGTCCGCTGGCGACCCAAGGACTTCTGGGCTTCCGGGACCAAGGTGGACGTCGAGGTGAAGGCCTTCGGTGCCGACCTCGGTAACGGACTGTTCGGACAGGAAGACCGGAACGCAACTTTCACCATCGGTGATCGGCTGATCGCCACCGCTGATGACGACACCAAGACGGTGACGATTCGCCGCGGCGACGAGATCATCAAGACGATGCCGACGTCGATGGGCAAGGACAGCACGCCGACACCGAACGGCGTCTATGTCATCGGGGACCGCTATCAGAAGTTGATCATGGACTCCTCGACCTACGGGGTGCCATCGAACTCGCCCAACGGGTACCGCCTCGAGGTCGACTGGGCCACCCAGATGTCCTACAGCGGCATCTACGTGCATTCTGCCCCGTGGTCGATCGGCGCCCAGGGTAGCGCCAACACCAGTCATGGCTGCCTCAATGTCAGCCCGGCCAACGCCGAGTGGTTCTACTTCAACACCCGGCGCGGAGACGTCGTCGAAGTCGTCGGCACCGTCGGGTCGGTGCTGTCCGGAACCGACGGGCTCGGCGACTGGAACATCCCGTGGTCGCAGTGGAAGGCCGGCAACGCCACCTCCAACCGCTGACCTGGAGTGGCTGACCCCTGCCGACGTTGACGCGGCCCGCGTCAACGTGGTCTCCTTAGGATATTCTCAGCCGCGTTCCGCCGCTGGCTGCGCCTCACTAGGGAGACGGTTCATATGCAGATCACCATGCGTTCCTATCTGACCGCCGGAACGGTCGCCGTCGTCGGCGCCGGTGCGATCGCCATGACCCCGGTGGTCATCGATGCCCCGCTGGCGGTTCCCGCCCCGGCCGTGGCCGAGGTCAGCCTGACCGGGCTGGGCCTGTCGCTGACCGACGTCGTGGGACTGCTGCAGGGCTTCGGTATCGGTGGAGCGCTGCCGGACTTCCTGACCTCGTTGCCCTCGCTGCTGCCCACCGACATCGTCACCGCGGTGGTCACCGAGTTCGTCAACCAGGCCAGCCCGTTGCTCCTGGCCGCCGCCGGCGAGGTGTTCGACTACCTGGGTGCGGCCATCGCCAGCCTGATCAGCGGACCCGACTCCATCCCCGTGCGGTTCGGCGACGCTCTGGCCGCCATCCCGGAGACCGTGGTCGCCGCGTTCGAGGCGCTGGGATCCGGCGATCTGGCGACCGCCCTGCAGACCATCACCGACGGACTCGCCGGCCCGGTCTCTGGGATCGCGGCGGTGCTGTCCGAA
>JAUPLT010000059.1 GCA_030836785.1 Actinomycetota bacterium
AGGTGTGATACGGGAGTTCGAGGGTGACGGGCCCGCAGGCGAGCATGATCATGGCGAGGGCGTGTTCGGCGGTGTGGAAGCCGTAGGCCCTGCGGATGATCAATCGAACTTTGTTGTTGAGGCCTTCGTGGCGGCCGTTGGCCAGGCCGCGGTCGAGGGCGGCGTGGATGCCATCGAGGTGCTTTCTGATGGTTGTGCCGACCTTGATGAATTGCGGTATCCGGCAGCGTTGCGCCCAGGAGCACCACTTGCCGAGCATGACGGTGACGGTGTCGGTATCGAGGTCGCCGGCGAAGACCGCGCGCAGCGATTCCTTGAGTTCGTAGGCGCGAACGAGTGCTCCGCCTTCGCGTTTGAGCTGGGCCAGGGTGGCCTTCTGCGTCTCGGTGAGGGAGTCGGGGTTCTTCAGCAGCGCCCAGCGGGCCCCCTTGTAGGTTTTGGCGATCTGTTTGTTCGACAGTTTGCGTGCGGACTGCCATACCTGGCGGCGGACGTCGTCGAGGGCGTCGGTGGCCAGCTTGACGACGTGGAACGGGTCGAAGCAGATCACCGCCTGCGGGGCATGGGTGCGAACCGATTTCGCGTAGGCCGGCCCGAGGTCCATCGACACGGCCTCGATCGAGGCCGCACCGCCCTCGGGCAGGGCTGCGGTGAAGAACTCATCGAGGGTGGCCGCGGTCTTGCCCGGGGCGCCCCAGACGATCGTGCCGGTGTCGTGGTCAGAGACCAGCGTCAGGTACTTGTGGTGCTTGCGCCAGGAGATCTCATCGACGCCGATATCGACCAGCCCAGCGAGCCGGTCGGGGTCCAGTTTCTCGGCCACCACGCGGGCACACATCGCCCCGACGGTGCGCCACGCAATACGGCAGAACCTCGATACCGTCGTCTTGTCACACTTGGAGGCCAACCAGACCGCGAGGTCCTCAAAGTCGCGGGTGAACCCCGATCCCGGCCGGGCAAACGGCACCGACTCGGCCAGGACCCCATGCTCGGGGCACCGCAACCGGCGCCGGCGCAGCGTCAGGACACAGACCCGCCCACCCAGGTCCAGGTGTCGCCACCTCGAATCCACCTCGCGGGTGTCATAGCGGTGCCTGGTCTGGAAATCGCAATGCGGACAACACATCGCCCGCCGTCTTAGCCGTACCGACACCGTCACCTCGTCGCCGATCTCGACGTCGGCGACCGTGCTATCCGGCAGGTTCAGGACACGATTGAGTAGGGTGGACGCGCGCACGGGCAAGCTCCTTGGTCCGGGGTGTAGGAGCTTTCGAATCTAGGGGCTACCCGTGCGCCCAAACCCCCACGCCACGCCAGACGTAGCACACCCCACCCGACCCACATTCATGGCAGTAGAGCCGCTTTTCCTACCTCGGCGTGGTAATCGCGGTGAACCTTGACCGCCTTGAATACCGGCACGTCATAGTGCCCCGGGACGGCCAGCAGCCTCGGTTGCTCCTCGGCGGCGAAGACCTCGGTCGGTCGGGCGCAGGTGGTGCCGTGGATCCGGGTCCCTGCGGTGGTCGCACACCACGCCTCAGCGGCCCGCTGCGCATCAGCCAGGCTGGTGAATGTCTCACCGTCCCAGAAGTTTCCGCGCACGTACTGCACGGCCCGCTCGACCCGTGGCTTGTCCTTCGGCGAGCGGACTCGGGCGGGGTCGGTGGCGAACCCGGCGTGGGCGGCGTAGTCCAGCCAGCCGGCGGTGAACCGCGGGTTGACCGTGTCAGCGGCGGCGATCACCGGCTTCAAATTGTCGGGGATCAGGACTGCGAACACCCCGCCGAAGAACTCCCAGGCGGCCTGGCAGCCGGCGATCACCGCAGCCAGGGTCTGCGAGTAGGACAACCACACGAACATGTGCCGGCTGTAGACGGCGGTGAAGATCAGCGCGTACACCTTGCGGCGGCGTCCATCGACGGTATCGGTGAGCATCCCCAGATACCCGAAATCGAGCTGGCACTCGATCCCCGGCGCACCGTCGGTGACCCGCACCGTGGTGTCTTTGCGGCCGAAACCGCAACGCTCCCTAGCGAATCGGTGCAGCGTCCGATACGGAACCACGCACCCCTGGCGGGCCAGCAGGGTGTGGATCTTGGTCACCGTCAACGGCCGCTGCTCCTTATCCCCGGCCACCCACCCGGTGATCTGCTTCTCGAACCCCAGCAGCTGTTCCCATGCCGCGCCGTGACCATGCGGGCGCACCGGGCGCACCGCCTCGGCGACCGCACCGATCAACTCGTCATCGAGCGCTTCCACACCGTGGTCGCGGCGCAGCCCGGCCGCCTGGGCGGCATCGACGTAGCGGCGCACCGTCTTGCGGTCCAGCCCGCAATGCCCGGCGATCGTCCGCAGCCCCGGTGATGGCAACCCCGCCACCACCCCCAGCCACAACCTCAGCACTTCCCTGATCTCACTCACACTGACCTCCCGAAACGCCATGCCGCCTACCTCCGTGACTCGACCCGTCACGGAGATCGAACGGACAAATGAAAAGGACCACCGGCGCGGCGCGCCGGTGGTCCCATAACTGGCAATCCAGGTGGTCCCATCACCCTGGCAGAATCAGGTCAAAACGGTCCCATGCTCATGGCAGACGACAAATGCCTCCAGGAATCGCAGGCCCTCTATTGGTGTTCTTCTGCTGGCCGATATCCGAGCGGTGTTCAATGCCAGAGGCGCCGACAAGCTCACGAGTGATCAGTTGCTCAAAGGACTCAGCGACCTCGAAGAGTCGCCCTGGTCCACTATTCGTCGGGGGGAGCCCATCGACGCCCGCGGCCTTGCCAGCCGGCTGTCCAAGTACGGCATTGGACCAAAGGCGCAGCGGCAAGGCGAAAGCGTATTCCGCGGCTACTCTCTCGGACAGTTCGTTGATGCCTGGGAACGCTATCTGCCGACGGAGGCCGCCGGCGTGGACCAGGATTTGTCCGTTACATCGGTTACAGCACTGCCTCACCGTGTAGCGGCCGTAACGGATGTAACGGATAAATCGGCCTAGGGGCGGACGTAAATTACCTCAAAGACGGATATCAGCTTCTTGGCTATTACCAAGTCACCAATACGCGCCACTTCCGTCGGGCGTGGGCCTCGCCGAATTCCCAGGCCGCAAAGGACCCAGGCACCAGGAGGGCGCTGGGAGTGGCGGGTACGCGGGGGTTCAGTCTGGCTGGAAGGGGCTTTCCACCCAGCCGGCGACGACGGCGAGGCGGCTGGGCCGGTGCACGGCGAGGAAGCCGAAGGGACGGTCGAAGTCCACGCTGACGTAGGTGACGTCGTAGGGCAGCTCAGATAGTGCGCCGGTTACCGCGCCGAAGGCGGTGACGGCAGCGGCTTCGAACCCCTCGGCGAAGAAGCGCGCCAGCACGTCCTGGGCGCCGCCGGAGATGGCCAGGGGGATGGGGCTCAGCTTGGGCAGGTGCGATGCCGAGGTGCTCAAGAGTCGAAGTCCGAACAGGTCGCGGTTGGCGAGCAGGTTGTGCTTGCTGTTGATCTCGAAGGAGGGCAGCGACAGTTCCAGCATGTCTTTGGGGCGGGCTGATTTCAGCTGCTCCACGGTCAGTCCCGGGCCACCGCGGTCTCCGGTGTCGGCTGCCAGGCTGACTTGGGCCTGGCCGGAGAGTTCACGCAGGCCGGCGCCGAGGATTTCGCCGGGCGACTGGTCGGTGCCGAGCAGCAGGTGAACGTCGACGTCACCGTCGCCTTCCACGACGACGCGGGTGACGACATCATCGAGGACCGCCGCGATGGACAGATTCGAGGTGGTGCGCCTGAGTGACTGTTGATCGGCGGGGCCTGGATCGTCCGGCCACGTCTCGCCCCGGACGCGGGGGTAGCCCTCGAACGGGGTGCGCCAGCGCACCCGTGCGGTGAGCGCGGAGGCCAGCACAAGCAGGGTCTCTTCGGTGATTTCGAGTGGAAACTTGTCGATGAGCCCGCCGGTCTGCTCGTCTGCCCACCGGTCCAGCGCCGCCTGATCGGTGAGAGTTCCCATGACCTCCTTGGGTAGCGGGGCGGCCCAGTCTGGATCTAGGGGAACGCCTTCCCGAGTCCAGACGCCCAGCGCCGCGGTCGTCGACTGGCCGCCGCGGAGGAGGTCGATGATCTCCAGGGCTTCTTGTTGGGCGGTGTCGGTGGGCCGGTCGAGTGCCGCAGCCAGTTCGGCGCCAGCCGGGTCGTCGGCCGCCGCGGCAAGCAGCGCCAGCAGCGGCCACAGGCCGGCTCCCGAGAGGACAAAGTCCTCGGCGCCCATGTGACTGCACCACCGCGCGGTAAGGGAGTTTGCAGCCTGCACCGCCGGAGTTCGGGCCTTTTTCGACTTCACGCCTGAATCATCGCATCGGCCGCGACGGCCCAATCGGCGCATCGTGATCGGAAGATTGGCTTTTCACGCTCCGAATTCGCGGTAGTGGGAAGCGACCCTAGGGCGCTCGAGGTCACGACGACTTCGGCTTCGGCTGACGAGTGCGTGCTTTCGGTTTCCGCTTCTGCCGTTGTTGGTTGTTGACCTTCTTGGATGGCTTTGCTTTTGTCGTTGGGGAGGCCGGGGGCCGGGGCGCTGCACGAGTAACGTTCTGCAGTCCTAATGGCAGCCCCTTACTGTGTACGACAATCAGTTCCTTGTTCGGGCGGGTTAGCGCCGTGTAGAGCAGTCCGTGCCGGTTGTGGTCGTTACGCGGGAAGTCGATTGGTTCCACGACGATCACCGCGTCGAATTCAAGTCCGCGTGTGTGATTCGGCGGAAGCACTACGACATTGGCGCGCTCGGCAGAATCCCTCATGCGGTTGAGAGGATCGGTCCCGGCATCGTCGTGATGACAGCTACCGTGCCGCTGGGGTATTCGTCGAGGACACGATCGACCTGTTGAATCACAACCCCCACGACATGCTCACGGATCGGGTTGAGGATGACGGGGCCAGGCCCGTCGGCGCGCAGTGCGACAAGAGGCTCTGCACTGGCCGGCAACAGTCCGCGGGCAAATTTGAGGATTGGCGTGGTTGAGCGATAACCCCTCTGCAACCCAAGGCAGGGCGTATCGCCGGGGAGTCCGAGTGCCCGTAGGACAACCTCCCAGTTCTTCGGTGTCTTGTCCGCTCGACGTTGATGAAAGTCGCCCAGAATCGTCCAGGCCCCGCCCGAGTTGAGTCGTCGCAGCATCAACCAATCGTCCAGCGTCAAATCTTGTGCTTCGTCGACAATGACATGGCGGTAATTGGGCCCAGGATGTTTGCCGGGCGAAGCAGCATCTCGCGGCCTTCCGGCGCTCTCTGAGCCTTGGCGGGGGAGAGCCAAAGTTGGCTGGGCGTGTTCGCCGAGGGAGGTCTCTATTGCTGAGCGGACTTCCGCTGCGACGCGGTCGTCGCGTGATCGGCGCGACCAGGGGGGCGGCAGCTTCCGGAGCAAGTTCACCGTCGCGGTATCCCTTGTAAGTGGGCGTGTGGCACTTCCGTTGCCACGCAGGTACTCGTAAACCTGTTCCACAGTCAGCCTGGTATCGCGGCCATTCGTCAGCCGTGTCCGTGCGGCAGTGATCAGGCCTTCGATGTCCGCAAGCGCACGCATGCGAGGTCTCGTTGGGGGATTGGTCGGTTCAGGAGCGATGTTGGTTTGCACAGCCGCGCGGGCCGAGGTCGGCATGTTCGTCAACTCGCGTAGTGGTGTGACCGTGATACGTGGTGAATTGCCAGTGAGTTCGGCGATAACGTCGCCGATGTAGTCGGTGTATCTCTCGGTCGGCCCGACTACTAGCACGTCGCCATCGAAATCAGCGTCGGCGTCGGTGCTGACGAAGTAAGCGGCTCGGTGGGAAGCGATGATGGTCTTGCCGGTTCCCGGGCCGCCTTCGATGATCATGCTTTGCCGAGGATCAGCGGCGATGAGTCGATATTGCTCCGGTTGTCGCGTCGCTAATACCGGTGCAAGGGCCTTGGCGCGTGGCGCCCGGAGGTGATCAATAAGCAGTCGCTCGGCCCGCACGAATCCCTGTGGTTCGGCGGGCACGGAGCTATGAGGCTCCGTGGGAGCGTCTTTTGGTGCCGGCTGGACGACATCTTTAGCGGAATCGGCGACAAGCGAATCAGGAAGGGTGCGCGTTGTGTCCGGTGATAGTTGCGGGTGTTGTACTGACGCGACTTTGGGCCGACCAAACAGTGGTTGGGGTAGGGGCTCGCAGAATATGTCATCGACGAAATCGGCGATCAGGTCGTTCTGATGGTGAAATGTCCTGATAGCGGCCAAGTTACGGGTGGTGTCATTAACCCCTGTTCCCGGTAGCGAATTGCCCACTTGGGACTCGTGGGGCCTGCTGTCGAAGAAGAAGCGGCAAAATGGATTTCGCCAGTTGAATACGTCGACACCGTCCACCTGTGCGTAGCGGCGGCCGATGTAAAACTCAGTGATACCGCCCAGCCCGGGGTCGGGGTCACTGAACGCAATGTGACCCTCCAGCTGGACAAACGGCGGGTTCTCGGGCGTGCGGACAGGCGGCCGAACCCACACGTCATTGCGCGGCCCGTCAGGCCGGGGAGGACGGTTGAAACTATCGCGCACCTTTTGCCGGTAGCGGGATTCCGCTTCTCGCTCTTTCGCGAGCTCGGTTCGCTTCAATGCGCCTTGCTGCTCCGCATTGCGGGCGTCACCCGCCGAGTTGGGTCGAAAAGTTGACATCGCGCCCCCGCTTTATGGCTCTCTCGCAGAGCTCCGCGCCTGCTGGCCATCTAGATCGCTTACCTTGGGTTGATCTTGGCACGGGCTGGGGACAAGTAGGCCGTCGAAGGGTTGAGCGGCCTCTTACTTTGCTTGGTGGCCACGAAGGCCCCGAACCGGCTTTCAATCCCGTCTCCCGCGGCTCACAAGGAGCGGGATGAGTCGGTCACGCCAGACCTCGAGACAGACGAAGCCGCTGGACATGCCACCGTGAGCGAACTCCTCCCGATAAACCCCTGAATCCCCTGACTCGCCTTGCTCCCAGAAGTCTTCATTCATCAAGTCGACGCCCACGATGTCATTGAAGGTAACGACCAGAAGTTCCTCCAGGGCCCGCTTGTCGTCCGGAATCCGGAGGCCGGCCAGGCGCGCTTCGAGTGCGGTCCACACGTACTCGTCGCCGCGCAGTCCCCACTGCTCCGGACGTTCCGCGAACAATTCCTCCATCAACATGAGTGCATGATTCCTCAGCGGCGACCAGACAGCGCGATTCCCGGGCGGCTGTACGGTCTCGTAGTGTGCGGTCGGGCTGGGTCTTGGCGCAGGGCACAGTCCAGCTTTATTAAGTGATGATCGCGGGGCCTGCCCGGGCCGCGTCAGCTGGGTGCGGCTAAACAGCCGCCAACTGGTCGTTGCGATAGAGACCGGCAATCGGCTCGTCGGCACCCTCAATCGTTAGCGCGACGTGAATGCGGTCACCACTGACCCTCGTGACGACACCAGGAACAACCCGGTCACCGAATTGGACGCGAACATGATCCCCTGGCTTTAGCTTGCTACGCGCCATCTCACGCCCCCTTCCTAATCCCACGCCGACCCACCAGTCAGATAGCCCAAGTATGCGCCTACGACCTTGTCGAGGCCAGTAGCGGCGGTATTCAGCGAGCTTCGCCAGCTACGGAACGTCGCCAGCGTGAGCGGCTGAGCGCGCTTCACCTCCGCAAGCTTTGCATTGTCGCTGTGTGCAACAGCGTTCCGGACCTCATTCAAGCGCTCAAGCACCTGATTCCAACGCGGCCCCTTGACCGGATACATCGAATAAACAGCTGGCCATAGGGACATGCCCAAGTTGCCGAAATCGGTGCCGATTTTCCCGGGCGACGCGTTGCCTTTGTCCAGTTGGCGGCCCCTGACCAGCGCTCCCAGGATTACCGGTATCCGGGCGGCATACTCGTCGGAAAGGCTATCCGCGATGCAGGTCGCGGCATCGTCGTGCAAGTCTCGGCAGAAGCCCTGGAATTCCGCAGCGAGTCGCAAAAACAGCGCCAAGTTGAGGTGTTCGGTTGCCGTTTGGCGGCCGCGACGCTTGCCGGTGACCTGCTCGTGGATCGCCTCAAGGCTGTCCAGCACCCCGCATCGCTCGGCTTGCCAGCGGATGAGCGCGTCTGACGGCACATGGTGAACGCTAGCCGCATCCTGGGATTAGGTTGCTCACCGTGGCTCACGTTCTTCTTGCGGAACGGCGGGGCCTGCAGCTTGAATCCGCCACTTTCCCGCTACAAACCTCCGTGGATTCTCACGGATCGGGCGATATCGAGGTAACCCCTCCGGGGTTAATCACCTGTTAGGGACCGATTCGCCTAGATTCACATAGACCCTGATACACCGGCGAATATGTCAGAAGGTTAGGGGTTCGAATCCCTTCGGGCGCACTCTTCACCAGAGGAAGCGCTTCTCAACTCCAGCGCGTAACTCGGCCACCTCACGACGCTGCCGGGTCAACTCAGCGCCCTCGTCGGCACCCAGCGACTTCGTCCGCATCGGTTGGCATCACAAGAGCCTGACCGCGGTAAAGAGACTGTCTGCAGACAGAATCGCCCGCATTCGTCCGGAAAGGCGGGCCTCGCTGGGCCAACAGGCGGCGAGTATTCTCACCCAATGCGACTCGGGATCGCGATCGGCACGGCAGGGACACTCCTACTTCTGGGGGTTACGGCGTGCAGCGGCGGTAACACCGTCGGCGACAATTCATCGACGGTGGCATCCTCATCGGCCCCCGCGGCGGCCACCACCAACCCCTATGGCGGCCCCTCAATCGATCCTGCCGGCCCCGACGAGCCGGTACTCACGGTGAGTGGCGGCAGCACACCGCTGTCGCTGACCCTGGGCGACCTCAAGGCCCTCGGTGAGGTGTCGGTCACCGTCGACGAGCCGTTCGTCAAAAAGCGTCAGACATTTCGCGGTGTGCCGATAGCCGCCGTCCTCGCCAAGGCCGGAATTCCGGACACGGCGACGATCGAGACCGTTGCGCTGAACGACTACCACTACGCCAGTCCCGTCGGTCCGATGGTCGAGTCGCAGGGTCTGATCGCCACTCAACGCGACGGCGCGCCCATTCCCTACGACCAGGGCGGGCCGATCCGTATCGTCTACCCCGACGGCACACCTCTGTCGCAGGTGCTCGACGCCTGGAACTGGAGTCTGGCGTCGATCATCGTGGTGGCACCCCAACCGCCAGCGTCCTGATGCCCACCGCGGGGATCGTGCTGCCTGATCCGCAGCTCCGCCTGAGCCGTGGTCAGCGCGTTCTCGCCGCCCTCGTGGTGCTGTTGATCATCGGACTTATCGCCGAGAACTCCGTCATCACCTCTCGCTACCGCGGCTATTCGGAGGTTTTCGCGCGTACCGAGACAGCCGCTGCCAACACCTTTTACACCATGGGCGAGAGCCTCACCTACACCAACGAGGTCCAACGCTATCTCCTGGGATCAGCGACGCGGCGCGACGTCCAGCTCAAGCGTGCACTGCTGGCCCGGCGGTTGGCGGTGGTCGGCCAGAGCGGAAAGACGGCTGGAGACTCGACCACACCTGAGTTCAGTGCCGCCCTTTCCGCTCTGGATGATGCGATCCGCCAGATGCCGCCCGGAACCCTGCCGGCCGACCAGCGCGAACAGTGGGCCGCGATCATCCTGCCCAAATCCGATGAACTGTGGCGGGCATCCCGGCGCAATGCCGACAGCGCGATGGCCGGCTTGCACTCGGAAGCGCTTTCCGGCAGCAAGCAGCTATTCGCATCGCGGCTCCTGCAACTGGGGCTGCTGGTCTCCACTCTCCTGGTCGCGGCGGTACTGCTCGCATGGGTGGCGGTCGATGTGCGGCGGCGGTACCGCAGTGCCCGCACGGCGCTGGAAGCCGAACGGGAAATGCTGCAGAGCACCGAGGACCAGCTTGACCGGGTCTCCATCCTGGACCGCGGCCAGGCGCTGGTGCTGGAACAGATCGCGACGGACAAGCCCTTGTCGGAGGTATTCCGCACGATTGCCACGCTCACCCTGATGGTCACCGGACGTAATGCGGTGCGCATGACCACCGACTCCGTCTCGGTCACCGTCCCCCCGGATGGCGATGGGACGGGCCAGCCGTTGTGGAGCAAGACCTTCCGCGCCGCCGGGAGCGACAAGTCCGGAACGCTCGAGGTGCTCGGGGACCCCACCATGCCCGACCCGATGGACGACCTGGCCCGGACATCGTTGCTGCGTTGCCTGGACCTTGCGGCACTGGAACTCGAACACGAGGAATCCCGTCGAGCGGCAGACGCCCTGGCCGAGGCGAAGTCGAACTACGTGGCGACGGTCAGCCACGAGTTCCGCGCGCCACTCCATGCCATCCTCGGGTTTTCTGAACTGCTGGAAAACCAACTTTCACCACGAGGAAGCAGTGAGGCATTGGAGTGGGCCGGGCGGGTCCGGACGGAAGCCGAACGTCTCACCCGTCTCATCGAGGATCTGCAGAACCTCACACGGCTGGACGCCGAGAGGACGCAGACCGTCTCCGAGCCGTTCAACATCCGCACGCTGCTCGACAATCTGATTCACACCTGCCGAGTCACCGCCAAAGCCAAGGGTTTACGACTCGAAGGCCGAATCGATCCAGCCCTCTCCGAATGGCGCTCCGGAGATCCCGACCGGCTCCACCAGGTGCTGCTGAACCTCGTTTCCAACGCCACGAAGTTCACTCGCGAGGGCCGAATCGATGTCGAGATATCCTCGGCGGCCACCCTGGGCGACCCGGACCTTGTCCGGTTCGCCGTCACTGACACCGGACCAGGTATCCCCGCCGAGGACATCCAAAGGATCCTGGAACCTTTCGCGCAAGTCTCCAGTTCGGATGCGGCCCGGGGCAGCGGCCTGGGACTGGCGATCTCCAACGGGATCGTCAAAGCGCTCGGCGGCGACGGGCTCGAAGTGGTCAGTCTGGAGGGCCACGGATCGACGTTCCACTTCTCCCTTCCACTGCCCACCGCAGCGGCGCCGGCGCAGGTGTCCCGCTTCGTCGCAGGAAACGTCCCCGCTGGGCCGGCCGCGAGCATCCTCGTCGTCGACGACAGCCAAGCCAACCAGTTCCTGGCCGAAGCGCAGCTGAAAAAGCTCGGCCACAGGTACGCGGCGGCATTCGACGGGGAGCAGGCCCTCGCGCGGCTCCGTTCGGAACGGTTCGACCTGGTGCTGATGGACTGCAACATGCCGGTGATGGACGGCTATGAGGCAACCCGGCGCATCCGCGCGGCAGAGCGTGGCACCGGTCGGCACATGCCCATCCTTGCGCTCACCGCCGCCTCAGCCGACGGCAACCGCAGCGCCTGCGAACGAGCCGGAATGGACGGCTTTCTGACCAAGCCGCTGCTGCTCGGAGATCTTGCGCGCGAACTCCATCGGTTCCTCGGGGTGGGGCATCTGGAGGACCCGGCTGCGGATGTCGACGGCGGGCCCGGCATCACCGGGAAGGCCAGTGCTGCAATGATTCTCGATGATGCGCGCATCGATCGACTACTCGACGAGATCGGCGCGGCCCCACTGCGGAGGGTCGCCGACGCCTTCGTCGTGGAAACTCCACGACGCCGCGAGGAGTTGCGTCGGGCGATGGAGAACTCTGACGCGGAGGCAGTGCGGCGCAGTGTGCACGCGATCCGGTCACCCAGCGCAATGCTGGGAGCCGTCGCTCTGGTTGAAGAACTCAAGGCCATCGAAGACTCGGCCGACCCGATATCAGGCGTACGCGAGTCCAACCTTGATGACCTGATCGACGCCACCCTCCAGCGGTTGGGTGAGAAGATGAGCCAGATACCCGACTAGGGCAGCCTGACCAGGACTGGCCATCGCCACCCGTCAGCCCGGGGCGAGGCGAAAGCCCACACCCCGGACGGTTTCGATGCGACTGGTTGCGCCCGGCGTGTCGATCTTCTTGCGCAGGTTCCCGATATGGACGTCCACCACATGATCGTCACCGAACCAGTCCGTCCCCCAGACCTGCTCCCTGAGCATCTTGCGGGTGTGGACTGCTTTCGGCCGTGAGGTGAGCGCGTCCAGTAGGCCGAATTCCGTCTTGGTCAACACCACCTCCTCCCCCGACACCGTCACACGGTGGGCTTCCGGTTCGATCCGGAGGTCTCCGAAAACCCTCTCGGACGATGCCGAGTCCGCCACCGGGTTCCGTGCTCTCCGAGCCACCGCGTTGATTCGCGCCGCAACCTCCCGCGGGAAGAACGGCTTGACCACGTAGTCGTCGGCGCCCACCGAGAGGCCGACGACGCGGTCCACTTCGTGATCGCGGGACGTGAGCATGATGATGTGGGCGTCCGAAGACGCCCTCAGCCGTCTGCACACCTCGAGACCGTCGATCTCCGGCATCACCACGTCGAGTAGAACGATCTCCGGATGGAACGACGCGGCAATTTCCAGACCGGCCAAGCCGTCAGCGGCGACCTCGACCTCGTGGCCGTCCCCGATCAGCACCGGCCGCAGAGTCTCGACCACCTCTGGGGAGTCTTCGACGATCAGAATTCTCACTCCAACGGAGTCTAGTGCCCAGCCAGTACCCGTGCGACGATCGGACGGTGGTCGGAACCCACGTCACCGAGAACTTCTGCGCGGGTCACCACGAGGTCGGGGGTGGCGAAGATGTGGTCTATCAGGCTGTGTGGCCGGTGAGCGGGATAGCTGCGTCCCCGCACCGGCCGCTGCCAGCCCCGGAAGGAGAGCCCGGCCAGGAAACCCCAGAGGTTGAAGTCCCCGCCGACGACTGCTCGTGTGGACCCGTCCAGTGCGCGGGCAAGGCGGCGGTGGTGCAGTGGCGCGAAGGGAAAGAGGTGGGTCGCGTGCACGGTGGTCACCGTGAGCGGCCCAGCCGCGCCGATGTCCACCTGAGCTCGCAGAGCCTTGCGGGGGCCGACCGGATCATGCGGAGTGGTGCCGATGTCGATCGATTGCTGGTTCCCGAGCGGAAAGCGGCTGGCGATCGCGACTCCCCACCACCCGGTTGTGGTTCCCGAGCCGGGACGGACGTCGGGCGAGGGTGAGAGGCTCGCCCGCGCCTGAGGAAGCTCCGCAACGTCATACCCCTCCCCGCGGACCTCGTCGAGCACGTTCGGTCCCTCGTCGGGCCACCAGACTTCCTGTAAGGCGATGACATCGGCGTCCATGAACCGGCACGCGGCCCGCATATCGAAAGGGTCTCCGTCGCGGCCGATTCCGTAGTGCGCGTTGAAGCTCGCGATGGAGATAGCGCCGGTCCGGCCGGCACCGGAGCACTCCGCCATGGGAGACCTCATTCCCTCGTCACGATCGTTCCCTTGCCCCACTGCGGCTCGTGGCCCGCTCAGACGGCGTTATAGTCCGGAACCTCGCACATCTTGGTGCGATCACACAGTCGCACACACCAGTTGTAGCTGTCCTCGCTCTTGTTGCAGGTATCGGGATTCTTCTCCAGCCGTTTCGCAAGGGCCTGTGCGCTGGCCTGGTCCGCCTTCGTCTTCTGGCCGATCTCAGAGGTCACGGAGTTTCCGGGCTTGCTACCGGCGACGCCCGCCTGGCAGTTGAGGTGGAAGTAATAGTCCTTGCTCCTCTTGCGACCACGGCTGTCGGTCATCTGGGAGCGTTCCGAGGAGATGACGATGCACTCTTCGGTGGGAACCTGGTCACCGATTTTGCTCACGACGACGGGCGTGTAGTAATTCGACACCGCGGCGGCGGCTTTGCCGTAGGTCTTGCCGTCCCAGCTGTCATGGGGATCATCCGCCGAGGCGGTTCCGGTCCCGAGCATCATCACCGCTGAGGCCGCGGCGAGGCCGGCAAATGCGAACAGGCGTGCCGACCCGCGCCGCGCGCCAGCCTGCGGCGACTCAGTTTCTTTGTCTGCGTTATGGATCAGCATCTGACATGACATTGGTGTGTACCCCTCAGGTGTGTTGGTTGGCGACCGCTCGCCGGTCTGATGTCGAATCAGAGCGACAGATGCACGGAAGCGGTAAGGAAATCGTCAGGATCGGCTCGAGAAGAGGGTCCGCAGATACTGCGGTGCTTGGTTCCGTAGCGACTGCGCACGCGGGGCAGCCTGGCTGAAGATTCCGCGGGAGCGGGGTTCATCTGCCTGAACGTTCCACAGACCCCCGGGCATGAGGAAGCGCCGTAGGTCCGCCTGTTCAAGCACGAGGCCCGCCTCGGAGCCCTCTTCCGGCGGCAACACCCGGACCTGAATTCCGCTGCGCCGACCCTGCATGAGGAGGTTGGTGACGGCGACGAGACCAGCTGCGGAAAGGACCTGGACATCGGTGAGATCGACGATGAGTCCGGAATCACCGTTCAGCAGGACACGCGTGAACGAATCTCTCAAGCTCTCAGCCTCGACCGCACCCAGCACGCCCTGCGGGCGCAGGATTGAGGTGCTCACGCCGCCGCCTCGTCAAAGTCGGCCTCTTCCTGACGATCAGTGCCGTCGATGGGATTGAGGGCTTCGTAGCGGCCCGACAACTCGAGGATCACGCGGGCCGCAACACTGGCCGCAACCAGGGTCAGGTCACCACCGTGGTCCATGCAGCGCAACCGTGTCGCGATCAGGCAGTCGATCGCGCTTCGGTCCAGGTGCCGAACCTCAGAGGCGTCGATCTTCAAGACCCCGCCCGCCGCGACCGCCCCCGCGACCATCAACTCGAAGCGGGGGATCTCGTGCACATCGAAACGCTGCGGCAGGACGATGGTGTCTATACCGCCCACTCCGGGACGAGTGGGCTTCTGGGGCACTGCGACCAAGGTGGTCATCGGGTCACCTCTCTCGGGGTTGTCGGACTATTGCGTCGGCGGTGTGCCGACCTGTCACTGACGGTATGCAGCCAACTGCAAGGCAAGGCGGGGACAACTGTCAGGATTTGCTCAAGAAATGTGGCTCTTCTGACTTATCCGTGGGTGGGTTTTCGGCCGGGTAGTGCGGGGCGGTGGCCGCCGAGGGCGAGCATGGCCAGGGCGATGAGTGCTTCTGGGGATCGGAATCCGAACGCGATCCGGGTGAGCAGGCGGATTTTGGTGTTGGTCGATTCGATCAGTCCCTGGGAGAGCCCGTGTTCGAGGGCGGCGTCGATCGAGTGGCGGTGTTTGACGATCTTGCGGGCCAACTCGACGAAGGCCGGGATACGGCAGCGCCGCGCCCAGGAGATCCACCGGTCCAGGGCTTGTTTGCCTTCCTCTCCTTTGACGGTGAAGACATGGCGCAGGCCTTCTTTGAGCAGATAGGCGCGGTGCAGTCGGGGATCGGTCTTGGCGATCCAGGCCAGCTTGGCGTTCTGGCTTTCGGTGAGGTCCTCGGGGTTCTTCCACAGGGCGTAGCGGGCACCCTTGAGCCGGCGGGCTCGTTCCCGGGCCGGCCGGGGTGCGGCGTCCCTGGCAGGCCGGCCCCGCCCCCGGCGGGGTTCGGTGCGGGCCAGGGCACGGGCGTCGTTCCAGGCCCGGCGCCGTTCGGTGTCCAGGGCTTCGGTGGCCCAGGCCACCACATGGAACGGATCAGCGCACAACACCGCAGCCGGGCAGCGTTCAGTGATGACCGCGGCGATCCACTCGGCGGCATCGGCAGAGACGTGGGTGATCTGGGCGGCTCGTTGGTCCCCGAGGGCGTCGAAGAACCCCCTCAGGGTGGCTTTGTCGCGGCCCGGGGCGGCCCACAGCAGCCGCCCGGTGTCGTGGTCGACAACGACCGTCAGGTACTTGTGGTGGCGTTTGTAGGAGATCTCGTCGATACCGATACGGCGCAGACCGGCGAAGCGGTCCACAGTGTTCTCGGTGTCGGCCCAGACCCGGGCCACGACCGCCCCGACGGTGCGCCAGGCGATCCGCATCAACTCGCACACCGCGGTTTTCGAGCAGGCCACCGCCAGCCAGGCCACCGTCGCGTCGAAGGCCAGGGTGTGCCCGGCCCGGTGCCGCGCCCAGGGCACCGCGATCACCGTCGGCCCGTGCTCAGGGCAGTTCACCCGCGGAGCGTCGGCCTCCAACACGACCTGCACGGTGCCCCAGTCCAGACCCCGCCACCGGCGGGTTCCCTCCCCGCGGTCGTACCACGGCGCCCGCCGCCCACAGCGACCACAACGCCGTGAGACACCGCTGCGCGGCCGCACCCGCGCCACCACGAGAGTGTCCCCGTCCCCGTCGGCGTCGTGCTCCTCGAACTCGATCTCTTCGATCACGGTGCGCTGGTCGACAGCCAGCAGCCCACGCCATAACCTCACATTGCGCACGTCGTTGCCCGCTCTCTTGGTTCCTGACCCTTGACAAGCCAGAAACCTTAAGCGACAACGACGTGCGCCCACTCAGGGCAAAAACCGACCCACGGAAGGGTCAGGAGAGCC
>JAUPLT010000060.1 GCA_030836785.1 Actinomycetota bacterium
TAACTTATACCCCATATGGGAGTGTATTGCCGGGCGGCGTGCCGAGCGCCTACGAGCGCCGAGAAGGTTTTCTCAGAGACCCCCCCAAAAAGCTCGCCAGAACTCCCGGTTGAGGGGGGCGGATTAGGTGCTGAGTGTGGGAAAGGCCCCGCGGGGCATGTCAGGCAAAAGGGGGGCGGGAATATGTGAACACTAGACGGTGTGTGAATGTGTATCGTTGTTCTATTCCGGTCTAGGATTGGGCATAGCCGGGCGAAGCGTTCGGCGCGACTTGTTGGGAGGCGACACCATCACCGAGACGCCGCGCGCTGTGTCCAGCATCGCTTATCTCAATGAGGAACACGAGGGTGAACCGAATGTCGCCCTGCTGGCCAAGCACGTCCAGGCGAGGTTGGCCGATCTGCGGTTGAGCACCTTGGCGGCGTCGAAACAGGGCATTGTGAGCCGCTCCACGCTGCACAGCCTCAACAAGCCCGGCGGCCGGGTGCCGAGTTTCGTGACGTTGGCGAAGTTCGATGAGCTGCTCAGTTGGGTGCCGGGGTCGGCGAACGCGGCGCTGTACGGCAAGGAGCCGGTGACGCGGGAGTATGCGACAGCCAATCCTGAGACGGCGTTGGATGAGGGCGCGCTGGACTCCATCTATTTTGAGATGGCCAAGGACGACCAATCCGCCTACCACTATGAGGAATTGAAACGGCTGGTGGGGGAGCGGCTGGCCGAATTGGGGATCTCCAAGCAGCGTTTCGCCCAGATCGGTGGGCCGGGCCGGTCGACGATGGCGACTCTCGGCCGACGCGGATATGCCCCCAGCGCCGAAACGTTGCACCGTATCGACACTTTCGCCAACTGGGAACCCGGATCGGCGTTGGCGGTGTTGCGCGGCGGCCAGCCGACACCTCGGGGAGTGCCGCTCTCGCCCCACCGGGCGGTCGTCCCGCTCAACGCCGCCTTTGATCTGTTGATGCAGACCAAGGCCCGGCTCCAGCGCCAGGATCAAGCGGTCGAGCAGCTCCTCGCCGATGTCGACCGGGTGATGAGCCAAATCGCGGTGGTGATCAGCGACCTCGAAGACCCCCGACACTACCCGGCAGATCCCGGCGACAAGCCCGACACATGAGCATCAGAGTCAGCGGCGAACATCTGCTCTGGAACTCCAGATCAACGCCCACACCCCGAACCGCAACCGGGAAGCCGAGGACAACGATGCCGGGATGGATGCACAGCGCGGTCTCGGAGGTCTACGGCAAATGGTTGGCGATCCCGACCGACTGGACTGCAGAGCAGCGCGAGACGTTCATCTCGCTGTGGGCCGAGCGGTTGGAGATCGAAGCCGGCGATCTCGCGATGGACATCAGAGACACCTCCGTGCAGGCCTGGTACGACAATCACGGGCAGCCGCCGGATTTCACCACCACCAAACGAATCTATGAAACCGCGTTGGAGAACGCTCGCGAAGCAGTCGTCCGCGAACGGCTGTACGACAGAATCCCGCTTGACGAAGACGGCGACGCGATTCCGCCCGAGCCGGTCAGCGGGGTGCCGTGGGACAAGCGGTGGATGGATCACCGCTACCGGGTCGCCGAAGCCACCGACGCCATCGACGAACACGTCCGCCTGGTCTGGCCCGACCACAGCACCATGTTCCAGGTGCTGGCCGCCGATCTACTGGCTGCCCGGCTCGAGGAAAACCGGCCCGTGCCCCGCAACCGCCGCGATCAACTCGCCCAGGACTTAGTCCCCGAAATCAACGAGATGTTATGCCGAATGAAACGCGCACCCGAGTAGACCGCCGCCGCCCGAAAGCGGCAGCCCCCGTTGAGGATCAACTGTCGCTGTTCGACGACGACGACAGCTTCGATCAGCCGCTTGACCCGCGGGTGGTCGATCCCGGCGGCACACCACTGCCGCCGGTACGCCACACCGCCCCCCAGCCCGCGAAGGTGGTGGCGGTGGGGGAGCCCTCACCGCCACCACCCCCATCACCACCGGCGTTGTCGGTGGTTCCCCCCACTGAAACCAGCGCTGCGGCCGCCGAGGAATCGCCGACCGCGGGCGCCCTCGGCGCCAGGCCCGCGCTGACGGTGGTCGAGGGCGACGCGATGCTCGACAGCGCCGCATCGCCTGCCGCCACCGATATCGACCACGACACCGCGGTTCGTGTCCCGTCGGGAGCCAAATCCCGTATCGACGCCAACATCGCGGTCATCGAGCTGTTGCGCCGCTTGCAGGCCGACGGCCGGCACGCCACCCCCGCCGAGCAGGAAGTTCTGGCGCGGTGGTCAGGGTGGGGGGCGGTGCCCGATCTGTTCGATGTCCGCCGCGACACCTTCTCCTCCGAGCGCGAGTACCTCAAATCAGTGCTCACCCCGACCGAGTACAGGGCCGCCGAAGCGAGCATTCTCAACGCCCACTACACCGACCCGGCCATCGCCGCGGCCATGTGGAAGGCCGTGCAGGACGCCGGGTTCACCGGTGGTCGGGTGCTGGAGCCCGGTTGCGGTGCAGGCACCTTCATGGGATTGGCGCCCCCGAGCGCCCAGATGGTCGGGGTGGAAAACGATCCGATCACCGCCGCGGTCGCCGCGCACCTGTACCCGTCGGCGCAGGTGCGGCTGGAAGGTTTCCAATCGACTCGCGTACCCAACAATTCCTTCGCCGCCACCGTCGGAAATGTGCCTTTCGGGAAGTTCGTGGTCGCCGACCCCGCACACAACCCGAGCGGGTTCTCCATCCACAACGCATTCCTTCTCAAAGCGGTGAACTTGACCGCTCCGGGCGGCTACGTCGTCGCGCTGACCAGCCACTTCACTATGGATGCGGTGACCCCGCGGGCTCGCCAGGCCATCGCCGCCCGCGCGGAGCTTCTCGGCGCAGTGCGCCTGCCCACCAACGCGTTTCAGCGTGTCGCCGGTACCAGCGTCGTCACCGACGTCCTCGTCCTGCGCCGCCGAGACCCGGGAGAGGACATCGACCCGGCCACTCTGGAATGGGTCCGCAGCGCCGAGATGGCCGTGCCCTCCACCGACGGCATGGTCGACATCCCCGTTAACACCTACTTCCAGACCCATCCCGACAACATCATCGGAGTGGCCCGCGCCGGCCACGGCCAGTACGGCAACGACACCCTCACCATCACCAGCGACTCCGATGTGGCCGCCGCACTCTCCGAGCGGCTGTCGATCATCGTCAATGAGGCCCGCGCACGGGGCAAGGCCCTCACCGCCACCCCCGAAACACTGGTCGACGTCACCGAAATATCGTTCGACGCCGGACTGCTCACCGCATCCAACGACGGTGAAATCCCTCTGTTTTCCCTGCGTTTCGACACCGACACCCAGTCGTTTCAGTCGTGGACGGGCAGCGGCTGGGAACAAGTCACGATCTTCAAATCGCGCAAGGCCGAGACGCTGGAACTGCTCGCGCTGCGCGACGCCGCCGAGGCCGTCACCCGCTCCCAGCGCACCGCCGCCGCCGGCCCGCAACGCGAACACCTCCGCGCCCACCTCAACCGCCTCTACGACGCCTACGTCGCCAAGCACGGCCCGGTCAACAGATTCAAACTCACCGAGCCCAAACCGCGCACCCAAGCCGAGCACGACGCCGCAGTCGCCCGGGCTCACAAGGCGTGGTGCGCGGCGAACAACGCCGACGAATCCGACATCCCCGCCGAGCTGGCGGCCGAATGGGACAGCGCCGCATGGGAACCCGCCGCCCCGCAGAAACGTCGACCCCACGTGGCTTCCGCCCTGCGGGCCGACCCCGGTTGGGCCACCCTGCAGGCCCTCGAAGGCGTCGATCCCGACACCGGTCTGCCCACCAAGGCACCGATATTCTCGGTGGACCTGCTCGCCGATCCCGTCACCATCACCCACGCCGAGAACATCCACGACGCGCTCGCGGTATGCCTGGATCAGCATCACCGCGTCGATGTCGCCCACATCGCCGCACTCCTGGCCGCCCCCGAGGACTCCGTCCGCGAGCAGCTGCGCGGACTGGTCTATCCCTCGCTGAGCAATCCCGAGCAACTCATCCCGGCCGCGACCGCGCTGTCGGGCAACGTCAGACGCAAACTGGCGCAGGCACGCGCCGCCGCCGACACCAACCCGATCTACGCCGACTACGTTCACGCGTTGCGCGAGGTGATGCCGGTCGACAAAATGTCCAGCCAGATCAAAGCCCACCTCGGTGCGCCGTGGATCAAAGCGGAGTTCATCGAACAGTTCGCCCGCGAGGTACTCGAGGCGCGACGCATCACCATCGCCCACCACAACGGCAAATGGGCGGTGGACTGCCCCGGGTGGACACGCACCACCGTCGCGATGACCGAAACGTGGGGCACAGGGCACCGCGACGCGATCGACCTGCTCGACGCTGCCCTGAACTCCCAGACGATCGTCGTCAACCGGCCGGCCCGCGACATCGAACTACGCGGCGGCCCGGCCATCGACCGCGCCGCCACCGTCGCCGCACAAGCCAAGTGCGGCAAGCTGATGGACCGCTTCAGCAAGTGGGTATGGGAGGACGAGGCCCGCAGCGAGGAACTCGTCACCGAGTTCAACACCCGTTTCAACAGCCTCCGCGCCCCGATCTATGACGGGTCGCAACTGTCGCTGCCCGGTCTGTCCACCCGGTTCGCCCCCCACTACTACCAGCGCAACGCCGTGGCGCGGATCATCGCCGAGCCGACCGTGCTGCTCGATCATGTGGTGGGCGCCGGGAAGTCGGGCACCATGTTCATGGGCGCCATGGAACTCAAACGCCTCGGACTGGTCAAACAGCCGTGGATCGTGGTCCCCAACCACCTCATCGAGCAGGTCACCAAAGAGGCGAAATGGTGGTATCCGACCTCGAAAATCCTGATGGGCGCCACCGGCGCCGATGCCGAAGAACGCCGCAGACTGGCCGCCCAATCCGCCTCCAGCGAATGGGACATGGTGATCGTCCCGCAGTCGGTGTTCGAGCGGATCAACGTCCATCCCCAAATCCGCATCGACTACGAGCAGCGTGAACTCAGCGCCCTGGAGGAGCAGCTGCGCACCGCCGAGAATCCCCTCACCAAGAAAATGATCGAGGCGGCGCTCAAACGGCAGGCCAACAAACTGGCCAAGCTGCAGAAAGCCGAAGACAAAGACACCGGCGTCACCTTCGAACAAACCGGCTGTGACTACCTGTTCGTCGACGAAGCCCACCACTACAAGAACAAAACCCGGGTGTCGCAGATCCGCGAACTCGGCTGCCCGTCAGGGTCGAACAAAGCCACCGATCTGGACCTCAAACTGATGGTGCTGCGGGCGCGCCGCCGCGACGAAGCGGTGGCCGCCGGCACACCGCCGGCAGAGGTGGTCGAACGGGTAGCGACCTTCGCCACCGGCACCCCCGTCGCCAACAGCCTCGGCGAGTTGTACGTGATGCAGTCCTACCTGCGCCCCGACCTGCTCACCGACAGCGGCACCGCCGACATCAACGACTGGGGACACACCTTCACCGCCCAGGTCAGCACCGTGGAAGCCAACGCGACCGGCACCGGCCTGCACCCGGTGACCCGCGTCGGCAAGTTCACCAACCTCCAAGAACTCCTCTCCCTGTCCTCGGTGTTCACCGACGTCGTCACCCGTAACCAAGTCGCCAGCGGCAGAACAGGACTCACGCTTCCCGAACTGGCCGGCGGACGCCGCACCATCATCACCATCACCCCCAGCCAGGAAGTGAAGGACTTCATCACCGACATGGCCCACCGCGCAGCATCCATCGACCCCAAACGCATGGATCTGGACAACATCCTCAAAATCAGCAACGACGGCCGCAACGTCTCCCTCGACCCGCGGCTGGCGAACCTGGCCAAACCCGAAACCTCCCGCGCCAAGACGGTCGCCGACGAAATCATGCGCATACACCGCCAGACCGCCGACAACGTGTACCTCTCCCCGGACACCAAAGCCCCCATGGAGCGCACCGGGGGCCTGCAAATCGTGTTCTGCGACCGCGGCACACCCAAAGAGGGCCAAAGCTTTTCGATGTACTCCGCGATCCGCGACGAACTGGTCGAGCAGGGCCTGGACCCCGCGGCGATACGGTTCATCCACGACGCCCGCACCGCCGACGAACGACTGCAGTTGTTCGACCAATGCAACCGCGGCGAGGTTTCGGTGCTCATCGGATCGACCGAAAAAATGGGCACCGGCACCAACGTGCAGACCCGCGCCGTGGCCCTGCACCACGTCGATGTCCCATGGCGGCCCGCCGACCTCGAGCAGCGCGAAGGCCGGGCCATCCGCCAAGGCAACCAAAACGCCGAAGTCGAAATCCTCAACTACGTGACCGAAGGCAGCTTCGACACCTTCATGTGGCAGAAAGTCGAAGCCAAAGCGATGTTCATCGAACAGATCAAACGCAACGAGGTCGACGCCACCGAAGTCGACGACATCGGCGGAGAGTTCACCGCCAGCGCCGCCGAAACCAAAGCCGCCTCCACCGGAGACCCGCGCTACATCCAGCAGGTCAAACTCACCGACGAGGTCGCCCGGCTCGACGCCCTGGAACGTTCGCACTTCGACGCGATTGCCCGCCGCGAACGCCTCGTCAAAGACACCACCCGCCAAATCGCCAGGGGACAGGAAGCCATCGACCAACTCACACCCCTGGTCGGGCAAATCGCCGAGCGCGCCACCGGCCCCCTGGCCGCCACCATCGGCGACCACGACTTCACCGACCGCAAAGACGCCGCCCTGCCCTTCGCCCACGCCTGCCAACGCGCCTGGGAACAACTGCGCGACCGCCCGCACTGGGAAACCCGCCCCGTCGCCACCATCAACGGACTGTCCCTGATCGCCCGCCGCGAAAACGTCGCCGGCACCGTGAACCTCTCCTTCGAAACCCCGTCCGCGGAAATCGCGATCTCCACCACCGACCTGATCGCCGCCTGTCACCCCACCCTCGGCGGGGCCGACACCAAAGCCCGCGGGCTGCTCACCCGCGCGGAGAACCTCTACAAAGACATTCCCGCGCACCACAAACGGCTCACCGCCCACCAGGCGGTGATCACCGATGAACTCGCCGACCTCACCGGCAGCGCCGCGGAACCTTTCGAGCACCGCGACGAACTCGGCGAAAAACGTGCCCTCCTGGAGGAACTCACCGCCGTGCTGCGCCTGGAATCAGAAAGCGACGCCGCCAAAGCCGCCGCCGCCGACGTCGCCGAACGGATGCGCGCCGCCGGCCGCCAACCGGGCTGGTCGCTGAGCCTCAACCCGACCCCCGCTCTCTGCGAGGAAGCCGGCTACGACTCACCTGAGGCCTACCGCTACGCCTACATCCTCGCCACCCGTCACCGCGCCAAGGCCTACCGCGAGGAGTGCCGCGACCGCGAGAACACCACCGACCGCGACACCACCGACCTCGACGTGGACCGCGACGACGGTCGCGGCGGCCTGGCGCTCTAGCCGAGAAATCCCTGATGCCCGCCGACCCCCGCACCGCCGCGACCGGTGTCAGCGGCGACCCGTGGTGGGACTACGCCCACGGATGCGCCACAGCACTGGCACAAGGCCGTCAACCGCCCATCCACCCGGTGCACGGTCTGCTCCTCGAACCCGGCGAACAGGTCCGCAACCACGCCTCAGCCCACTACAGCCGCCTCCAAAGCGGCCCCGCCGCCCACCACGGCGGCCGAGCGCCCATCATGGCCTACAACCCCATGCTGATGCTCGGAACGATGGCCGCCCAAGCCGCCCTCGACGGGCGCCGAAACCGCCAGGCCGCCAAACAATCCCAACCCGAATGGCGACTGACCCGCCCCGCCTCCGTGCTCACCACCACCGCCCGCATCATGTGCAACCGCCCCGACGGCGGCTGGATATCCTTCTGGTACCAAGACCTCGCCGAACACCACATCGACTTGCCCACCCGCACACTGGTCATGGCCTTCAACCACGACCAGTGCGCACCCGTGCGCCTCCAAGGCCCCGCAACCCCAGCCATCGCACTCTGGTCGGCGGTGCAGATCTACGGCGACAGCTGGAAAGCCGACCCCCGTCTCACCGCCCTTTTCACCCCCAGCCCCGCACACCAACAACACCGAAACATCAGTGCCCCCAACGCCTCCCACCAGCAGCCCCCCGGCGGGCTGAACCCCGCCGCCTACCAGTGGGCGCAACAACAAGCCGCCGCCCACCGCGCCCGCACCAACCCCTCCCGCGCACACACCACCAGCGGCCGCGATCTCTGACACGTATCGCTGAGCAGCGTGGATTCGCGCCGAAGGTCCGCGCCACAGGCACGCCGCGCTGAACGGCCAACCCCGTTAGCGCAGCGGTATGTCCGACCGTCGTGGCACGCTTGTTCGTATGCGTAGTGTCCTCGCCAGCCGCAATCAGGAGCTGTACACCTTCACGGCGAGGGACGTCTCCGACATCGCCGACCGGCTCGGCTCACACCACGTCGAGGCTCTCAGCAGTTCCGACGGCACCTACCAATTCTGGGTCACGCCGGCGATGAGCGGCCGCCGCCTGAATGGACCGGCCACCAAACTGCTGTTCGCGTTCACCGGATTTGCCGCGGCGCAGACACCACTTTTGCGCGGCGACGTCGTGATCACCTCCCGCACCGCGGCAGGGGAGCCCGACGGCCTCTCCGATGACCACATAGGCCTGCTGATCGAATCGTTGCGCGCTATCGGTCGGCGTCCGAGGTGCCGGATCGACCGCCGGATCCGCCAGGCCGACCGCGCCGACCAGCGTGCCCGAGACCTCGCCGTTGACCGCGAATTCTGGCGGAAACACTTCCGCGCCCCGGTGGGGGAGTAGTGCAGGAAAGGAGGAAGTGTCTGACCCTGCGTGAGGTCGATCGCAAAAACGGCTCGCCACCGTTCGAACAGATCGCGAGGATGCTCCGACATGCGATTACCTCAGGCGAACTGCGCTGCGGGGATCGCCTACCGACAGAGACGAAACTGGCCGAACAATGTGGCGTCGCTCGCACGACTGTCAGACGAGCGGTCCAGGAACTTCGCCATGCAGGTCTTGTTGTACCGACTTCCGGCCGGGGACTGCGCGTCGCGCGGTCGCCCAATGCGTCTGCTGACGCGCTGTGGCCTCAACAACTGTTTCACCCGACCCGGCCGACGACTCCAAACCCCACCGCGCGGGGGGCCCTGATCGCCCAAGCCGAGGACATCCACAGGGGAATGGCTGTCCTGGCCGAGGAAATCAAGGCTGCGAAGCCGATTGACGATCCAGGCGTCTTGGCCCACCTCATGACGATTCTCGCCGATATCGCATCGGCCCAGGCCAGGATTCTCGCCACCCTGGCTATAGGTCTCCGCGCAAACTACGCCACCGAAGGCAGATAAGGGCGCGTCACTCGCGCAGTCGATCGCACAGCGGGTTGCGTGCCGGCCCGGGGTGTGAAACCCGGTGTCACCTACCTCGACCACTATGTTTGAGACAACAAATGGCCGGGGGTGAACATGGGTTCAATTAGCGACGTTCTCGCCGCTCTGCGGCAGGCGCCGACCAACGTCGACCGTGGCACCCTGTTTGAGCAGCTGATGGTCCGCTACTTCCAGCTCGACCCCGCCTTGGCCCAGCAGTATGACGAGGTCTGCCGCTGGATCGACTGGGAAGGCCGGGCCGGCAAGCCGGACACCGGTATCGACCTGGTGGCCCGGGAGCGTGACACCGGCAATCTCACCGCGATCCAATGCAAGTTCTACGAACCTGGCCACCTGCTCGCCAAGAGCGACATCGACTCGTTCTTCACCGCCTCGGGCAAGAAACCGTTCACCAACCGGGTGATCATCTCCACCACCGACAAATGGGGCAAGAACGCCGAGGACGCCTTAGGCAATCAGCAGATCCCGGTGCAGCGGATCGGTATGGCCGACATCGCCGAAAGCCCCATCGACTGGGACATCGCCTGGCCGCAAGGCAACCTCGCCATCGGGTTGTCCCCCGCACAGAGGAAGCAGCCCCGCCCCTACCAGGTTGAGGCGATCGAGGCGGTCCTGGGCGGCTTCGCGGTGGGCAATGACCGAGGCAAACTCATCATGGCGTGCGGCACCGGAAAGACGTTCACCGCCCTGAAGATCGCCGAACGGATCGCTGAGGAGGCCGGCGGCAGCGCCCGCGTGCTGTTCCTGGTCCCGTCGATCTCGCTGCTCAGCCAGTCGCTGCGGGAGTGGACCGCGCAGTGCGAACTCGACATGCGGGCCTTCGGAGTGTGCTCAGACACCAAGGTGGGCAAGCTGCGCAGCATCGAAGACTTCAACGTCCACGACGTGCCGATCCCGGTCACCACCAACCCGGCCAAGCTTCGCGAGGAAATGGAGCACCGCAAGCGGGCCAAAGGCCTGACCGTGGTGTTCTCCACCTATCAGTCCCTGCCCACCGTGGCCGACGCCCAAGCCCTCGGAGTAGACCGCTTCGACCTTGTGGTGGCTGACGAATCCCACCGCACGACAGGGGTCACCCTGGCCGGTGACGACGAGTCGAACTTCGTGCGCATCCACGACGCCGACTACATCTGCGCCGCCCGCCGGCTATACATGACGGCGACCCCGCGAATCTTCGCCGAAACCGTCAAGGACAAGGCCGAGCAGTATTCCGCCGAGCTGGTGTCGATGGACGACGAGGTGCGCTACGGCCCGGAGTTCCATCACCTGTCGTTCGGCGATGCCGTCGAGCGCGGCCTGCTCACCGACTACAAGGTGCTGGTCCTCACCGTCGACGAGTCGGCCATCACCGCCCCCATGCAGCAACAACTCGCCGCCGAGGGCGAACTGCACCTCGATGACGCCTCAAAGATCGTCGGCTGCTGGAACGGCCTGGCCAAACGCGCCGGGGCCACCGCCGACGGCACCCCCAACTTCGCCGCCGACGACCCGCCGATGCAACGCGCAGTCGCCTTCGCCAAAGACATCGCCGCCTCCAAACAGCTGGCCAAGATGTTCCCGCGCGTGGTCTCGAGCTATCAGCAGACCCTCGACACCATGGAAGACCACGGGCACCCGGTCAGCGACACCAACCGCGGCCTGGTCTGCGACGTCCGCCACGTGGACGGCACCTACAACGCCCTGACCCGCAACGCCGAACTGGCGTGGCTCAAAGCCCCTGTGGTGGAGGGCGAATGCCGCATCCTGACCAACGCGCGGTGCCTCTCCGAAGGGGTTGATGTCCCCGCCCTGGACGCGGTGCTGTTCCTGCACCCTCGTAACTCCGTGGTGGACGTGGTGCAATCGGTGGGCCGGGTGATGCGGCTGTCCCCGGGCAAGGACTACGGCTACGTCATCCTGCCCATCGCCGTACCGTCGGGGGTCGAACCCGCCACCGCCCTGGCCGACAACCAGCGCTTCAAAGTGGTCTGGCAGGTCCTCAACGCGCTGCGCTCCCACGACGAGCGGTTCGACGCGATGATCAACAGCATCTCCCTCAACGCCGGCACCAAAGACACCCCCGGCATGGGCAGCCAGCTCCTCGGGGCGCACCTCGGACCCACCACCGACAACGCAGACCAGGGCGCCACCACGCCGTCGCAGATGGCGAG
>JAUPLT010000061.1 GCA_030836785.1 Actinomycetota bacterium
CAAGCTTCGGGGTGCAATCATGTCGCGAATCCTTAAGGAAATCAGCGATCTCCGCGGCAATATCGTTCTGATCGGCCACAGCCTCGGAAGCGTGATCGCGATCGACCTGCTCGACCACTTACCGCCTGATCTGCACGTTCGCCGCTTCATCACCATCGGAAGTCCTGCCCACTGCCAGGCCCTCCATGCTGGCAGCGAGAGACTCCTCAAGAAGTTCCCCTACGCCTACGTTGACGACTGGTCCAACTTCGTTGAGACCCGTGACCCCGTCACAGGAGGTCGGGGACTGGCATCAGTGTTCCCGGCCGCCCAAGACTTCTTCATCGAGTTGGGCTGGATGGTTCACGATGCCGACAGGTACCTCGGCCACGAGGCGGTGGCAGGGCTGGTTGCAGACGTCATCCATCGTCCGAAGCAACCCGAGCAGGCTACTGGCTCTGCCCTGGTGGGGCGCCTCGATGAAGCAGAAGCGCTGGCACTGCTGTCGATTCAGTTCGGTCGACGTGTAACCACTCGGATCTCCGACAAGGACGTTGCACGCCGCTACGAAGATGTCCTTCGAATCATTCAGGAGGACTTGGTCGCCAAAGTGCAACTGATGGCGGCTGAGGGTAAGGCCCTTGCTCCAGAGTTGCGCGATTTGCTAGACGGCCAGTTCCCGCGACTCCCCCACCGTTGGGAGGAGCATGAGGCCGCCCGCCACCTGGCAGTCCTCGCCACGTCAAACTCCGTCGCCCCCTACGAAATCAACACCGGCGGGGCGCAGTTAGAAGCGTTGCCCGAAGTGGCAGTGGATCTCGGATTCACCCTTAGGCTCGGCGAACGGGTGCAGGAATCCGTAACGAAAATCAATGAAGAACTCCTTGACAGACGAGGGGTCGTCGACCGCTTCGGTAAGTCGACCTCAAGCCGACTAATGCTCGCCGCAGCTGGTATCGCACTCGTCGCGGCAGCACCCATCGGCCTGATGGTTGCTGCACCTGCCGGCGTCGCGGGTGCCGCCGCTCTTACCGGCGGGCTCGCAGCACTTGGACCTGGCGGGATGGTCGGCGGGTTGGCGACTCTGGGTGGCCTAGCCTCCACAGGGACGCTCATGGCGACCGTCGCCGCGACGGTCGGCTCGCCGGACCAGACCGGCCGAGATCCACGCATACTTCTATCGCGGATCGCCGGTGAGTACGCGCTGAAGCTTCTGGGGATTCAGCACGACGAGACGCTGTGGCTTCAGGTCACAGAGTTCGAGGCCCAAATCTGCGCTGAATACAACCGCTTAGAACCCTTCAGCGACGAGGATTCGGCTCGCTTGGCCGAGTTGACTACGGCAAAGAAGATCCTCGCAAGAATGATCGAATTCATGTCGGCAAACGGGCTTGGCCCGCAGTCGCTATGAAACAGAATGAACGGGGTAAGCGAGCGACCGGTGACAGCCGCCGATCACCGGCGCGAATGTCTGACTGCCCGACCCGGTGATCCCGGCCAGCCCAGAACGACAATCACCCCCGAGTCCGCAGCAGCATCGAGGACCACCACTGTCGTTGAGGCACCCGATGCGAAAAGAGCCACCGACGAATTGACCGGGCTCACTGAGAATTTGGGACCCACTCAGCCGCACCGTCATCTTCGACGCGAACGTGCCTTCCACGTGTATTCGAGCCTCTGCCCTCCACCAGTCCCAGCGCCGAACTCATGACTGACCGCGCATTCTCGGTCAGCCGCTTCAACCCGAGCAGGTCGAGTAGGGCGCGAAGAAGCGTCTCCTCGGTCAGTGAGTCGTCTTCCTGAATCAAACCCGACATATGATGCGCCAACTCGGCTGGCGGCACGGATTCCAGCGTCCGCGGGCCCAGTTCGCGGGGTACGACGTTCGGCTGCGACGGAGTCCGGTAGGTCTGGGCTTTGACGCCCACCTCGCCGAGAGGGCTTTCAGCGACGATCATGCCGCGCCGTTCGGCGAGGTTGATCGCGTGATTCAGTTGCCGCGCAATCTCTCTGCCAACACGCCTACCGCCAGCAGCCTTGACGTAGACCTGCTGCAGGCGATGTCCGAGGATCGGCCCCTCACAGTCGACGATCCGAACGATGTGGGACACCATGTCGGGCAGTGGTGTGGCGCCGATGTCGGGCAGTGCCGCGTCGAAGGCCCGATACGGCGGGAGCAAACCGGTTGGGACGGCCACCTCTCCGAGTTGCTCCTCGGGCGCCTCATCGAATGGCTCCTCCGAAGTACCGAAGTCATCGAGATCGTCATCCGGATCGGAGACCTGCTGGGCTTGCCCTGCTGCACCCTCATCGGCAGGCAACTCGTCGGCTACGTCCGCGACCGGGACGTCGGCTTCCGGTGCCACCCAGTCGGCGGTGTGAATCCCCAAGTCGTCAAGCCTGTCCCACAGGCTCCTCAATGCGGCCGGCATATCGGCGTAGAACAGTGACTCGCGAAGCCGGTGGAACTGCCAACCACACCGCTCCAGCTCACGTTGCCGGGCCAAGTCCGCCTCGTAGCGATCGGGACCGTGCCAGGTGTCGCCGTCGCACTCGACCGCGAGTCGTGTTGTCGCACCGACGATCACGAGGTCGATCTTGTAGCCCTGTGCGGGGTATTGCGGCAGGACGGTGTATCCGCGGTCAGCGATCCGGTTGAACACTCGCTGCTCGAACAACGAGTCGAAGGGCGCGACCAACACGTCCTCGGGCACCGGTCCCGGCATCGTGACGTCGACGTCGTTGGCGGACCGGTGGACGATCCCGTAGCAATAGTCAAGCAACTGGAAACGCATATCTTCGGGGTTCGTCAACGCCTCACGCGGCATGGAGTGGTAAACCCACATCTGGTCCTTCGCACGCGAAGCCGCCACATTGAAGCGCTGGACGTACTGCGACATCGTCAACGCGAGGAATCGCTTTCCCTCCGACGGCGCCTTCACCATCGACAGGAACATCACGTCCCGTTCGGAACCTTGGAAGTCCGACGCGTCGCCGCAACGAAGTTCTCGAATCGTCCACTGCTCGGGTGGAACGACATCAAGCAGTTTGCTTTCGATGAGCTTCGCCTGCTCCTTGCCGGTGAGCGAGATGACGCCCATCGTGGCGCCGTCGTACTTCGGGTCGGCCAGGCATTCGCGGATCTGATCGACGATCGCTTCCGCCTCAACCAGATTGGTCTTCCTCGCCGACTCCACACCGTCGGCGACGAACACCACCTTGACGGGATCGAGCCGGTCGGCCCCGAACTGGCGTACCGGAACCAAGCGAATACCTTCCGGCTCATATGCGATCCGGTTGGAGAACCCGATGATTTCCGGGACGCAGCGACGGTGCTCGGTCAGCGTGATGCGCCCGCCAAAGCGCATGTTGGCCTCGTCGAAGTAGCTCCGCTTGGGGTCCACCCATGAAGCCCGATAGGTGTCGTTGGCGAGATGGACGTTGGCCAGGTCAAGCAGCTGCTGCTGATCGACACCCACCGCTGACGGCGACACCTGCTTGTCGTCGCCGATCACGACAATCTTGGGGGCCAGGTACTGCAGGAACGACGCCTCCAGACCGGCTTGCGAAGCTTCATCGACGATGACGACGTCGAACAGATTGGGCTCCACGCGCATCTGTTCAGCGATCCGGTACAGCGGCATGATCCACACCGGAACGGCGGGCCGGCAACGGTCCATAGCGTCAGCGATGTCGGCGCGCTTCTTCGCCGCGTACTTGCCGGTGCCCTTGCCCAGCGCGGACACCAACTGCGCGTACTGCGTGAGGTTCGCGCGCGCCTTTCCGGTGAGCCTGCCCGGCGATACCGCATGCTGCCAGGCACGTTCGGCGGCCAGATTCTCAACTTCGGTTCGAATCTGACCCTCGATCGAATTGAGCCGAACCTTCAGCGAATTCGCGTCCTCACCGTCCTGCGCAAGGATCCAGCGTCCGGTCATCTCCCAACGCCACGCGTCCTCGAAAGCCGCCAGTCTGCTGTCCCACACCGGGTCGAGGTGATGGGCGGCAATGGCCTCGGCCAGGTTCGGGGCCTTCGAATCCAACGCCGCGCGAATGCGGTCACGTTCGGCGACGGCACCTGCTATCGAAACCAAGTGGGTCAGCCGGTGGTAAGCGGTCGAGTAGGCATTGACGTCGCGGCCATCCACCGCCGTGCGAAGATCGGCGGTGACGGCTGGGAGATCCGGCCACGGTCCCGCCGACTTCAGCCGTTCGCTGAGTTCTTCGATCGGCGCCGCGGAGGCGACAGCCTCGTCTGCTGCCGTCGCGGCTTCAACCAGATGCGCGTAGCGCAGGATGTCGTCGAGGTTGTTCCAATCCGGGACGGGAAGTCCGTTGGCATCGAACCATTCGCGTTCTTCCTGTAAGCGTCGGCCCAAGTCCAGAACCTGGTGAAGTTGCATCAGTTCGGTGCGGTGCCACTGCAACCTCTCATCCGGCGTGTCCTCCTCCGGGATGACGACGTTTGAGGGCCAGGCCGCATCCATCGCGTTGAGGATGCGATCCGCGTCGACCCAGTCGATGAAGGCGCACAACTGCTCTCGCGTGGCAGCGGGCAGCCCGTTGACCCGCACCTGCGAGAAGAAGCCGGTGGCCGCTTTGACCACCTTGTTGGAAAACGCACCGATCTTCGGCGACCCGTCCGGCAGTGTCTTGATCGTGTTGCCGGCGTCCAGGTAAGCCAGCAGGGACCGCGCGACCTGCTGATGCACGGCCAGCTCACCCTCACTGATCCGGACGGTGGTCGCCTGGCCGAACCGCTGAATCAGTGCGGCCGCCTGAGCGTCGAAGTCCTGGATCTGAGCGGCGCGGGCCAGCCACGGCTGAGCACGGCCCGTCCGAACATCGTTCAGCGCGGCGTTCATCCAGGCCTCTTGACGGCGTTCGAGTTCGGTTGCCCGCTTGGCCAGATCGGAGACTCCCCGCTGGAGGCGCTCGCGCAACTCCGGGGGAAGCTGCCTGACGAACTCGAAGGACTGATGCGCCAGCAGCCTGTCGAAGCCGTCTCTTCTGGCGATGGCGGTCCGTTCTGCCTCGACCAGGGCGGAGAAGTCCAGTGGGGTCGGCAGCGTCGACGGGTCGGGCATCCGCTGCTTCGCCTGCTCCTCGTTGGCGATGATGTCCTGATCGCGAAGCATCGAGCGCCAGCGCATGATCTCCGAGGACGACACCGGGGCGCCGCCGGTCGTCGTCTGGACACCGAACTCCTGAATCCAGGAGAACTGGCCTTCGTCTTGAAGATGGCGGTACGCGATGGCGGCGAGGGTGCCCTCTTCCGGTCCGTCGGAACGTGTCTCGATCTCTTGTCGGCGGATGGCAATGAGCCGGTGGTAGGTTTCCGCGCGCTCCCGACGCAGCCGTTCGATGGTTGCGAGGTACCCGTCAATGGCTCGGTTGGAATCGTCGAGTTCGAATTCGTCGGCGCGGGCCGAGATGCTGTCAACTGCGGTGCGCAACTCAGCCATGTCGGTGCGCGACTGCCCGATCACCGAAACCGCCAGCGCCTGAATCTTCTCGGGCAACTTCGCCCGGACCTCACGCAACGCCCGGTCAGTGTGGGCCGTGATCAGCACCCTCGAACCCTTGGCGAGAAGATGCGACACCAGAGCCGCGGCGGTGTGGGTCTTGCCGGTTCCCGGCGGTCCCTGGACCACGGTCTGCGCGTTCCGATCCACCCGGTCGATCACTCGTTGCTGCTGATCGTTAACCGGTAGCGGAAGGAAGTAGTCACCGTCCACCGACACGACGGCGCCGGGGGCTGGATTCTCCTCGACGACGGGCGTGATGTCGGGATCGATAAGGGGCAGAATCCCGCTGGGAACGTCCGAGGCCTCCCGGAGTTGTCGCACGATGGTCTCGTAGATCTTGACCAGGCCTTTGTTGGTGCGACGACGAAGGATCAGCGCCGGCGCGTAGGCCGCCCGGGGGTCAACCGTGTCAGGAGGGTCGAGGCTTTCGTCGTCGTACTCGGCCCCCGGATCGAGACGGTGAACAAGACGACGGCAGATGTCGCCCATCCCGTCCTTGTCGAGAGGATGGCCTTCATACTCGGCCGCCAATTGCTTGACCTCGTCCATGCTTGCCGGGCTGGCGATCAGCGACGGATTGAGCATCTCGAGTTCGATCGCGACGGCCTCGGGCGAGGAGACCTGGACGACTTTCAGTTCACCGCTGCCCTTGTCGAACTCGATTGCGGCCGGAGCGGTTGCGACGTGGCGACGGACCTGAGGATGACTTTCGGGCCGCCAGGACAGGCAGCCGACGCCGATGACGAGTTCAAACTCCTCGCTGTGATCGGTCGAGGCCAGTTGAATGCCAAACAGTTCCTTGTAGACCTCGCGAACTGCCCGGTCACGACGCTCCTGGTCAGCCCACAGAACCCAGTCGGCCAACCAGGTGTCGAAGAGAGCAGCAACCTCCGGCGCGTCGACGAGTTCGAGGCGCTGAACCACCGCGTCGTCTTCCTGGGATGAGCCGGCCGGTCTGGGCGCCTCTGTGAGGATGGCGTCGCGCAATGTCGGCGTACCGTCCGGGTCGCTGATGTCGCCGAGAAGCCAAGGTTTCAGTTCCTCAGGGGGCGCCGGCGGGTCGATGCGCGGGACGCGTTGCACCTTCAGGATCGGGGCGTCGGCCTCGGGTGCGCCGACGCGGTGCGCCGAGTCGATCGCGGGATGGTCGGGCAGGGCACCCAGCCACACGACCGTCTCGAACTGTTCAGTGGTCGTGGCCGGCTTGGCCATCAACTGCTGAGCCCGCGCGAGGAATGTGAACAGGTCGATCGCCTGCTTAAGGTGCCGCTGGGCCGCTTCCACCGCTGGTTCGGTCACGTGTGCACTCCCCCTAGATCGGTGACAAATGAGAATCGACCGCGTCCGAAAGGTAACCACATCGCGCTGACACCTTTCGGGATAACACCGGCATGTTCGGGCAGACACTGAGCGGAGTACCGGCCCAGGAAGACGGCCTCATTCCACCGGTCAGTTTTGCACCGGGCCGTCGACGTCGAGAAGATCCAGTAGCTGAGCTGGGCTGATTGCCGGCGGATCCAAGTGTCCAGCGAGGAGGTCCTCGTCGCCGCTTACAAGCAGAGATCCGGTGGCCTCCGCGAGTGCCACCAGATAGGCGTCGTTGGGATCCCGAATCGGAGTCATCGATGGTTCCGGACTCTCCCGAAGGTCCGCGTGGGCCCCGAGGCTGTCGACGAACGCCACTGCGTCACGGGTACTTATCCACTTCCGAAATTTCGGTCGGATCAGCACCGCCGCCAACTCGTCGAGCAGTTGCTGGCTCACAACCGCGGTAATCACATTCCGGGCGACCGCTTCCGCCACACGCGCCGGAGTGCCGTAAGGATTGATAACTGCCGATACCCATACGTTCGGGTCGATCACGACCTTCAGTGGCGTGTTCAGGAAGCTCTACCCGCACCGCGCGGCGAACGCTCAGCACGCACCGCCGCCAATTCCTCCGCGGCAATGCGCGCGGCTTCTACATCGTCGGGCGCATCCTGCGGTGTGATGCCAGCCCAGATCCGTTCGAGGGTTCCGGCCAGCCCCAGATGCTGACGCAACGCGTCTTCGAAGACCTCGTAATCGTGTTTGCCGGTACGGGCGGCAACCACCTTCGCCGCTCGCAACAACCCCTCGTCGATGTAGACAGTCGTCTTCTTGCGCGCCATTAACACATTTTGACAGAAATACCTCCAAGTCGCACGGTCGCAGCGATGCGGACGCGCTCATGGAAGGGGAAGGGATAGTCCGATAGCACCTGCATACCGCGGCACACAGCGTCCCGCTATCGGTCCGCTCCCGAAGGCGAGCAAGTAAATTAGCCCTGCATACTGCAACGCCAAGGGGGTGGCTCAACGGTGAAGGACGGCCGCTGGGTCACGATTGCCGAGTCTCAGTTCGTCCATGAGAAGCAGGGCCTGGAGATCGTCAAGGCTCTGCTGCCGGACGCTCCCCCGTTCCGGGCGTGGGCGAACTTCGAGTTCCGCGACAACCGGGGCCGCTGGCATGAGGTCGACCTGCTGGTCCTGGCCCGCGACTGCCTCTACCTCATCGAACTCAAGCACTACCGGGGCATCCTGACCGGTAACGACCACGTGTGGCTGCGCACCGGCCACCGGGCCGAGGACTCCCCGTTGCTGCTGACCCGGCGCAAGGCGCAGTACTTCTCCTCGCTGCTCAAGGACTCGCTGCGCCAGCTGACCGGCAACGCCCCGAAGGGCGCGATTCCCTACGTCCAGGAACTGGTGTTCCTGCACAACCAGGAGTTCGTTTGCGATCTGCCGCAAAGCTCGCGGATCAACCTCTACGGCCTGGACAACCAGTCCACGATCAGCGGCTTGCCCGGTATCTCCGAGCGGCTGCTGGCTCCCGCTCAGCGCCCTCCGATCTCGGAGGAAGGCAGCCTTCTGGTCGCCGAGCTGATGAAGAAGATCGGCCTGGCGCCGCGGCGCCAGCGCGAGGTCGGTTCCTGGATCATCGACGAGCAGCCGCTGGCCGACGGCGAGGGTTGGCAGGACTGGCCGGCGTTTCACCACGTCGACACCGAACGGCACGCCCGCATCCGCTTCTACACCGTCGGGCAGTCCGCCTCGTCCGCGGACACCCACGCCCGCAAGCAGGCGGTCACCAGCGAGTTCCATCTGCTGTCCCGGCTGCGGTACGACGGTCTGCAGGTCCCCGAGGATCTGGTCGAGGAGCCGGAGTTGGGTATCGGGCTGGTGTTCCCGCAGCCCAAGGGCGACAGCCCGCTGGATCTGTGGCTGGCCGAGCACACCGACACCCTCGCGCTGGAGGACCAGCTCAAGCTCATCGGCGGGATCGCCGACATCGTCCACTACGCGCACCGCAACCGGGTGGTGCACCGCAGCCTCAACCCCCGCTCGGTCGCCGTCCGCGAGCACGGCCACCAACTCAAGCCGCAAATCACCGACTGGGACAGTGCCGGCATCCTGCCCGCCAACCCCGACACCGCGGTGAGCCGGCTGTCGGCGGGGTCGCTGTCGCTGATGGCCGCCGCTCCCGGTGAGACGGCGCGGCTGTTCGCCGCCCCGGAAGGGCTGCGCCCCGCCGACCCGGTCCGGATCGACGTGTTCGGGCTGGGGGCGCTGGCGTTCTTCATCCTCACCGGGGGCCAGTCCCCGGCGAGCGCCCCGGGTGAGTTGATGGATCGGCTGCGCCGCGACCGCGGCCTGGACCTGGCCGCCGAACTTCCCCAGGTGCGTACCGAGCTTCGCCAACTCGTGCTCGACGCCACCAACCCGAGCCCGGCCGACCGCATCCCCGACATTGCCACGTTCCTGGAGCGCCTGGAGGCCGCCCGCACCGACGTTCTGGACGTCTCCACCGAAACCGACCCGCTGGAGGCCGGCCCGGGCGCGGAGTTGGCCGGCGGGCGCTTCATCTACCAGCGCCGCCTCGGCGCGGGTTCCACCGCGGTGGCCATCCTGGTCGAGGACCGCCAAGTCGGTGGTTCCCAGCGGGTCCTCAAGGTGGCCCGGGACGCCGAGGCCGGCGAGCGGTTGCGCGCCGAGGCCACGGTGCTGGCCCGCTCGGAGAACGACGAGCGCATCGTCACCCTGCACGATGTGGTCGACGTCGGTGGCCGCACCGCGCTGCTGCTGAAGTACGCGGGGCGCACCACGCTGGCCGAGGAACTCAACAACCGCCGCCGGCTGTCCATCGACGTGCTGCAACGCTGGGGCACCGATCTGCTCACCGCGCTGGTCGCCTTGGAACGCAACGGTGTGACCCACCGCGACATCAAACCGTCGAATCTGGCTGTCTTCCAAGCGAACTCCCGCGCCGACACCCATCTGATGATGTTCGACTTCTCGATGGCCGGGGTGGACGCCAAGGACATCGAGGCCGGCACTCCGCCTTACCTCGACCCGTTCCTGGGCACCGGAACCCGCTGCCGGTACGACACCGCCGCCGAGCGTTACGGCGCCGCGGTGGTGCTGTTCGAGATGGCGACCGGCACGACGCCGCACTACGGGCCCGATCCGGGCGCGCACCCGGCCACCGTCGACGCCGACGTCAGCCTCGACCCGGGGATGTTCGAGTCGGCGATCGCCGAGGCCATGATGGGGTTCTTCGCCGCCGCGCTGTCCCGCGACGCCACGAAGCGGCCCGACACCGCCGAGGACATGCTGCGCGACTGGCAGCGGGCGTTCACCGCCACCGCACGCCCGGCGGCACCGCAGGCCAGTGCCGAGGCGGCGGCCGCCGCCGAGGCCGGTACGCCACTGGCCGCGGCCGGACTCACCGCGCGGGCGGTCTCCGCGCTGGCCGGCGCCCAGGTGAGCACCGTCGGCGAGCTGCTGGCCCTGGACTCCACCCTGCTCAACCGCCTGCTCACCAGCGAGGC
>JAUPLT010000062.1 GCA_030836785.1 Actinomycetota bacterium
CGACGTGTCGTCCGAGCTCTTGTCCGCCTTCGTGGCGGGATCGGTCTTCTCGGTCACCGCGCCCGGGCCGATCGCCTTGCCGATCGCGCCGCCCACCGCATCGACGACCGAGCCGAAGGCGTCCTTCACCGCGCCCAGTGTGCCGCCCGGCTTCGGGCCCACGGTGCCGGCACCGTCGGGGCCGGGCCTGCCCGGCTCGAAGTCCAGCGGCGGATTGGAGATGGTGAGTTGCGGACGCACCGTGCTGGCGCTGATGTCCGGGGCGGAGGGAGCCGACGGTGCGACCGGTCCAGCCACCACCGGAGCGGTTTCAGGCCGGGCGTCGAGGGTCGGGCTCGCGACCGGATCAGGTTTGGCGGGTGCCGCCGCTACCACCGGCGGCGGGGTGGGCGCCTGGGCGGCCGCGGGCAACGGTCCGAGGCCCTTGGGCAGCAACGCCCCGAGCCCGTCCTGAATGACTTCGCCGACGGCCTTGTAGGCCACCAGGGTCAGATCATTGATCTGCTGGACGAAAGCGACCACACCGTCGGGATAGGTCACGGTGGTGATGTTGGTCGCCGGATCGGTCTTGCAGCTGACTGCTTTGCTGCAATCCACCCGACCCTGCTTGTCCAGCACGGGCTTGAGTGACAGCGACTGATCATGGGACGTGGCGCTCGCCACGCCGGGGGCCGGCGCCACGCTGAGTTCTGCGGTGTTGGGCAACGCGCCGGGCGCGAAGGTCGCCTGCAGTGGCGCCGAGGGGCTGTTGGTGATGGGCCCGGCCGTCTCCAGCAGGGCGGCCAGTTCCTTGGCGTCGGTCGGTCCGTCGCCGATGGTGACCACGTCATTCATCGCGGTGGCCGCCGAGGAGTCGAACAGGCCGAGTGGGCCACCCAAGCCGGCGGGGACGAAGCCCGAGGGGGTCTGGCCGGTGGAGGCCAGAACCATGAGCCCGGTGGCAGCGGCGACCGCCGTCGCGCCCGCGCGCGCCGCGGGCCTGACATACCGGTTCACGATGTGGAGCCTTCCCTTGTTCTCAGGGTGTGTGTACTACACCCTCAGCTTACGGCCTCCTTCGCGATTTGGAACGTCACGGGCGGTAGAACTTGGCGGTTCGGTACGGTTATGTGATGTTGAAAACGTGGCTTTTGAATGCCACTGTGGCCGCTGTTACTGCTGGTGGAGCCGTGACTGCCGGATTCGGCGTGGCGTCGGCCGACCCCGGGCAGCCGGACGTTCCGCCTCCGCCTCCGCCGATGCCCGACGTCGTGTCGTTCGCGCCGATCAGTCCGGTCGACTACACGTTGATGGAGGGCAACTGGTACGCCTTCGCCGGCCCGGCGGGCGTGGTCTGCGTGATCAACAAGCAGACCGTCAGTTACGGGTGCAGTGGCGCGCTCCCCGGGGCGCCGGAGGGGGCCAATCTGGTCAGCGGTGGGCCGTCGGGTCCGCCGGCGTTCTCCACCTCCGGACGGCCGTTCTCCGCCCCGGAGGGGCAGGTGAAGACGCTGCCGCCGAACACCCGGCTGAGCTTCCGGGAGATCAGTTGCGGGGTGGACGGCGCCGGCGTGGTGGCCTGCGTCAACAGCCGTGACCAGGTCGGGTTCATGGTCACACCGACCGGCACGTTCATCGACGACGTGATGCCACTGCTGGCCCGCCCGGACAGCGCCGCTCCTTTGCTGCCAGGACTCCCGCCGGGCTGACGAACCCGCCCGGCAGGTCCGTCAGAACCGGGTGCCGTCGACCTCGTGGCCGGGCTTCTCGGCCATCAGACCGCGGTAGGCCTCCTCGACGGTGGATCCATGATTGACCACTGCGTCGACCTCGCGGGCGATCGGCATGTGCAGGCCGTACTTGTCGGCGAACTCCATGATGACGCTGGAGGCTTTGACGCCCTCGGCGACCTGGTTCATGCTGTCGATGATCTGCTGCACCGTCTTGCCGGATCCCAACTCCTCGCCGACGTGACGGTTGCGGGAGCGCTTGGACGTGCACGTGACGATCAGGTCGCCCATGCCGGCCAGGCCGGCGAAAGTGTCGCGGTGACCGCCGATGGCTTCGCCGAGTTTGGACATCTCGCGCACCGCGCGGGTCATCACCATCGCGCGGGTGTTCTCCCCGATGCCCATCGCGTAGCCCATCCCGACGGCGATGGCGTAGACGTTCTTCAGCGCTCCGGCGATCTCGACACCGGCGACGTCCTCGGTGGTGTAGGTGCGGAACCGCTTGGTGCGGAACAGATCTGCCAGGTTCCCGGCCAGGTTGCGGTCGGGCATCGCCAGCACGGCCGCGGCGGCGTAACCCTCGGCGACCTCCTTGGCGATGTTCGGCCCGGCCAGGATCCCCGCCGGGTGGCCGGGCAGCACCTCCTCGACGATCTGGCTCATCCGCATGTTGGTGCCCTGTTCGAGGCCCTTGACCAGGCTGACCACCGGCACCCATGGCCGCAGTTCCCTGGCCAGTTCGGTGAGTACGCTGCGGAACCCGTGTGACGGCACACCCATGACGATGACGTCGGCGCAATGCGCGGCCTCGTTGAAATCGTTTGTGGCGCGCAGGGTTTCGGGCAGCTCAACTTCGCTGCCGAGGTACTCGGAGTTGCGGTGATTCTTGTTGATGTCCTCGGCGGTGGCGGCTGACCGTACCCACTGCAGCGTCGGTCCGCGCCGGGCGCAGATGGATGCGACGGTGGTTCCCCAGGAGCCTCCGCCCAGCACGACGACTTGCGGTTCGCGACGATCAGATGTCATAGCTGTAGAAGTTAGTGCCGCGCGCCGTCGTTCATCGCCGGTTCGCCGGATTAGGTCTGCCCGGCCGGGGTCGGTGCCGTCAGATGCGCCCCCAGTGACACCGCCGCCACCAACGTGACCCGCTGTTCGCGCCCGTTCGGCAGGAGGTAGTCGCGGTGGTCGCCCGGGGTGGCGCCGAGTAACGCCCGCCCGAGTGGGGAGTTCGGCGAGTAGACCTCGATATCGGAGCCCTCGGCCCCGCGGACCCCGAGCAGGAATGTCTCGGTGTCACCGCTGTCCGCGTAGCGCACGGTGAGGACCATGCCGGGCTCGGCCACCCCATCGTCGGGCGGGAAGGTGCCGTCGGCCGCGTTGCTGAGCAGTTCGTGGATCTCGCCGATGCGGGTCCTGCGGGCCAGCCATGCCTCGACGACTCCGCCGTCGTCGTCGGTGTCCCCGCTGACGTCGTGACGTGACATCAGTTCCACCAGTTCGGCTTCGTGTCGCTGGCGGGCGTGTGGTGAGAGCCATACGGCGGTCATGGTGGTCCGTCCTCTCGGGGTGGTCGTCGCCAGGGGCGGGCGAAGGAGATCGGCGCCGCCCCTGACGACTGGGATTCCCCGGGTGTTTGGCTGCCCCCGGGGCTCAGAACTCCATAGTGGCCGCGGGTGACCTGGGGCGGCTTGGTTGATCGCGACAAGACGGGGGCTGCTGTTTGTCGAATCTCGACAGGACGATCAGCCGTCCTCGGTCACCGCCAGTTCCACCAGCATGGCCAGCCGCTTCCCGGCGTCGTCCAGGGGCAGTTCGGTGATCTCGGCCATCCGGCGCAACCGGTAGCGGACGGTGTTCTCGTGCACGCCGAGTGCCGCCCCCGCGGCGACCGGGTCGCCCTGAGCCTGCAGCCAGGCCCGCAGCGTCGCGAGGTAGGGGGTTCCGTGGCCGGAGTCATGATCGCGGAGTTCCGCGACTGGTCCGCGCTGGGTGAGCCGGCCGGACTGCGCGGCGGTCCGCAACCTGCCGAGCACGACGTCGTCCCACGATTCGTCGTAGGCCGGGGCCGGTTCGGAACCGGAGCGTTCCCCCAGGGCGAGGCATTCGTCGGCTTCCCGGCGTGCGATGTGGAGTTCCACCGGTGTCGCGGTCGCGCTGATCCCGGCGACCAGCGTCAGATCGTCGGGCAGCGCGGTGACGAGGCCGTCCAGCCAGGCCCGTGCGGCCGCCGCGCTGTCGGCGGGTAGGACGGTGTAGATGGTCGTTTCGGCCAGCGTGCTGCGGCCCGGCCGGGACCAACCGAATCCCGAGGTCATCCGCTCAAAGGCCAGCAGCAGGGCGGCATGGGGGTCCCGGCCGCGACGGGCCCGCACCGCCACCACGCGCAACTGCTCCTGGGGCAGGCCGAGCCGGCTGGCCAGCGTGCCGGCGTCGGCCGCGCCTTCCAGCAGTCGGGCCACCAGTTCGGACTCCACCTGACGCTCCAGGTCGGCGCTGGCCTGTGAGCGCAGCAGATGCAGTGCGACGGTCTGCGCGCCGGTGGTGAGTGCGGTCAACGCCGCTCCGGACAGCGGGACCGCGCTGACCACCCACACCGAGCCGAGCAGCCGGCGGCCGGCTCGGGCTGCCGCGACCGTCCGGCCGGTGATGCCGTGATCATCGTCGGCGGGGATGAACCGAGGATCGTCGGTGTGCTCCAGGTGCGCGAAAAGCCCGGCACCGTCAAGGAATTCCCGCAGACCAGGCGGCGGCTGCCGAGCCAGAATGGTGCGCTCGTGAGCGGGGTCGGCGGGCCGTGTGAGGCGCGAGTAGGCCAGCACGTCGCCACGCCGGCCGGCGATCAGCGTCGCGCCGCCGATCTGGGCGCCGAGGCTGTCGGCGAGTGCGAACAGGTCGGTGGGACCGCGCCCCGACGCCGTCTCACGGCCTTCCAGCACCAGCCCGTAGACCACCGCGGCCAGCTCGCTCCAGCTCAATTCCGGGTCGACCGTCAGGACGGCGGCTCCGTCGACCGCCGGCGGGGATTGATCGGCGCGGACCAGGACGGCAACGGCCTGCGCCGCACGTGCCCAGCCCAGAGCCTCGTCGGATCCGGCGGCACCCACCGCCAGCAGGACGTCACCCCGGACGGCGTGGCCGCCGACGGTTTCGGGCAGGGCGACGCTGCGCAACTCGGCCGAACGCGGCACCGGGCAGTGCGTGAGCCGGACGCCGTAGCCGCCGAGCACGTTGACCAGGCGGTCGAGGGTGATCACCCGACAAGTTGAGCCGGTGTCTTGACCCGGCCGAACACCATGTCCTCCTCGATCTTGTCCAGGAAGCGGTAGTCGAAGGCGTCGGCGAAGAAGTCCTGCCGGACCACCCAGGGCCGCTTGGTGCCGGACTTGGGCAGCGCGTGGGCGCTGCGCATCACGTAACCGGCCTGCAGATCCCAGGTCGGCTTCTCCGGCATCGCACCCCCCGGCGGATGCGGGTAGGCGTGGGTGTAGCCGTTGGCCTTCATGTATTCCAACAACTTGGCAGTGGCGCGGGCGGTGATGTCGGCCCGCAGCGTCCAGGAGGCGTTGGTGTAGCCGATGCACCAGATCAGGTTCGGCACATCCTCGAGCATGTGCGCCTTGTAGGAGAACCGGTCCTGCGGTTTGACCTCGGTGCCGTCGACGTTGATCCGCACCCCGCCCAGGGCCAGCAGGTTCAGGCCGGTGGCCTTCACGACGATGTCGGCGGCGAGGTGGCGGCCGGACTTCAGCGCGATCCCGGTCTGGTCGAAGTGGTCGATGTGGTCGGTGACCACCTCGAGGCGGCCGTTGTTGATCTCCTCGAACACATCGCCGTCGGCTACCAGGCACATCCGTTGATCCCAGGGGTTGTAGCGCGGCTTGAAGTCGCGGTCGACGGGATAACCCGCGGGCAGCATCTTGGTGTTCTGCCACCGCACAACCTTCTTCATCCCGGACGGCAGGCCCCGGGACAACACCCAGATGACCTTCTCCCAGGACAGTGAGACGGTACGCACGATCTGGTAGGAAACCTTGTTGGGCAACAGTTTTCGGATCGGCTGCATCCATCGCGCGACCCGCGGCATGGAGAACAGGTAGCCGGGGGAGCGCTGCAGCATGACGACCTTGGCGGCCTTGCGGGCCAGTGCCGGTACCAGCGAGACGGCGGTCGCGCCGGAGCCGATGACGACCACCTTCTTGCCGGTGTAGTCCAGGTCCTCCGGCCAGTGCTGGGGGTGCACGACGGTGCCCTGGTAGGTGTCGATGCCGGGGAAGCCGGGATCGTAGGGTTCGTCGTAGTTGTAGTAGCCCGAGCCGAAGAACACGAAGCGGCCCCGGTAGGTCTTGGGGGAGCCGTTCTCGGTGACGTGCACCGTCCAGGTGTCGGTGGCCGAATCCCAGTCGGCGGAGACCACGGTGGTGTGGAACCGGATGTGAGGGAAGATGCCGTGTTTGCGCGCGGCGTCCTCCATGTAGTCGCGGATGGCGCCGCCGTCGGCCACGTACTCCCTGCCGGCCCACGGCTCCCACGGCCAACTCAGGCTGAAGATCGAGGAGTCCGAGCGCACCCCGGGGTAGCGGAACAGGTCCCAGGTGCCGCCGATGCGGTCACGGCGTTCAAGGACGACGTATCGGGTGGACGGATCGGCCTCGGCGAGCCGGTAGGCCGCCCCGATTCCGGAGATGCCGGCGCCGATGATGACGACATCGAACGTGCCGGCGTCAACTTCGGCGTGGGTGTCTGCGGTCTCCGGGGTGAGCGTCATCGCTGGTCCTTCAGTGCCGGTGTCGGGTTCGTCACCAGATTAGGCCGGACCCGGTGACCGGGCCAGAGGGCCAAGGCCGATGCTGGAGGCTCAGCGGTAGTTGACGAACTGCAGCGCGACCTCGAGGTCGGCGCCTTTGAGCAGGGCGATGACGGTCTGGAGGTCGTCTCGGCTCTTGGACGTCACCCGGACCTCCTCGCCCTGGATCTGAGTCTTGACGTTCTTCGGACCCTCGTCGCGGATCAGCTTGGTGATCTTCTTGGCGTTCTCGCTGGAGATGCCCTGCTTGAGAGTGCCGGAGACCCGGTAGGTCTTGCCGCTGGCCTGCGGGTCGCCGGCGTCGAAGGCCTTCATCGAGATGTCGCGGCGGACCAGCTTCTCCTTGAAGACGTCGACGGCGGCCTTGGCCCGTTCCTCGGTGGAGGAGACGATCTCGATGACCTCATCGCCCTTCCAGGCGATGCTGGTGTCGGTGCCGCGGAAGTCGAACCGGGTGCTCAGTTCCTTGGCGGCCTGGTTCAGGGCGTTGTCGACCTCCTGGCGGTCGACCTTGCTGACGATGTCGAAGCTGGAGTCAGCCACGTCTTGTCCCTCCATCTGCGCTGTCGGCTCTAGGGTGTCGTTGATCATCGGGCGGGCCGGTTTGTGTCCGGGGTACATCCTCGTTGTACCCTGCTAGACGCATCAACCCGGGTCTCCCGGTTTGATCCCAGGCAGGTTGCCCGAGCGGCCAATGGGAGCGGACTGTAAATCCGTCGGCGAAAGCCTACACAGGTTCGAATCCTGTACCTGCCACGCTGTTTTCTCAGATCATGGGCTATTTTCGAGCGGGCCGTGTTCGCCTGGTCGACTCCATGCTCGCGGTCGACATCGTGATGGTTCCCTATGCCGCTAGCGCGGTACCATCTACCTCATGGCGCTGAATATCAAGGATCCCGAGGTTGACCATCTCGCGGAAGAACTTGCCGTTCGGATGGGGCACTCCAACAAGACGCGAGCCATCCGCGACGCCCTCCGCGCCCAGCTGTCCGTGCTGGAGGCCCGCTCTGCCGATCGGGTAACCGCACTCCTTGAAGTCATGCGCGACGAAATCTGGCCGCTGCTGCCGGATCGCGCCCCGGTCACTCGGCGGGATCGCGAGCACATCCTGGGCTACGACCCCGAAACAGGCTTCTGAGCGGTGATCGTCGACTCCTCGGCGCTGATCGCACTCATTCAGCACGAATCGTCCGCGGAGCAGGTCGCCGCGGCGCTGTCGGGCGCCCGGTCACCCGCCGTCGGTGCCGCCACGCTGGCCGAAACCTTGATAGTCCTCACCGCCCGCCAGGGACCGGTAGCCCGAACGGTGCTTGATCGCCTTCGCAGCGAGGTCAACCTGGCCGTCGTCGACCTCACCGCCGAACACGCCTACGCAGCGCACCGTGCCTATCAACGCTTCGGCCGCGGCCGTCACCCTGCCGGCCTCAACTTCGGTGACTGCCTTACCTATGCCACCGCGCAGATCTCGGGTGAGCCACTGCTGGCCATCGGCAATGACTTCCCGCGGACCGACCTGGAATTCGGTGCGGGCATCGTCGGATATTGGCCCACGCCGGCCGCGCAGTGAGGCCGCTCAAGGACAGCTGAGGCACCCGCCCACCGTGGTATACCTCATCTGCGGCGAGTGCCGCATCGTCGTATGAGGGGTTTGTGATGAGCACAGCGAGGTACGTGGGTCGAGTCGGGGCGCTTGCGGTGGTCCTGGGAGTGGGCGGCGCGATCCTGGCATTGCCTGCCACGGCGGGTGCGGAGACCGGCTCGGATACCGCGACGGGGTCTGCGGAAGCTTCCGATCGGGCGAGCGTCGCCGGTGGGGCG
>JAUPLT010000063.1 GCA_030836785.1 Actinomycetota bacterium
CGTGTGCTCTTCCGATCTCCGCAGCCCCTGCTCCGGCGGCCACACCCGCCCCCGCACCGGTCTCGGCGGCTCCTGCCCCCACACCAGTCTCGGCGGCTCCTGCCCCCAAACCAGTCTCGGCGGCCCCCGCACCGGCCCAGGCTGCCCCCGCACCGGCGGCCCCGCCCACCCCGGCGCCCGCCGGCGATGAGAGCCAGGTGCTGCGCGGCGCCGCGGCCGCCGTCGTCAAGAACATGACGAGCTCGCTGCAGATCCCCACCGCCACCAGCGTGCGGGCCATCCCGGCAACGCTTTTGATCGACAACCGCATCGTTATCAACAATCACCTGAAGCGCACCCGCGGCGGCAAGATCAGCTTCACCCACCTGCTCGGCTACGCCATCGTTCAGGCGGTCAAGAAGTTCCCGAACATGAACCGGCACTTCGCCGAGATCGACGGCAAGCCCAACGTCGTCACCCCGGAACGCACCAATCTCGGCCTGGCCATCGACCTTCCGGGCAAAGACGGCAAGCGGTCATTGGTCGTCGCCGCGATCAAGGGCTGTGAGAACAAGCAGTTCGCCGAGTTCGTCGCCGCCTACGAGGACATCGTGCGGCGCGCGCGCGACAGCAAGCTCACCGCCGAGGACTTCGCCGGGGTGACCATCTCGCTGACCAACCCGGGCACCCTCGGCACGGTGCACTCGGTGCCGCGACTGATGGCCGGGCAGGGCGCCATCATCGGCGCCGGTGCCATGGAGTACCCAGCCGAATTCCAGGGCGCCAGCGAGGAGCGCATCGCCGAACTCGGGGTGGGCAAGCTGATCACACTCACCTCCACGTATGACCATCGCATCATTCAGGGTGCGGAGTCCGGCGACTTCCTGCGCACCATTCACCAGTTGCTACTCTCCGACGATTTCTGGGACGAGATCTTCTTCGACCTCGGCATTCCGTACGAGCCGGTGCGCTGGCGCACCGACAACCCGGACTCCATCGTCGACAAGAACGCCCGCGTCGTCGAACTGATTGCGGCTTACCGAAACCGCGGTCATCTGATGGCCGATATCGACCCGCTGCGCCTGGACAAGAACCGGTTCCGGATGCATCCCGACCTCGACGTGCTGACCCACGGACTGACGCTGTGGGACCTCGATCGGGAGTTCAAGGTCAACGGATTCGCCGGCAAGGAATACAAGAAGCTTCGCGATGTGCTGTCCGTGCTGCGCGACGCGTACTGCCGGCACATCGGCGTGGAGTACACCCACATCCTCGAGCCCGAGCAGCAGAAATGGCTGCAGGAGCGAATCGAGGTCCGGCACGACAAACCCACGGTGGCCGAGCAGAAGTACATCCTCAGCAAGCTCAATGCCGCCGAGGCGTTCGAGACCTTCCTGCAGACCAAATACGTTGGGCAGAAGCGCTTCTCACTGGAGGGCGCGGAGTCCGTCATCCCGATGATGGATGCGGTGATCGACCAGGCCGCCGAGCACGGTCTCGATGAAGTGGTCATCGGCATGCCGCACCGGGGTCGGCTGAACGTCCTGGCGAACATCGTCGGCAAGCCCTATTCACAGATCTTCAGCGAGTTCGAAGGCAACCTGAACCCGTCGCAGGCGCATGGCTCCGGCGACGTGAAATACCACCTCGGGGCACAGGGCACCTATATCCAGATGTTCGGCGAGAACGACATCGAGGTGTCGTTGGTGGCCAACCCGTCACATCTGGAGGCCGTCGACCCCGTTCTCGAAGGCCTGGTGCGCGCCAAGCAGGATCTGATCGACGTTGTCGGGTCCGACGGCAGCCCGCGCGAGTTCACCGTGGTGCCTCTGATGCTGCACGGCGACGCCGCATTCGCCGGCCAGGGCGTGGTTGCCGAGACACTGAACCTGGCCCTGCTGAAGGGTTACCGCACCGGCGGCACGATCCACATCGTCGTCAACAATCAGATCGGTTTCACCACCGCGCCGGAGTTCTCCCGGTCAGCCGAGTACTGCACCGATGTCGCGAAGATGATCGGCGCACCGATCTTCCACGTCAACGGCGACGACCCCGAGGCATGCGTCTGGGTGGCCCGGTTGGCGATGGACTTCCGCGAGGCGTTCAAGAAGGACGTCGTCATCGACATGCTGTGCTACCGGCGGCGCGGTCACAACGAGGGCGACGACCCGTCGATGACCAACCCGGCGATGTACGACGTCATCGACACCAAGCGTGGGGTGCGCAAGAGCTACACCGAGGCGCTGATCGGCCGCGGCGACATCTCGATCAAGGAGGCCGAGGACGCACTGCGCGACTACCAGGGCCAACTGGAGCAGGTGTTCAACGAGGTCCGGGAGTTGGAGAAGCACGAGGTCGAACCGAGCGAGTCGGTGGAGACCGCACAGATGCTCCCCCGCGGCATGACCACGGCGGTGGACAAATCGTTGCTGGCCCGGATCGGCGATGCGCACCTGGCGGCGCCGGAGGGGTTCACCGTGCACCCCCGGGTCAAGCCGGTGCTGGAGAAGCGCCGCGAGATGGCCTACGAGGGCAAGGTGGACTGGGCGTTCGGCGAACTGCTCGCGCTGGGCACCCTGCTGGCCGATGGCAAACTGATCCGGTTCTCCGGGCAGGACACCCGGCGCGGCACCTTCACTCAGCGCCACGCCGTGGCGATCGACCCGCATACCGGCGCCGAGTTCACCCCGCTGGACCTGCTGACACTCAATCCCGACGGCACCCCCAACGGAGGGCGCTTCCTCATCTACGACTCACCGCTCTCCGAGTACGCGGCGGTGGGTTTCGAGTACGGCTACTCGGTGGGAAACCCCAAGGCGATTGTTTTGTGGGAGGCCCAGTTCGGCGACTTCGTCAACGGCGCACAATCCATCATCGACGAGTTCATCAGCTCCGGCGAGGCCAAGTGGGGCCAACTCTCCGACGTGGTGTTGTTGCTGCCACACGGCCATGAGGGCCAGGGTCCCGACCACACCTCCGGACGCATCGAACGATTCCTGCAGCTGTGGGCGGAGGGCTCGATGACGATCGCGATGCCGTCGACCCCGGCGAACTACTTCCACCTGCTGCGCCGGCACGGTCTAGACGGCGTGCACCGACCACTGATCGTCTTCACCCCGAAGTCGATGCTTCGCAATAAGGCCGCGGTCAGTGACATTCGGGACTTCACCGAACAGAAGTTCCGCTCGATCATGGAGGAGCCGACGTACACCGACGGCGATGGCGACCGCACAAAGGTCACCCGGATTCTGCTGACCAGCGGCAAGATCTATTACGAGTTGGCGGCTCGCAAGCTCAAGGATGGTCGTGAGGACGTCGCGATCGTGCGGGTCGAGCAACTCGCGCCGCTGCCGAAACGGCGGCTGGCCGCCACCCTCGATCAGTACCCGAACGCGCGGGAGTTCCGCTGGGTGCAGGAGGAGCCGGCCAATCAGGGAGCCTGGCCGACCTTCGGTCTGATGCTGCCGGAGTTGTTGCCGGACAAGCTGACCGGGATCAAACGCATCTCGCGGAGGGCCATGTCGGCGCCGTCGTCGGGGTCGTCGAAGGTGCATGCCGTCGAACAGCAAGAGATCCTCGACGAGGCGTTCGGCTAGCCCGACGACGATGCGGGACGAAGTCCCGAGGAGAAGTCGGGCAAATCAACGCCAGCCCGACGACGATGCGGGACGAAGTCCCGAGGAGAAGTCGGGCAAATCAACGCCAGCCCGACGAC
>JAUPLT010000064.1 GCA_030836785.1 Actinomycetota bacterium
CGAAAAGGCCCGTGCCAGAGGGATTCTCAGCGCGCCACCGAGCCCGGGATCCGTCGGCGGTCACCTGCTGGCCAAGCCGGGCGGCAGTCCACACGGCAGCCCGCCCGACGGTCCCACTTAGTCGTTGCGGTCGTTGCGGTCGTTGCGGTCGTTGCGCGGGCAGAGCTAAAGTCATTGCCCATGCCATAATTGTGGCATGAATCGCATACGCTTGAGTACCACTGTTGATGCCAAGCTGCTTGGCGAGGCCCGCTCGGCTCGAGCCGGGCTCACCGACGCCGCGCTTGTCGATGAGGCGTTGCAGGCGCTTCTCGCAAAACTCCGGTCGGCTCAGATTGATGCCAGCTATAGCGCCTATGACGAACACCCCCTCAGTGAGTCCGACGAGTGGGGCGATCTGGCCAGCTGGCGCAACACTGCGGCGCGCTCGTGAATATGCCGCCGGCGCGAGGTGAGCTGTGGTGGTGCGAGATGGCCGAAGTTGGCCGGCGACCCGTGGTGGTGCTCTCCCGCGATGCCGCTATTCCGCGGCTGCGTCGAGCGCTTGTCGCTCCATGCACCACCACAATTCGCGGCCTGGCCAGCGAAGTACTACTCGATCCTGAATCAGACCCAGTCCCCCGCCGGTCGGCAGTAAATCTGGATTCTGTTGAGAGCGTTGCAATTTCGCTGCTCGTCGCTCGAATCGGGCGCCTTGCTGATGTCCGCATGCATGAGATCTGCCAAGCACTCTCGGTGGCGGTCGACTGCCGCTGAGCCCCGCGAAGTTCAGGCGACGAACGCGCCGTCACGGCCAGCAAACGGTCATGCCAGCAATGCGGGCAAGGGAACGTGGATCAACCCGCAGGCGGCGCGCAGCATTTCGGCCTCCGGAACCGTGACGGTGCCGTCGGCGATCACCGAGGCGGTCATCGCCTCAACAAGCGCCTGTTTGGCTTTGGGCGCCAGCGCGTCGAGTCCGGCCCATCCCTGATCGAGCGCCTTCTGCCAGGTCATATCCCGGGGTTCGGCGGGCGCGGCGTCGGGGAATAGGCGATGCACCGCCGATTCGTAAGCCTGCCGGGCCGCTGCCTGGTCGCTGCCACTGGCCACAGCCAGCGTCGCGAGGAGCGTCGTCACCGCCGGTCGCATCTGTTCGAGCGTGCCGTTGCCGACTTTGCTTCGGCGGTACGGGTCGGCGGCATCGTGCAGGTAGCTCCACACCAACCGCGTCAGGCAGTACTCGAACATCGACACCGAGCCGTCGGCGACGGCGAGATCGTCCAGCAATCCGAGCAGTGCCTTCCGGTATGCGGGCGGATGGGCCGCAATTTGCGGGACCGCAAGATCGACCAACGGGAGGCGCACCTCGCGTGGCAACGCCGCCATCGTGTCAACCAGCGCGGCGGCCACCTCCGCCGTCGTGGGCCCGAGCCACTGTGTCACCGAGGCGAGCTGGCGCGAATACAAGTCGGTCCCAACTGGCGCAAGGAGCAACGCGATGACGGCGGCGGACGCGGTGGTTGGCTGAACGGCGAGTCGGCGGGCGTCGGGCGGCAGTCCGTCGTGCAGGGCCGCACCGTGGCGCAGGTCCGCTTCGGTCAATGTGCCCACCCGGCAGGTCACCTGCTCAGGGCTGACGGATCGATGTCCTGCCGTTGCGACCGGTCCGGCAGGCTGGTTGAACGCCAGACCGGCGGCCGCGGAACCTGGCGGGGTCAGGCCCGCCACGGCGTCTTCGGTCAATCCCTGCGGTACCTCCTGCGCGTCCTGCTTTTGCATCGCCTCGAGATCGCTCGGGTCGAAGCTGGGTTCAAGGGTCTTGATCCGGTCGAGTATGGGCGGATGGGTTGCCCATAGCGCGCGGAACGACCTTCGGCCCTCGCCGAACAACATGTGGCTGACTTCGGTGGCGCTGCGAGAGTCGCGCAGCGCTGACCCGGACGGGACGCCCGCGATCTTCTTCAGCGCCCCGACGAGGCCGTTGGTCTGGCGGGTGAACTGAACGGCGGACGCATCGGCGAGCCACTCGCGTTGCCGCGACACTGCGGCTTTGATGATGTTCGCGAAGAACACCCCGACGAAGCCGAACACCATCATGGCCAGCGCGATAACCACGATGGGGGCGCCCTTGCGGCCGCTCCCCCGGCCGCCGAACTGCAGGACGCGCAACCCGATCATGCTGATGAGCAGGATTCCGTTCAGCAATCCGATCAGCCGGATGTTGAGTCGCATGTCGCCGTTGAGGATGTGGCTGAACTCGTGCGCGACGACGCCCTGAAGCTCGTCTCGGTTGAGGTGGGTCAGCGCACCGCTGGTGACCGTGATCGCGGCGTCCGCTGGCGTGAAGCCGGCCGCGAACGCGTTGATGCCGGGCTCCTCGGGCATGACGAACAGGTGCGGGGCAGGAATCCCCGATGCCAGCGACATCTCCTCGACGACATTGACGAATCGGCGAAGCTGAGGGTCGGACGTAGTGGGGTCGATCTGGACGGCACCGACCGAGGCGGCGACGGCGGCTCCGCCCCGACGCAGCGCCAGCGTCTTGGTGATCGTCCCGCCGGCGATGACGAGCAGGGTCATCACCGTGACGGCGATGACAATGACTCCCGTCGTCGAACGGTCCGCACCCTGGTAGGTCAGCGCGAGGGCGGTGGCGGCGTCGATCAAGCCGACCGTCGCCACCACGGCGGCGATGAACAGCACCACCAGTTTCAGCGTGGTACCCCTGGCCGCGCGCTGGTTGTCGAAGAAGTTCACGCCAACGGTGGGGTTCAGAACTGGACCCGCGGCACTTCCCGCATGTCGGGACGATCCGGCGGGATCTCAAGCAGTGCGGCCGGGGTGAAGCCGAACATGCCGGCATAGGTGTTGGTCGGGAAGGTCTCCCGACGGTTGTTGTAGTTCATTACCGCGTCGTTGTAGGCCTGCCGGGCGAACGCGACTCTGTTCTCGGCCGAGGTCAATTCCTCGGAGAGTTGCATCATGGTCTGGTTGGCCTTGAGGTCCGGGTAACTCTCCGCGAGCGCGTTGAATCTCCCCAGTGCGCCGTTGAGCGCCTGCTGTCCGGCTGAGAGTTGTTGCATTGCGGCAGGATCCCCCGGGTTGGCCTGCGCGGCGGCCAGTCCCGTCATCGCGACGTTGCGCGCGTTCACAACGGCTTCAAGCGTTTGCCGTTCGTGTGCCATATAGGCCTTGGCAGTCTCGAGCAGGTTGGGAATGAGATCGAACCGGCGCCGCAACTGGACATCGATTTGCGCGAACGCATTCTTGAATGCGTTGCGAGCGCGGACGAGGGCGTTGTAGCCGAAGATGACGGTGGCGACCAGCACCAGGATGGCGAAGATAGCGATGATGCCGATTACTAGTTCCACGAGATGCTCCTTCGGGTCTGACGTGCGGTGGTCGGCGGTTTCGACAAATCAACGGCGCGATTTGCAGCTACCACCATCCGGCGCGGGTGCCGTTGGTGACGGCGAAGAGAATGGCGATCATCGAGACAGCAACCAGCCCGGCGAGATATGCGAGGACCAACCGCGTGTCCCGAAGTTTGCAGCGCGATGTCGTGAGCCCGGCCCGCCGGGCACGGGCGTAGCCGAGGTAACCCACGCCGGCGAAGGTCAGCAGGGCAACCGGCCCGAAAAGCCAGCCGAGCAGCGCGACGGTTGCGAAGACACACAGCCGCAAGGGGTCGAATGGCGGATCGGCAGGCCCGGCACGCTGAGGCTCGACAAGGCGGGGGTCTGCTCCGGAGCCGTCGGCGGTCATGGCCGCTCACCGGTGGCGGTCGACAGCCGTGTCCGTGCCAGCGCCGGCCAGGCTTGGACGGCGCAGAACGGTGCGCACTGGTGCGCGCCGGTCGCCCCCACCGTTCCGACATGCACACAGCACTGGGTCAGCCGCTCTTCGATCATGGTGTTCATGTCCATGAAGGGTTTGACCGTCACCCGCATGACCCGTTCACCCAGCAGGCGTCGCAGTTGACGCTGCTGTCCCGGAAGCCGCGCGGCGGCAAGCGTTGTCAGGGTTCCGATGCCCAGATCGCAGGTGGTGCAGATGTCTCGCCAGATCTGTCCGATCCGCGGATGCGACAGGGACGACTGTTCGGACAGCAGTCCGAGCAGCGACTCCTTGACCGCGAGGCGCAGCGTCTCGGGAATGCTGTCATCAGCGATCCGGTTGGCCAGCAGTTCCGGTTCGAGGTCGAGCCATTGCTTCAGCCGGTCATGCCCGATCAGGGCGGTGAGCGAGCGCCAGGTTCCGGAGTCGTCACGAAGCAGGTAACCCACTGAACAACAGTGCGGATGCGAGCACGGCAGTGCGGTGAGATCGCGCCAGGTCACCAGTCCGCCGGTCTGGCTCTCCAGCCTGGCCAGCACACCGGTGTGGGTGAGACGGTCGTGCGGGTCGATGTCAATAGCGCGCCCGCTGCCGAACACCGGCTGGATCGTCACCCCGCCGACGTAGGGAGTGGCGAGTGCCCGCTGCAGCACGGCGCCGAACTGGTCGTCGTTCACATGAAGTGTCGCCGTCATGGTCAAGGTGGTGAACACCCCTGCAGCCGAAAGTCGCTGTAGCGCGCGTTCTTTGAAACGGCGCAGATCCGCACCACGGTGCGTCTGGGATGCCTGTGGGGACTCGCCGTCATATTGCAGATAGACCTCGACCCGCTCACGGTGCTTACCGAGAAGCGCGATCAGCGCGTCGTCCTGTGCCAGGGTGATTCCGTTGGTATTGAGCAGAATCCGCACGACCGGGCGGGCGACGAGCGCATCGAGTAGTTCCGCGAGCCGGGGATAGAGCGTCGGCTCTCCGCCGGAGAGCATCAGTACGTCGAGTCGGCCGCGCTCGCGCGCAAGCCGGGTGTCGACGTTGGCGAGGACCTCGGACAGCGGTGCCACTGAGGCCAGGGCAGGACCTGAGGCGGCGAAACAGGCAGGACACTTCAGATTGCAGTGGTCGAGCAGGTCCTCCAGCAGGATGCAGGTGTGTTGTGACTGCATCTCGGGCAACCCGCGTGCGTACGCCGCCGGGACCGGGGCGAAGTTGCCGCGCACGTCGGGCTCGTGGACCTTGGTCGGGGCGGTCCATTCCTCCAGGTAGCTGAGGATCTCGGCGGATTCGTCATACAACGTCCGCACCAGCCCGTGCCGGGTGCACCCGCGTTCCAACCAGATCCGGCCGTCGCGTTCGACCAGCCAACCGCTCAGGCGAACAACCTCTTCCAGGGGGCGACCGGGGTTCTCCTCGTGACAGAGCGGGCAGAAGGCGTTGACGTAGCGGTGAATCCGGTCCCCGCGCAGGGGCATGCCGGATTCACGCGGCTGGGACGACATGGTTCAACTCCCTATTCCGGACGGGCCGGTCCCTATTCCGGACGGGCCGGTCCCTATTCCGGACGGGCCGGCACTCGGCGCGGCACGGACGAGACCGGCGTACCCGCCACGTTTCCACTGCATGAGGATGCGGGCCATGACGATGGGGACAGCGACAGCCAGGACAAGCTGCGGGCGGGTGAGCCCGTGCCAGGCCTCCTCGTTGCCCCGTACGAACTCGACCCAGAACCGGAAGATCCCGTAGGCGGCGACGTACCAGACGAACGTCTCGCCGGGCGGCAGGTCCTGGCGGCGGGCCCAGAACCACAGCACGGCGAAAGCGGCGAGTTGGAAAGCGATTTCGTAGGCGAAGGACGGGTGCAGGCCCACACCGGCCGGCACACCCAGAGCAGCGGCACGGTCGGGATCGAGGGTGACGCCCCACCCTGCTCCGGTGGGAGTGCCTGGGGCCTCGGTGAGCAGACACCCCACCCGGCCCACGGCCATCCCCAGCGCCACCGCGGGGGCGAACAGGTCACCCGTGCGGGCACGATAACCCACCAGACGCTTGGTGACGTGGACGCCGAGCCAGGCGCCGAAAAGCCCGCCCAGGATGGAGCGATTGCCGTAGAGCCAATGCTCGATCAGAGGCGCGTTGTCCGATACCCGCGCATGCTGCAGCCACGTCCCCAGTCGCATGAAGGCCGCGCCACCGATGAGTGCCCCGGTCACCACGAAGAGCACCCGCTCATCGGTGGCGCCGCGCCGGCGCGCCTCGATGACGAACACCACTGCGGCACTGAGAATCCCAAGGGCGACAAACAACGCGTGGAGTGCATCGGGCCGCATATTCGTCATTACTGTCATGGGGGTTTCACTGCAGAAGTGCCGCGCACAGGCCCGCCCAGACGATGACACCGATGGACAGTCCCAGCAGTAGTCCGGCCCCGGCCTGGCGGGTCTTGGGGAAGATGAGCAAGGCGGCCCCCGCAGCCATCCAGAACAGGCTGACGGCGACGGCCGACGGCTGCGACCCCACATCAAAGAACCGGTCGAGCAGGGCCGCGGTCGCGATGAACAACGCCAGCCACCCGACGCTGCCGAGGACCAGGCCCAGGATCACCATGCCGGCTGAGATACGGCGGGTGGGTTGGGGCGGCGGAGCATACGGATAGCCCGGCGGGTAACCCCCGGGCTGATACTGCTGATACTGCGGGTACGGGGGGTATCCGCCCGCCGGCGGCGGGTATCCATACGGGTAGGCGCCGGGGTAGCCCGGTTGAGGCGGGACAGGCGGCTCGAACTCTCCAATGGGCGGCGGAGGCGGCGGGGGCGGCGCGCCCTGCGGGAGTCGATCGTCCGGCGGTTCAGTCATGGTCGAGCACCATAGGTGACGCGGCCGTCCATCATCGTCATGTCGATCGGGGTCGCGGCGATGTCGTGTGGCGAAACCTCGAAGATGTTCTGCTGCAGCACCACGAGATCCGCCCGTTTGCCCGCCTCCAACGAACCGACCATCCCGTCGAGCCGCAACTGACGAGCGGCACCGAGGGTGTTGGCATAAAGAGCCTGAGCCAGGTCCAGTCGCTCATCGGGCGGATCGAGAATGGGTGCTTCCGCTGCGCCGACGAGTTGGCGGGTGATCGCCACCTGGATGGAGTCGAGCGGTCGGTGGGTCGAGAACCACCCCGCCGCAGGCCAGTCGGTACCGAAGGTGACGGTTCCGCCGCGGTCCAGAATTGATTTGGGCCGGAAGGACTTTCGCTGGCGTTCGATGCCGCATAGCCGGATCGCCGTGTCAACTGTGCCGGGGTCGGCGGACAGCCAGTTGGCGGAGAACTGCGCGAAGATGCCCAGTTCACCGAAACGCGCCTGGTCGGCGTCATCGACGATCTGAAGATGGGCGATGGTGTGCCGCCGGTCACGCCCCGGATTGGCGCGGATCGCTGCCTCGAACGCGTCCAACGCGATGCGCACCGTCCGATCACCGATGGCGTGCACGTGAACGTCAAGACCCGCCGCGTCGGCGGTGCCGACCAGTCGATGCCATTCTTCCTCGCTGAACGGCAACTGTCCGGTCTCATCGGGCTTGTCGCTGTAGGGCTGCAGCAGGCAGGCGGTGTGTCCCTCGACCGTGCCGTCACCGAGGATCTTGAGCACACCTCCCCGCACCAGTTCGGTGTCGAGTGCAGCGGTGAGCCGCTGTGTCTGGGCCACCACGTCGTCGATCGGTGGACCTTTTGTCAAATGGGACACCACCACCCGGAAGGGAAGTCTGCCCTGGGCTTCCAGATCGGTGTAGATGCTTGCCAGGCCTGCCGGATCGTCCCCAACCGGTGGCATGCCGGCATCGAACAGCGAGGTGATCCCGGCGGCGGCGGCGTGCGGCAGCCAGTCGGTGAGAAGCCGGGCGAGGAGGTCTTTGGTCATGGGCTCCACGGCGTGGATCATGGGCAGCATCGCGGCCGCTTCCAATACGAACCCGGTGGGCTCGCCGGAGGCATCACGGGTATAGAAACTGAACCCCGGCTGCGGATCGGGTGAATCGCGGTCGATCCCGGCGACTTCCAACGTCGTGCTGTTCACCCACAGACTGTGTGCGTCGATGGCGAAGAAGAACGCGGGACGATCGGGAATGATGGCGTCCAGTTCTGCACGGTGCGGACCCTCTGGGCCGAACATGTCTACCCGCCAACCGAATCCGCGGACCGGACCGCTCGGGTTCGTCCGCGCGTAGTCCGCGATGGCAGAAAGAGCCGCGTCCTTGGTCGGGACTTGAAGATCGACGCCGGACGTCATGAAACCGCCGAGCAGTGGATGGATGTGACCTTCGACGAATCCCGGCAGGACCATCCGGCCTGCCAGTTCGATGATCTGCGGATCCGGTCCGGCCGCTACTGCGACCTCGTCGTCGGAGCCCACCGCGATGATGTCGCGGCCGCGCACCGCGATTGCTTGGGCCCACGGGCGATGCGGGTCGAGGGTGTACACCGCGCCGCCGCGAAGAACCGTGACGCCACCTGGACCGTCGGGTGCGCCTGCCCTGCCCACCGGCGACGCCGCCGGAGTCTCCCCCAAGGCGCCCGCCGCTGCCGACACAACCTCACAGTTGGTGCACATCGCCGCCCTTTCGAGGTGGTCCGAGCCAAGCATAGGACCCGGTCCCCCACCCGGGAGCGAAGTGCCTCAGCCCGTCGCACCCAGGTATTCGGCGACCTCCCGCAGTGGCGCGGTCGTCAGCCCGGTTCGGAGGGCGAAGGGATACACCAGGGCGACCACGACAACGCGCCCCAGCTGACCGAGATGGCGAACCCGATGAACAAGGCGAACGTTCGGGCCACCGGCGGCAGGGAGATGAGGACGCTTCGGACGGTGCGGAAGCTATCAGTGCCGGGTCGCCGACCGGCGCAGCCAGTCGCGTTGTTCGGCGAGGAAACCGGCATCGACGACGGCGCCGTGGCCCGGCACGTAAACCGCGGTGGGGCCGCCCAGTTCCAACAGGCGGTCCACGGTCACCGGCCATGCGGCAAGATCCGATCCCTCATCGGCGGCGGGGTCGGCGGACTCCTCGATCAGGTCGCCGCAGAAGACCACCGGAGGCTCAGCGGGATTCCGCGGCGGGACGATCACGGCGAGGTCGTGGTCGGTGTGGCCTCGTCCCGGATGTTCCACCTGTACTGCGCGGTCGCCCAGGTGGATCAGGGTGTTGCTGACGACGTGGTCTGGTGCCCGCAATCGGGCGACCGTGCGGTCCACTTCATCGGGTTCTGCGCCGTAGCCCACCGCATGTTCTCGAAGCGCGTCGACCCCGGAGGTCAACGCCACCGTGACGGGGGCGGCGCAGTGGAGTCGGGCACCGGGAAAGCCCGCCGAGCCCAGGATGTGGTCGAAGTGGTGGTGGGTGAGAACGACATCGTTCACCGGTCTTCCGGCGAGTTCGATGATGTCATCGGCGAGACGCTCGGCTTCGGACAGCGTTGTCCCGCAGTCGATCAGCAGCACGGCATCCGGTCCTACCGCCAGACCCACAGAGACATCCAGAAATGGGAGACGGCAACGGTGGACGCCGCCGGCGAGCGCCTCCCACCGGTAGTGCACGTCACGACACCGGCGGGGCGACCCGGACGACCACCGTGCAGACGTCGTCGACACGTGGTCGTGGGGCCAGTGCCTGATACAAGGATTCGGACGCACGCGATAGCGGTGTGTCCGGATCCCAATCGGCCAGCAGTCTCTCGGCCTCGGCGATGCCGGCGTCGATGCCGCCCTGGATACCCCAGCCCCGCCGTTCGACCAAGCCATCGGTATAGAAGAGGACGATATCGCCTGGTTCGAGGCGCACGGAGCCTTCGTGGTAGTCCGCCCCTGACATTGGGCCCAGCGCGGGCCCCGATGCTCCCGGCAGCAGACTGACCTCACCGGTGTCCTTCCGCCGCAACAACGGTGGCGGACTCCCGGCCAGTGCGTAGTTCAGTAGGGAGGTTTCGGAGGTGAACGTCGCGACCGTCATCGTCGCGAACCTGCCCTTGGTGGCGTGGCGGGTGAAGCTGTTCAACGCGGCGAGGATGGCGCCGGGAGCCAGTCCCTGAATCGCCAGCGCCCGCGCAGCGCTGCGCAACTGGGCCATGTCCGTCACCGCCGGTAAACCGTGGCCGACGACATCGCCGACTGCCATGTACGTCCGGTGGCCGCCCAGTGGCATGACGTCGTACCAGTCACCGCAGACGCCCTGCACGACGTCGGCGGGCTCATAGCCCACAAAGACCTCGAGACCATCGGTATCTCCGGCAACTGTGGGCAGCACAGCTGATTGAAGAACCGCTGCCCGCGCATGATCGTCGGAATAAACCCGGGCGCGCACCAACGCCTGGCCGACCATCGTGGCCATGGCTGAGAAGTACGCACACTGAGCGGCGTCGAGTGGCTGGGGTCGTGTCCACATCAACTGCATGACGCCAATCGGGCTGCCCCCGGCATCCAGCGGCCAACTGGCCATCGTCTGAGCCCCTGTCCCATCCAGCCAGGACGCTGTTGCGGGATAGCGGTGGTCGTATTCGGCCCGGGTCCGAAGCAGGATCGGCTGGCCCAGTCGGACCGTTTCGGTAGCCATCGTCTTTTCCTGCAACGGGACTCCGTTGGTGAACTTCGTCAGAATCGTGGCTGGGAGGCCCGCTCGGGCGACCCACTCCACTCGTTCACCGTCGCGGCTGAGCAGTCCGAGGCTCAACGCCTCGGCCCCTCCCTCGGTGAGCAGTTGGCCCTCCAGGGTGCGGCCGATCTCTGCCGGCGTCAGTGCGGCCGAAAGCTGCTGAGCGAGCTCCGACACGCTCCTCAGCCGGAGTTGCTCCCGACGTTCGGTCTCTCGATCCCGAATGGCCCGCAGGCGGGTACCGGCTTCCTGGGCCATCAGCAGCGACACGATGAGCAGGACGGCGACAAACAGCTGGGTAACGGTCAGTTGGCTTGCCGGAGAGAGGTTCATCTCACTGAAGGCCCCGCGGCCGCGCGATGTCATCGTCGTCGCGACGAAGGCGATCACCATCCCGGTCAGCGCGGCGCCCAGCACGTCGAGTCGTAGTGCCGCCCAGGCGAGGATGGGCAGGAGCAGCATCGACGGCTGCGCCTGGGACCAGAACGCGGCGACCGACAGGGCCCCGGCGAGCAGCACGACGCCGACCGCCTCGGCCGGCCGGGCCTTGACAACCGGATACTGCTTGGCCCACAAGAGAATCGGCGCTGCAGCAACCAGAACGCCGACACTGTCACCCGCCCACCACTGCACGACGCCGGATGGCCAACTCGATTCGTGATGCCATGCGGCGACGGTGCCCCCGATGAGTCCGCCGAACACCGGCGCGATGATGCAGGCGCCGGCCACGAAAGCCGAGAGGTCCCGCCTGTTTCGGAGGTCGGGCACCCCGCGGCACCAACGCAGGGTCAGCGATGCTCCGATCAGCGGCTCGACGACGTTGGCGACGGCGAAACCCGCTGCGACACTGGGGGGGTTTCCGAAGTAGATGTCGACGAGGACCTCGCCGAGGATGATGGCGATGATGACGGCCGGCCAGTGGGAGCGAGTGGTCAGCAACATGGCGGCGACGGTGACCCCGGCGGACGGGTAGAAGAAGGCGGGTCCGACCGCCGAGCCGAAGGACTTCCACGCCAGCCAGGCGCCGAGCAGATAGGCGACGAGGACCACACCGAACAAGCCGATCGAGTCGCCCAGTTCCGACCGCCATTGCTGCCGCGCGGAGGGGCTTCGGCTGAGTGCCTCAATCCCCCGCCCGGTCACGGCCGAAGCGTATCGCTCAGCCCAGTCTGTCGCTCAGTGTGGCCTGGTCTTGCGTTTCTCCCGGACCCGGACGTTGACACGGATCGGGGTTCCGTCGAATCCGAAGGTCTCACGCAGTTTGCGTTCCAGGAAACGCCGGTAGCCGGCCTCCAGGAATCCGGTGGTGAACAGCACGAATGTCGGTGGCCGCGCGGTGGCCTGGGTGGCGAAGAGAATCCGGGGAAGTTTGCCGCCCCGCACCGGCGGTGGCGTTGCCGCGACCACCTCCTTCAGCCAGTTGTTCAGCTGGCCGGTGGAGATGCGGGAGTCCCAGGATGCCAACGCGGTCTCCATCGCCGGAACGAGCTTCTGCACCGCCCGCCCGGTCATCGCCGAGATGTTCACCCTCGGCGCCCACTGAACCTGACCCAGCTGCAGGTCGATCTCTCGGTCGAGCAGAAACCGGCGATCCTCGTCGACCAGATCCCACTTGTTGAACGCGAGTACCAGAGCGCGTCCCGCCTCGATCACCATAGACAAAATCCGCTGGTCTTGTTCGGACAGCGGCTCCGACGCGTCGATCAGCACGATCACCACCTCGGCGGCGTCGATGGCGCCGTGGGTACGGACCGAGGCGTAGAACTCATGCCCGCTGGCCTGCCCGACCCGCCGGCGCAGACCCGCGGTGTCGACGAACCGCCAGATGCGGCCATCCAATTCGATGAGGGAGTCGACCGGATCGACGGTGGTTCCGGCGACGTTGTGCACCACAGAACGTTGAGTACCGGCCAACCGGTTCATCAGCGAACTCTTGCCGACATTGGGCTTGCCGACCAGGGCCACCCGCCTGGGTCCACCCCCCGCCGAGGCGGTTTCGGACACCTCGGGCAGGTCGGCGATGACGTCGTCGAGAAGATCGGCCACGCCGCGACCGTGCATCGCGCTGATCGGGTGCGGCTCCCCCAGTCCCAGCGACCACAGCGCGGCCGCGTCGGACTCGCCCTTTTCGTTGTCCACCTTGTTGGCCGCCAGGAATACCGGCTTTCCCGAGCGTCGCAGAATCCGTGCCGCGGCTTCGTCGCCCGCGGTGGCACCGACGACGGCATCGACGACCAAGATCACCGCGTCGGCGGTCTGCATCGCCACTGTTGCCTGCTCGGCCACCAGCCGTTGCAGACCCTTCGCGTCGGGTTCCCAGCCGCCGGTGTCCTGAACGACGAAGCGCCGACCGCTCCACAGGGCGTCATAGGACACCCGGTCGCGGGTCACCCCTGGCAAGTCCTGCACGACGGCTTCCCGCCGGCCCAAAATCCGGTTGACCAGAGTCGACTTGCCGACATTGGGCCGTCCGACGATCGCCAGTACCGGCGGCGGGCCCTGGTGCGCGCCCTCCGGCCCGGACAGGGCGTCGTCCCCCAGTTGCCACTCGCTCTCATCGGACCAGGTGCCGTCGCCGGCGGTCGAGTCGCTCATCGGCTCGCTTCCACTCGCTGGTTGACCAGGTCACACAGCCGGTCGATCACCTCGTCGCGGGTCATGTCCCCGGTATCGACGACCACCGAGTCCGCTGCAGCGCGCAGCGGTGACACCGATCGGGTGGAGTCCAACTGATCGCGCCTGCGGACGTCGGCAAGAACTTGCTCATAGTCGTCGGGTAGGCCGGCCGCGACGTTCTGGTCGTTGCGCCGCCGGGCCCGGGTCTCCGGTGAGGCGGTCAGAAAAATCTTCACGTCGGCGTCTGGCAGCACCACGGTGCCGATATCGCGCCCCTCCACCACCACGCTGACCGGCCCGGCGGCAAGCTCGCGTTGCAGTTGGACCAGCCGGCTGCGCACCTCGGGCACCGCGGAAACCGCGGAGACCGCACGGGTCACCGCGTCTCCCCGAATCTGCGCCGAGACCTCCTCATCGCCGAGGTAGGCGTGCTCGACCTCGGGGTCGAAGCCAACCGAAACCTGTACGGCGGCGGCTGCTGCGATGGCGTCGGGGTCGTTGAGATCGACCCCTGCGCGCAGCATCGCGAGCGTGACGATCCGGTACATCGCACCGGTGTCGAGGTACCGGGCGCCAATCCTGCGGGCCAGACCTCGCGATACGGAGGACTTCCCGGTTCCGGCCGGTCCGTCGATGGCAACAACCACGGTGCTCATCGTCGCGGCTCCTCCCCCGGTCTCGTCGTTCGGCATCGTGGTCGTTCGGCATCGTGGTCATCCGGCATCGTGGTCATCCGGCACCGTCGTCCGGAAGAGTCGTCCGAAACAGTCTTCGGTGACATTCACAGGCCCACCGCCTGATACAGCTCGCCGACTTCCTTGCGGTTCAGCACCCGGATGCTGCCGGGACGCTGGTCACCCAGCGCGACCGTCCCGATATCGGTGCGCACCAACTTCTGGACCGGAAAGCCGACTGCGGCCAGCAGTCTGCGGACGATCCGTTTGCGGCCCTCATGCAGCGTCACCCGCACCAGGGTCTTACCCGGAACCGCGTCGACGACCGCGAAATCGTCCAATGCCACCGGCCCGTCGTCGAGTTCGACCCCGGCCCGCAACTTCTTGCCCATGCCACGCGGAACCGACCCGTTGACGGTGGCCAGATAGGTCTTCGGCACCTCGAAGGAGGGATGCATCAGGCGGTGCGCCAGTTCGCCGTCGTTTGTCAGCAGCAGCAGGCCCTCGGTATCGGCGTCAAGCCTGCCCACATGGAAGAGTTTCTTGGTGCCGCGCACGCGGTGCTCCACAAGGTCGCCGATACAGGGTCGACCGAGGTCGTCGGACATCGTCGAGTGCATCCCGCGCGGCTTGTTCACCGCCAGGTAGACCATGGTGTCGTCGAGCACGATGCGTGAGCCGTCGACGCGGATATCGGCGGTATCCGGGTCCACCCTGGTGCCCAGTTCGGTCACCACCCTGCCATCGACGGCGACGCGGCCGTCGCGGATCATCTTCTCGGCCACTCGCCGTGAGGCGACCCCCGCCTGGGAGAGCACCTTCTGCAGACGGACGCCATCGGTATCGGTCATCGGCTCAGGCCTCAACGTCGACATCGAAGGAGACGGTCTTGCCGGCCCGGTCACCGCCGGCTGCCAGCTTGGTGAACCGCGGTTCGCTGTCGAGGTTCTCGCTGAGGTCCTCGATGACGTCGACATCGGGCAGCAGCGGTGCGATATCCGGAAGTTCGGTCAGATCGGCCAGTCCCAGCCGCTCGAGGAAGAGTTCGGTGGTGGCGAACGTCGTCGCACCGCTGTCCGGGTCGGTGCCGGCCTCGGTGATCAGCCCTCGGGCGACCAGGGTACGAATCACCGCATCGCAGTTGACACCGCGCACGGCGCTGACCCTCGCCCGGGTCACCGGCTGCCGGTAGGCCACCACGGCCAGGGTCTCCAGGGCTGCGCGGGTGAGCTTCGAGCGCGCGCCGTCGAGCAGCAGTCGCTCGACGTAGCCGGCGAACCGCGCCCGGGTGTACATCCGCCATCCCCCACCGGTCTCTCGCAGGTCGATCCCGCTGTCCCTGTTGTTGAGCTCGGCGGCGATGCGGACCAGTGTCGCGGCGACGTTTGCGACCGGTTGCGCAGTGGCCGAGGCCAATGCTTCCGGGCTCACCGGGGTGTCCACCACCAGAAGCAGCGCCTCGATGACCCGGGCGAGTTCGTCGTCGTCGAGGACGGGCGCTTCGGACGGGGACGCGGCGAGGCCCGGTGTCTCGTCGGTAACAGTCTCGTCGGTCATCATGATGAGTGCTCGGGTTCTTCCCACTCGGCTCTAACCAGGTCATCGTTCGCCAGTCGGTCGCCGGTCCAGGAAATCTGCAGCACACCAAGCGGTTCGGGCTGGTCGAATGTTACCGCGCGGGCGCGGTACAACTCGAGCAGCGCCAGGAACCGGCCGACGATCTGTATGGGTTCGGCGCAGTCGGAGACCAGGTCGGAGAACGACGCCCACTGGCCCACCCCTCGCCGCTCCAGCAGTTCCATCAGAAGCTCGGCCTGCTCGGGCACCGAAACCCGGGAGGCGTGCAGATGGTCGGTGCCGACCGTCGGCACCGGTCGGGGAGTGAATGCCGCGGCCGCGATCTCGGCGAAGCCTTGGGGACTGACACCGATCATCACCTCCGGCAGCAGTTCGGCGTAGCGGTCCTCCAGCGACACCGCACGCGGATAGCTGCGCAGCGCGGCGGCCTCAAGTTCGGCGAACATCTCGGCGACGTGCTTGAAGGCGCGGTATTGCAGCAGCCGCGCGAAGAGCAGATCGCGGACCTCCAGCAGGGCGAGGTCCTCCTCGTCCTGCACTTCTCCCGCCGGCAGCAGCCGGGCCGCTTTAAGGTCCAGCAGGGTCGCGGCGATCACCAGAAACGTTGTGGTTTCGTCGAGTTCGAGTTCCGGCCCGATCTCCCGGGTGTAGGCGATGAACTCGTCGGTCACGACATGCAGTGCCACCTCGGTGACGTCGAGTCGGTGCGCGAAGATGAGCTGCAACAGGAGGTCGAACGGCCCCTCGAAGTTGGTCAGCCGGACCCGGAAGCCCTTCTCGGGAGTGCGCTCGGGTCCGTTCCCGGAGCCCGCACCCGGCATGGTTTCGGTGGTCACTTGCCGAATCGGTCGATGACCTCGCAGGCCAGCGCACGGTAAGCCTGGGCGCCTCCGGATTTCGGCGCCCACGTGGTGATAGGCTCGCCGGCCACACTGGTTTCCGGGAAGCGGACGGTGCGGGTGATGACGGTGTCGAACACCAGGTCGCCGAAACGCTCGAGGACCCGGGCCATCACCTCGCGGGCGTTGACCGTGCGGGTGTCGAAGCGGGTCACCAGAATTCCGCTGATCTGCAGGCGCGGGTTGAGCCGGTCCCGCACCTTGTCCACGGTGTCGGTAAGCAGTGCCAACCCGCGCAGTGAGAAGAATTCGCACTCGGTGGGGATGATCACCCCTTGCGAGCAGGCCAGGGCGTTGACGGTCAGCAAGCCCAAGGACGGCTGGCAGTCGATGAGGATGTAGTCGTAACGGTCCAGAACCGGGTAGAGCGCTCGGGCCAGCGTCTGCTCCCGGCCGACCTCGTTGACCAGTTGGATCTCGGCCGCTGACAGGTCGATGTTGCTGGGCACCAGATCCAGGCCCTCGACCCGGGTGTGCACTATCACGTCGTCGATGGCGACCCTGGGCTCCACCATCAGGTTGTGCACGGTGTTGGCGAGCTCGTAGTGCGGCACACCCAGACCCGCCGACAGCGCGCCCTGCGGGTCCAGATCCACCAGCAACACCCGACGGCCGTACTCGGCCAAGGCGGCGCCCAGATTGATGGTCGAGGTGGTCTTGCCCACACCGCCCTTCTGATTGCACATCGAGATAACCACGGCCGGACCGTGGGTGCTCAGCGGCTGAGGTGTGGGGGTCGGGCGCGCCGGGCGGCCGGTGAGGCCGACATCCGCGGGTTCTTCGGTCACGCCGCGGCCCACCGGACCGAGGGCAGCGTGGTGAACATCGGCGAAAGTCTATCCATGACGCCGCCTCTACTGCGGGCGCATGGGGGTCACGCCCGCGGGTGGGCGCCTGCCCACACCTCGCGGAGCGCATTGACGGTGACCAGGGTGTAGATCTGGGTGGTGGTCACTGAGGCGTGGCCGAGTAACTCCTGAACCACCCGCACGTCCGCACCACCCTCGAGCAGATGGGTGGCGAAGGAGTGCCGCAGTGTGTGCGGTGACACCGCTGCGGTGATCCCGGCCCGCTCGGCGGCGTCCTGCAGGACCTGCCAGGCGCTCTGCCGCGATAGCCGGCCGCCACGGGAGTTGAGGAAGATGGCACCCCCTGGACCGGGAGCGGAACGACCCGGGGAGGATCCCCCGCGCCGGGCCAGGTCCGGGCGGCCGCGCACCAGGTAGGCATCCAGTGCGGCGATCGCGGGCCGGCCGACCGGGACCAGTCGCTGCTTGTCGCCCTTGCCGTGCAGCAGGACCGAGCGGGCGTGGGTGTCGACATCGTCCAAGTCCAGACCGACAGCCTCGGAAATGCGGGCGCCGGTGGAATACAACAGTTCGAGCAGCGCACGATTGCGCAGCGTCAGCGGACCGTCTGCCGCACCGTCGCCGCCGGCGCCGTCCAGCAGTGCCAGCACCTGGTCGATGGTCAGGCTCTTCGGCAGCCGCCGACTCGGGGTGGGTGGTTTGACGGCGCGGGCGACGTCGGAGTCGGTGATCCCCTCGGCGGCGGCGAACCGGTGCAGCCCGCGCACCGCGATCAATGCACGGGCCGCAGAAACGGCGGACAAGGCGGGCGCACCGGTATCGGGGTCGCCCCGGCGCAGTGCCACCAGGAAGTCGCTCACGTCGGTCTCGCCCACGTCGCGCAGGTCGCCGATCCCCCGCAGGCTCAGATGCTCGGCGTAGCGGCGGAGGTCGCGGCGGTAGGAACTGAGAGTGTTTGCGGCCACGCCGCGCTCGATGCAGAGGTGGTCGAGATAACCCTGTACCTGGCCGCCGAGCGGTGTCGCGGTGGCCGGGGCATGGGCGGTGGTCATCGCTGTCGCCTGCGTGCGGCGAACGCACTCGAACGATCCGGCCACGGGGCATCGACCGGACGGGTCGGCTTGCCCTGCGCGATCGCCGCATGCGCGGCCAGCACCCCGGCGGTGGCGGTTGAGTTCACGATCGCGCCGGCCAGCACCCGGTCGACTGCCTCACCGAGATCGAGCCAGTGCACCGTGAGGTCGGCTTCCTCGTGCTCGGACTCCGGACGTCCGACGTGCCGTAGGTCACGTGCCAGATAGACGCGGACCGCCTCGTCGCAGAATCCCGGCGACAGCGCGAGGTCGAGCAGGACTCGCCAGTGACCTGCAGCCAGACCGGTCTCCTCGAGCAGTTCACGCGCGGCTGCGGCGGCAGGGTCCTCCCCCGGCTCATCGAGCAATCCCGCGGGCAGTTCCCAGAGCCGATGGCCCAGTGAATGTCGGTATTGGTAGATCATGGCCAGCCGGCCACGCTCGTCGACAGCGGCGACCGCGACCGCCCCGAAGTGCTCGACGACCTCCCGAGCCGCGGTGGTGCCGCCGGGCATCAGGACATCGTCGACGCGCAGCGCGATGATGTCGCCGCGATAGACGGTCCTGGAGCTGACCGTCTCGAACTCGTGGCGGGCCGCAGGATCTGCGTCAGCCACGGGCATGATCCGCGAGCGGCGGTGCAGGCAGTCCTGCCTCCGAATGGTCCCGGCCGTTGAGGTGGTGCTCGGGAATCTCCACCGGTAGCCGCTCCGCGGCCTTGTAGTCGATCGCCGCGCCGATGAACGCCACGAACAGCGGATGCGGGCGGGTTGGCCGACTCTTGAGTTCGGGGTGCGCCTGGGTGCCCACCAGGAAGGGGTGCACCTCCCGGGGATACTCCACGAACTCAACCAGATGTCCGTCCGGGGAAGTGCCGGAGAACTTCAGCCCGCTTTCGGCGATCCGGTCCCGGTAGGCGTTGTTGACCTCATAGCGGTGCCGGTGCCGTTCGCTCACCAGGGTCGACTGATAGGCCTCGGCTACCACCGATCCGGGCGCCAGTGCAGCCGGGTAAGCCCCCAGTCGCATCGAGCCGCCGAGGTCGGCCTCGCCGGCGACGGCATCACGCTGGTCGGCCATCGTCGAGATCACCGGATCCGGAGTCGAGGGCTCGAACTCCGCGGAGTTGGCTGCCACGATGCCGACCGAACGGGCTGCTTCGATGACGATGCACTGCAGGCCGAGGCACAATCCCAGCAACGGCAGTCCGCGCTGGCGGGCATAACGGATGGCACCGAGCTTGCCCTCGATGCCGCGGATGCCGAACCCGCCGGGGATCAGGACGCCGTGCACATCGCCGAGTACCGACGCGGCGACGGCGTCGGTCTCGCAATCGTCGGAGGCGACCCACCGGATCTCCACCTTGGCGCGGTGCGCGAACCCACCCGCGCGCAGTGCCTCGGCCACCGACAGGTAGGCGTCGGAGAGGTCGATGTACTTCCCCACCAAGGCGATTCGCACCGTTTCCTGGGGGTCGTGCACCCGGCTGAGCAGATCGTCCCAGGTGGTCCAGTTGACATCGCGGAACGGCAGGTTCAACCGGCGAACGACATAGGCGTCAAGTTCTTCACGGTGCAGAACTTTGGGAATGTCGTAGATGGACGGCGCGTCCGGGGTGGAGATCACGCCGTCGATGTCGACGTCGCACATCAGCGCGATCTTCTCTTTGAGACCGTCGGGAACGGCGCGGTCGCAGCGCAGGATCAGTGCGTCGGGGGTGATGCCGATACTGCGCAGGGCGGCCACCGAGTGTTGGGTGGGTTTGGTCTTGAGTTCGCCGGACGGCGCCAGGTACGGGACCAGGGAGACGTGCAGGAAGAAGCAGTTCTCTCGGCCCACCTCATGGCGGACCTGACGGGCGGCCTCCAGGAAAGGCTGTGACTCGATGTCGCCGACGGTGCCACCTATCTCGGTGATGACGACGTCGGGACGCCGCCCGTTGCTGTCGGGTTGGGCCATGGCCAGAATGCGGCTCTTGATCTCGTCGGTGATGTGTGGGATCACCTGCACCGTGTCGCCGAGGTACTCTCCCCTGCGCTCTTTGGCGATGACGGTCGAGTACACCTGTCCGGTGGTGACATTCGCCGTGCCGGGCAAGTTGCGGTCCAGGAAGCGCTCGTAGTGTCCGACGTCCAGATCGGTCTCGGCGCCGTCCTCGGTGACGAAGACCTCGCCGTGCTGGAACGGATTCATCGTGCCGGGGTCGACGTTCAGGTAAGGGTCGAGCTTCTGCATGGTGACCTGCAGACCGCGGGAGATGAGCAGCTGGCCCAAACTGCTGGCGGTGAGGCCCTTGCCCAGCGAGGACACCACTCCACCGGTCACGAACAGATGTTTCGTGGTGGTCTGTTGATGCTTGCGCAGTACGGGCAAGAGCGACCTCCGTGATGACGGCGCAGGACTTGGCGGTACAAGGCCGCGGTGCGTGAATTGCTGATCAACGGCCCTGGTTGGGGCCTGCCGACCCACGGAAACTCACCCTAACACCGAGCTGTCCGGCGCGGCGCTGACACACCGTTACCGGGTGTCAATCCGACGTGCTCAGTTCCCTGACTGCCCGACGGTGAGGGATATGGCGCCGGGGCCGATCCCGTATTTCTGAGCCGGTGCCCCCTCGATCATGGACTCCAGGGCCAGCACGGTCGTGATCCGGCCGGCAGCGGTGTCGACATCGTCGACGGTGGTGACCAGGTTGGCCAGGCCGGCATCGGACCGGGTTACCGCTACCGCGGCGATGGTCTCGGCCGAGCCGTCCCGTCCGGCCAGGACGGTGGCGGAACCGTGCGGTGCCATTGCGGCGGCGAACCGCGCGACGGTGGTCCCCTGGTTGCCGGCGTCGTCGGGCAGTGCGCCGCCGGTGACGAGGATGGCGGCCTCCGCGGGGCCCGGGGTTTCGGTGAAGGTCACGAATCCGGTGTCGCGCAGCGTGGTCAGCACGGTGTCGCGCGCGGTGGGGTCGACGGCGGGCGCCGTCGGATCGGGGTTGATCAGCATCGAGATGCCGAGCAGATCGCCCGCCTGGGCACCCGGGTCGATCAGGGTGGTGTTCAGTGCGGTGCCGGCGGGAACGATCGGCGAATTGACCACCGAGCGCAGTTTCTCGGCCGCGTTGGCGCCGACGAACTCGCTGGTGAGTCCGATGGTGCCGGTGACCGATCCGCCGGCACGGGACACCAGGTCGGCTAACGCCAGCACGTCGGCCTCGTCGGCGTCCGGGGTGCGGAAGAGCAGGATCGACTTCTCGTCAAGCGCATCGGCGACGATGCGGGCCGACATCTGGGTGTCGAAGTCGTTGGCGGCGACGAGTCGCCGATTGAGCGCGTCCTGTTGCTCCTTGAGGGTGCCGATCTGCTGCTGCAGGTACTCGTTGTCGCCGCGCAGTCCGGCCATCATGGGGTCGGAGAGCATCCGCGCGCCCAGCACAACGCCCCCGGCCAGGGCGATGAAAACGGCGGCCAGTGACAGTACGAAATGGCGGAATGTCATGTCCTAGGTCACCAGGCTCTGGACCCACAGCGTCATGCGGTTCCAGTACGTTGCGATCCAGTCCAGAACCACGGTGTCGGCACTCGACACCCACAACACGGCGCTCACGGCGAGGAGTATAGCCAGGATCAGCAGGGCCACCGCTCCGCCGGAGATGTGGCTGCGGTACAGCGTCGCAACGGCTTTCGCGTCGACCAACTTCTCGCCGACCTTCAGTCGGGTGAGAAAGGTCGAGGGGTTGGTCTGGGAGCGGCCGCGGTCGAAGAACTCCTCGATACCGGCGGCGTGGCCGGCGGTGACGATGAGCGCCGCGCCGTGATGGTCGACGAGCAGCAGAGCGAGGTCGGTGGCCGAACCGGCCGCAGGGAAGGTCATCGCCCCGATTCCGAGGTCCTGAATCCGCTCCAGCCCGCTGGCGTGGCCGTCGGCGTCGGCGGGTAACACCACCTGCGCCCCGCCCTTGAGAACCTCGGCGCTCATCTGGTCGGGGTTGCCCACGATCAACTGGGGCCGGTAGCCGTTGTTGCGCAGGGTGTCGGCGCCCCCGGCCACCCCGACGAGGACCGGCTGATACTCCTTGATGAAGGGTTTCAGCGACTTGAGGTCATCCTCGGCGCCCGGGCCGTCGGTGACGACGACCACGTGACGGCGGTAGACGTCGACGTCGATATCGGGGATGCCGATGCCGTCGATCAGCAGTGGGCTCTCGCTGCGGATGAACTCGATGGTGTTCCCGGCGAAGGCTTCCAGGTGCGACACCAGACTGGTCTTGGCATCCTGCATCAGGTCTGCGATTTCTTCGTCGGTGCGCTCCACGCCGTGTACCAACCGGCGGTCGCCCGAGTAGACCCCGCCGTTGTGCAGCCGGATCTTTCCGCCGTCCTTGAGCTTCTTGAAGATCTCCGGTCCGGCGCTGTCGATGAGCACGATGTTGTTGGCCACCAGCACCTCAGGGCCGAGGTTGGGGTAGCGGCCGGAAATCGACGGAGAGGCGTTGACCACCCCCGCGACCCCGGCATCGACGAGCGCGTCAGCGGTCACCCGGTCGAGGTCGAGAACGTCGAACACGACGATGTCACCCGGTCCGACACGGCGCAGCAGCCGGTCGGTGTCACGGTCCACCCGCGCGGTTCCGGTCACGCCGGGCCGTGCCTGAGAGTTACGCGAAAGCAGCGCTGACATCTTCATGGGGCCGATTTTGTCGGCGGCCACAGATTATTGCGGGGAGGCGCGCCGTAACAGCAGCATCAGAAGTTACGTTCCGTCACAGCAGTCACATGCGGTCAGGGAGCGGAACGCTCAGCTTCCGCCGCCTCGAGCAACTCCCGGGCGTGGGCCCGGCCGGTATCGGACTCCCCCAGCCCGGCCAGCATGCGAGCCAATTCGGCCACCCGCTGTTCATCGTCGAGACGCCGCACCTCGCTGGCTGCACCGGCGGTCTCGACCATGAGGTGGGTGTCGGCATAGGCCGCCACCTGCGGCAGGTGGGTCACCACGATCACCTGGTGGGTGCGCGCCAGCCGGGCCAGCCGCCGACCGATCTGGACCGCGGCCCGCCCGCCCACACCGGCGTCCACCTCGTCGAAGACCATGGTCGTGCCGGCCGCCGACGCCGACAGCACCACCTCGAGCGCCAGCATCACCCGGGAGAGCTCACCGCCGGAGGCGCTGCGGCTCAGCGGCAGCACATCGCTGCCGCGGTGGGCTGTGAAGCCGAATTCGACCAGGTCGACGCCGCTGCTGCCGGCGTGCAGAACCTCGCCCGAGGCCGTCCGCAGCGGGGCGCTGTCATCCGTCCGGGCAACCAGGGGGGCGACGGTGACGGTGAATTCCGCGTCTCCCATCGCCAAACCCGCCAGCTCGGCGGTAACCGACCCGGCGAGCCCGGCGGCCGCTGCGCGACGAGCGGACGAAAGCTCAGCGGCGCTCCGGGCCAGCTTGCCGGTCAGTTCCTCGACCCGTCGACTCAGTCCGGCGAGTGCGTCCTCGGAGACGTCGAGTTCCGCCAGCCGCTGACGTGACTCGGCGGCCCACGCCAGTACGCCGTCGATATCGGCGGCGTACTTGCGGGTCAGCCCGCGCAGCTGGGCCTGGCGTGCGAGCTTGGCTTCAAGCTCGCTCGCGTCGGCGGGAAGCTCGGCCAGGAATCCACTCAATTCGGTGGCGACGTCGGCCGCCACGCTCAGTGCGTCATCAAGCTGGCGCGCCAGGGCGACAAGCGCGGTGTCGCCGGCACCGCCCAGCAGCGCGACCGCGCGGCCCAGTGCGTCAACTGCCGCGGCCGACTGGGCGCCGGAGGTCTCGTCGGTGCCGGTCAGCGCCGCGCGGGCGCCGGCGGCGGCTTCCCGAACGGCGCCGAGTTCGGAGAGCCGACGGATATCGTCGACCAGTGCGGCATCTTCCCCCGGACTTGGGTCGACGCCATCGATCTCGGTGAGTGCGAATGTGAGCCGGTCGGCTTCCTGCTGCAACTCCCGGGCCCGGGCACCGCGGTCCACCAGGTCCCGGCGGGCGATGAGCCATTCGTCCCGAAGCTTGCGGTACCGCTCCAGGGCGGCCTCGACACCGGCGAAGCGGTCCAGTGCGGCGCACTGCTCGTCCGGTCTCATCAGCCGCAATTGGTCGTTCTGTCCGTGCAGGGTCAGCAACCCACTGGTCAAGGCCGCCAATGACTTCGCCGGGACACTCCTGCCCCCGAGGTAGGCCCGCGATGGACCTTCGCGACTGACCGTACGCAGTGCGATGATGCTGCCGTCGTCGTCGCGTTCGGCCCCGGAAACGTCGAGAATCTCGTCGATCCCGGCGGCTGCAGCAGGATCGAGTTCGGCGGTACCGAACCGGCCCTCGACCACTGCGCGTCCGGCGCCGGACCGTACCCGCGAGGCGTCTGCCCGGGCACCGCCAAGGAGGTGAAGCCCGGTCACCACCATGGTCTTTCCGGCTCCGGTCTCCCCAGTCAAGACGGTCAGCCCGCGGTCGAACTCCGCGGTGGCCGCGCTGATCGCGCCCAGGGACTCGATCCTGATCTCGGCCAGCATCTACCGCTCGCGCCAACTGGTCACGGGCAGCTGAAACTTCCGCACCAACCGGTCGGTGAAGGGGGCGCTGTCCAGCCGTACCCATTGCAGCGGGCTTCGGCACTGGGTCACCTGCAGTCGTCCCCCGGCCGGCAGCCTCGCCTCGCGGTGGCCATCGCACACCACCACCGCGTCCGGATTGTCGGAATCGACGTCGATGCTGATCACGGCGTAGGGACTGGTGACCATCGGGCGGGCGAACAGCGCATGGGCGTTGTTGGGCACGACGATGATGGCCTCGAGGTCGGGCCATACCACCGGCCCGCCGGCGGAGAATGCGTATGCGGTGGAACCGGTTGGGCTGGAAACCAGAACTCCATCGCAACCGAAGGCCGACACCGGGCGGCCGTCGATGGACACGACCACCCCAAGCACCCCCTGGTGGCCGCCTTTCTCCAGGCTCGCCTCGTTGAGCGCCCAGCCGCGGGAGAGCACCTCGCCACCGACGCTGACCTCCACGTCCAGGGTCATTCGGTGCTCGATCCGATAGTCGCGGGCGACCACGTGATCGAGGATCTCGTCGATCGATTCCGCTTCGGCCTCCGCGAGAAACCCGATGCGGCCCAGGTTGATACCGAGAACCGGGATCTCGGCATTGCGAGCCAGTTCGGCAGCCCGCAGAAACGTGCCGTCGCCGCCCAGGACCAATACCAGCTCACAGCCCAGTGCCGCGTGGGCGTCTCCGGAGACCACCTCGATCGCAGCGCCGGTGGCCTCCAGATCAGTTGGTGCCAGGTGCAGGCTGCCGCGGTCGACGGCCTCGTGGGACAGGACACGCAATCCGATCCCGTTGGCCCCCAGAACCTTGCCAACCCGGCGGGCTGTCTCGGTGGCCTCATTCCGACCCGGATGTACGACAAGCAGTACGGTGCGTTCCGGTGTTGGGGCACTCATTGCGGGCCTTCCGCGACGGCGCGATTGATCGCGGCGTCGAGATCGGCACCGGTGAGGGCATTGGTGGGGGCTTCGGTCGAGTCACGGCGCAGCCACAGGAAGTACTCGACGTTGCCGGACGGTCCCGGTAGCGGGCTGGCGGTCACGCCACGGGTGTGCCAGCCCAGTCGGCCGGCGCGAAGCGCAACATCGCGAACCGCGGAGGCGCGCAGTCGCGGGTCGCTGACCACCCCGCCGGCGCCCACGTGTTCGCGGCCGACCTCGAATTGCGGTTTCACCATGGGAACGATATCGGCGCCGTCACGGCTGCAGCGGGTGAGCGCGGGCAGAACGGTGGACAGCGAGATGAATGACAGGTCGGCGACGACGGTATCGACGGGACCGTCGATCGCTTCCGCGGTCACATCGCGCACATTGGTGCGCTCGATGACATGGACCCGCGGGTCCGACCGCAGCGACCAGGCCAGCTGGCCGTAGCCGACGTCCACCGCCACCACTTCAGCGGCGCCGCGCTCCAGAAGCACCTCGGTGAACCCACCGGTCGATGCCCCGGCGTCCAGGCAGCGTCGACCGGCGACGTCGATGCCGAACACCTCGAGTGCGCCGAGGAGTTTGTGGGCGCCGCGGGAGACCCACGTCTTCTGCTCCGGGTTCCGAACTGCCAGCGCAGCATTGGTAGACACTGCTGTCGCCGGTTTGACCGCGGGCATCCCGTCGATTGTCACGCGACCCGCCACGATGAGTTCAGCGGCCTGCTGGCGGGAGCGGGCCAGTCCGCGCCGGACAAGTTCGGCGTCAACCCGGGCGCGACGGGTCATGCGCTGCTCAGCCCTTCTCGACCGATTCCAGTGCGTTGACCAGAATCTCGTGCGCCTGCTCGAGACGGCGACCGACGGCTTCAATGACCTCGATCTGGCCGGGGTCGACGGCATCGTTGGTGTCGTTCGTGTCGTTGGTGTCGTTCGTGTCGTTGGTGTCGTTGGCGTCAACGCTTTCGCCGGCGATTGAGCCGGGGCCGCGGGGTTCCGGTCCGATACGCGGCAGGTCAACCAGGATGTCCTCGACATCGGCGCGGATCTTCGCTGGATCAGTGTTCATGTCAGCGATAACGCTAGTCGATGGGGTCGCTGAGCAGTGCCCACCGGTCCAGCGCCGCTCGAGCGGCCGAGTCGCCCGCGCGTACCGCGGGCTGTCGCTGACCGCCGATGTCCCACACGGTGCGCGCGAGCGCCCGGACCGCCGAGAGTCCGTCGTCGCCCGGGTCCGCGCCGGTGGCGTGAACCGTGACCACTCCGGCGTCGACGTCGATGCGCCAGGCCGGGTGACCGGTGATCGTCAGCGCGGCGGGATCCTCCAGCAGAGCCCTGAGATCAGAGCCGAGGTAGGTGGGCCGCATGCCAGGGGATGCATGAACGGCATCGGCCGCGGTACCAACACCGGTGAGCACCATCAGGCTCGGCAGCCCGGCCGCATTGGCGCCGGCGATATCGGTGTCGAGTCGGTCACCGATGGCCAGCGGGGTCTGGAAGCTGCCCCGGGCCAATGCGTCCTGCATCAGCGTAGGGGCTGGCTTACCGGCCACCAGCGGGCTGGCATTGGTGGCGGCACGCAGGGCAGCCACCAGCGAACCGTTACCGGGCAGCAGTCCGCGCTCGGTGGGCAAGGTGGTGTCGAGATTGGCGGTCACCCACAGAGCGCCGGCCCGAATCGCCAGCGCGGCTTCGGCCAGATCAGACCAGCCGATCGTCATCGACAATCCTTGGACGACTGCGGCCGGACCGTCGGCGAAGAGTCGCACCGGCCGCAGGCCGACGTCGGTGACTTCGGCCGCCAGAGCTTCGGTTCCGACCACCATGACCCGCGACCCGGGCGCCAGATGCTCGCTGAGCAGACGTGCGGCGCTCTGCGCACTGGTGACCACTTCTCGGGCTTCGGCGGCGAATCCGAGTTCGCACAGGTGAGCGGCCACCTCCGCCGCCGACCGAGAGGCATTGTTGGTGACGAATAGCGCCCGCGCCTCTACATCGGCAAGGGTCTGAACGGCCCCGTCGGTTGCGGAATGGCCGCGGAACAGGGTTCCATCGAGATCAAGCAGCAGGCAATCATGTTGCTGGGCAAGAGTATTCACCTCAGGCCAGTTCACTCACGCGGTCCTCGGCGTCAGTTACGCCCTCCACATCGGCTGCGGCCGCATTGATGAACCACTGCAATGCCTCCGTGGTGCGATCGAGTGCGAGCAGGGTGTCGGCGTAGGCGTACATCAACCGGGCAGCCGTGGATCCGGCCCGCTCCGGGTCCGGCGGCGGGCTCGACAACACCGCCAATGCCTGGTCGAGATGCCCCAAGTCGGCGCGGGCGCCCGCGGCCACGATCCGCATCTCGTCGGCGTCGTCGCCGATGAGCCCGGCGGCCTCCGGACTGCGGGAGAGTTCGATGGCGCGTTCGGGCCGGCCGACGC
>JAUPLT010000065.1 GCA_030836785.1 Actinomycetota bacterium
AGCGGGATGTCCGCCGGACTGGGCATCGCTACTGCGGACACGCTGTGGGCGGCGGTGGCAGCGGCGGGGACTGTGGTCAACCGCCTCTTCATGCCCTGGTCGGGCCACCTGAACTGGGCCGCCTTCGCGGTGCTGGCCGGTCTCGTCGTGTTCGCGGTCCGCAAACTGGTATCGGATGCTGCCGGTGTCTCGGTGATCTGGGCGCCCAGCCCAGCGCCCCGCGTCTACGGTGCCTATCTGGCGGCGACCGCGCGGGAACCGGTCACGGTGGTCTACTTCGTCACCCTGACCCTGGGTGTCCTCCCGCATTATCGGGCGATCGAGTGGGCGGTGTTCGTTGCCGGGGTCTTCCTCGCCTCGATGGCCTGGCAGGCGGTCATGGCGGCCATCGGGGCGAGGCGGGGGCGGGTGCTGTCCCCCCGGACCCGACGCCGGGTGTATGTGCTGGACATCGTCCTGCTGAGCGTCTTCATGGTCTTTGTCGCCGCCACGGCCCTCGGGGTCGGGCCGTGAGCATCGGCGGGCTGCTCCTGGTCGCGGTGGCGATCGCCGTCGGTGTGGTGGGCATCCTGGTCCCACTGCTGCCCGGGACACTGCTGGTATGGGCCGCGATCGCGGTGTGGGCGGTGCTGGAACGCAGCACCGAGTCCTGGGTCGTGCTCGGGGTTGTGACCGCACTGTTGGGGACCGGGGTGGCGGTGAAGTATCTCTGGCCGGCCAGGCGGATGCGGGCGGCCGATGTGGGCGGTCGCACGCTGGCCGCGGGCGCGGTGCTGGGCACCGTCGGATTCTTCGTCATCCCGGTGGCCGGATTGCTGGTCGGCTTCGTTCTCGGGGTGTATCTGGCCGAACTGGTCCAGAGACGTGACCAGCGCCGGGCCTGGGCGTCCACGGTGCACGCGGTGAAGGGCGTCGCGCTCTCGGTGGGGGTTGAACTCGTCGCCGCGCTGCTGGCGACAGCGGTGTGGACGGTAGCTGTTCTGACCTGAGTCGCGCCCGCCAGCCCTGCCGAACTCAGTCCAGCAACCGCGCGCGCATCCGGGCGACGGTCTGGTCGTCCACCTCGGCGGCGGCCAGATAGCTCGCCAGTCCGCCGTAGGTCTCCTCGATCACCCGGCGGGCACTGGCCAGGTAGTCGGCCCGCACCCCGAGCACCTCGTCGGTGAGACGCGACTCCGCGAAGGACATCACCTCGTCGGTGATGCCCTCCCGGTCACGCATGCTCAAAAGCAGGTTCTCCCGCAGTCGGCCGACGGCGTCGTTGCTGCGCAGATAGTCGGCCATGATGGTGTCGCGGTCCACCCCCGCGGCCTCCAACGCCACCGCCACGGCGAACCCGGTCCGGTCCTTGCCGGCGAAGCAGTGCACCAGCACCGAGCGGCCGTCGGCGAGCAGGGTGATCAACTCCCGGACCGCCCGGCGGGCACCGCCGAGTATCGGAAATCTTTCGTACTCGGACGTCATCCATCGGTATGCGGCCACCGCGGGATCCTCCTCGGAGAACTCCGTGAGCATCTTGCGCCAACTGGACTCGTGCGGTGCCTCGCCGTCACCGTGGGTGTGCGACACCTCAGGGAACGGCAGGTTGTGCACCACCACCCCGGCGGGCACTGCGCCGGGCCCGCGCCGTGCCACCTCCGCCGGTGAGCGCAGGTCGGTGACGTCGCTGATCCCGAACCCGGCCAGTGTCGACTGGCCGACCGCATCGAGGTTGCTCAGTTCACTGGAACGAAACAGCCGTCCCGCCGTCAGGCCCGCGGTCTCGGCGACATCGCGGAAATTCCAAGCGCCGGAAAGTCTTTCGTGACCGTCGGCGGCTGGTGACGTCACCGTCGGGTCACCGCCGCGGCCATCGCGCTGGGCTCGCGGCCCAGTTCGGCCCGGGCCACCGTCCGGAAGTGCACCTCGTCCGGACCGTCGAAGATCCGCATGGCCCGCTGCCAGCCGTACATCCGGGCCAGTGGGAAGTCATCGCTGACGCCGCCGCCGCCGTGTACCTGGATGGCGCGGTCGATGACATTGCAGGCCATCAGCGGGGCCACCGCCTTGATCTGGGACACCAGCGCGAACGCGGCCCGGTTGCCGTGCCTGTCGATGGTCCACGCGGCCTTCTCGCACAGCAGCCGCGCCTGGTCGATCTCGTTGCGGCTCAACGCAATCTGCTGCTGCACCATGCCCTGCTCGGCCAATGGCTTACCGAACGCGATACGGGTGCGGGCACGTTCGGTCATCAGGGCCAGGGCACGTTCGGCCACCCCGATGGCACGCATGCAGTGATGGATGCGGCCCGGTCCCAACCGGGCCTGGGCGATCGCGAAGCCCATCCCCTCCTCGGCCAGCAGGTTCGACGCCGGCACCCGGACGTTGTCGTAGACGATCTCGGCGTGGCCGTGCTGGTCCTGCCAGCCGAACACCGATGTCGATCGGAGGAGGGTGACTCCAGGTGTATCGGTGGGCACCAGGATCATCGACTGCTGCTGGTGCGAGGCCGCCTCGGGGTTGGTGCGGCCCATCACGATCAGCACCTTGCAGCGCGGGTCGTTGGCGCCCGACGTCCACCACTTGCGGCCGTTGATCACGTAGTCGTCGCCGTCGCGGACGATCTCGGTCTGAATGTTGCGGGCGTCGCTGGAGGCGACCGCCGGTTCGGTCATCGAGAAGGCGCTGCGGATCTCACCGGCCAGCAGCGGCTGCAGCCACTGCTTCTTCTGCTCGGGGGTGCCGAACATGTGCAGCACTTCCATGTTGCCGGTGTCCGGGGCGGCGCAGTTGATCGCCTCGGGGGCGATCTCGGTGCTCCACCCGGACAGTTCGGCCAGCGGTGCGTACTCGAGATTGGTCAGACCGGACTCGGCGGGCAGGAACAGGTTCCACAGCCCGCGCGTCTTGGCCTTCTTCTTGAGTTCCTCGACCACCGGCGGGACGGTGAAGTCACCCGGACCGGCCTGAGCCCGGTACTCGTCATACGACTGCTCCGCAGGGAATACCTCGTCGACCATGAAGTCGGTGAGGCGTTGGTGGTAATCGGCCGCTTTGGCGGACATGGCGAAATCCACGTCTAAATCCCTTCCCTCCGGCTGTGCCGGTGACCCCGGGCAGGAGCCCGATTTCACTCTATGTCACCGGTCGGCAGGTCAGAGCCGGGAGACCGCCGCGCTGATCGCCGCCTGCCACTTGGACGCTGTGCCTGAATCCAGGGCGACGATGTTGCCCGTCTGAAGCTGACGCAAGGCGACGCCGGTCAGGGTGTAGGTCTGCTTGTTGTTGAGGATCGTGATCACCGTGGAACCTGATTTCTCGGTGATGTCGAAGTAACCCGGCCCCATCCACACGAAGTCGAGTTTGTCCTTCGCCGGATCGAATGTCAGGGCGGTGTTGGTACCCCAGTTCCAGGTGACTTTCGTGGTGGTGCCTCCGGTCACCGGGGTTCCGGTGCCCCCGCCGGTCGTGCCCCCGCCGGTCGCGCCGTAGGTGAGCGGGTTGACGGTGCCGTAGTCGTTGAGGATCTTGGCGAAGCTTCCCGCTGGGGCACTCATGCCCGAATGGGTGTAGGTGGACACACCCAGCTGACCGGGTGTGTCCCGGGTGACCGACCACAGCGCCAGCATCCCGATGCCCTTCGCGCGGGCGTAGTCCTCGACCAGTTGCGCGTCGGCGAGGGTGAATACCTCGGTGGTGATGTCATTCACGCCCAGCATGGGCGTAACGCCCAACTGGCTGTAGGTGAAGGTCCGGTCATACCCGCTGTAGAGCTGGGCCAGCTGGGCGTAGGTGGACTCCGCGGAGTCAATGGCGTACGCGCCCATGGATTTTGCGTTCGGGCCGGACGTCGGTGCGGCGGACTCGCCGTAGTCCATCGCCATCACGTTGACCCCGGCCAAGGTCACGCCTGCCTTGAGCGCCGATTCGACGACTTTGACACCGTCGGCGGTCAGACCGCTGGGCAGGACCGGCAAGGTGTACCAGATCTGAACCTGAGGCCGTGCCTGCTGGAGGATCTTCAGCGCCTGGCTGTGCAGGGTGATGGATTTCTGGTCGGCGACGGCGGCGCCCTCGATGTCGAAGTCGAGGTGAGTGATGCCATAGGTGTCGACCACTCCGACGTAGGCGTTGGCCAGTTGGGTGGCGGTCATCCCGCGCGCGGCGCCCCACTGCGCCAGCGAGGTTCCGGCCGCTCCGCCCAGCGAGATCATCACGTCCCCGCCGGCGTCCTGCAGGGCCTTGATCGACCGGTTGATCGCTCGGGCCTGATCATTGTCAGCGCCGGGTTCGAGCGCGTTGAGTCCCGCCCAGGCCAGCTTGCCGTCCGGTGTGGCCTGCATGAACGCTGCAGTGAACAGCGATCCGCCGCCGTTGGTCTGGCTGATCGCGAGCAGGTCGGGCACCGGCCAGCCACCCATGTCGACGTAGGGGGCGTAGAAGGTCCTGCCCCACCGGTCTGAGGTCACCGGCGGCGGGGCTACGGTCTCGTCGTCGACGATGATGCCGGTCGCGGTCGCGCCGGCAATAGTCGCGCCGGACGGGTTGGCGAGACTCACGGTGAACGTTTCGTTCGGTTCGACGGTGGTGTCGCCGATGACAGCGACGCTGACCTGTTGGGATGTCGTGCCCGCTGCGAAGGTGAGTGTTCCCGAGGTCGCGGTGTAGTCCTGACCGGCGGTGGCGGTGCCGTTCGCGGTGGTGTAGCCGACCGTGACCGTCTTGTCGTAGGCCTTTGACAGGGAGACGGTGAACGTCATGCTCCTGGTGTCCGAGTTGCCCTCGCCGACAGTGGAATTGGCGATGGACACCGTCGGCGGAGTGACGGGTGCCGCGTCGTCATTCCTGATCGTTCCGGTTGCCGTGGCCCTGCCCAGGTTTGCGCCGCTGGGGTTCGACAGCGTCACGGTGAAGGTCTCGTCCGGTTCGACGGTGGTGTCCCCGAGGGCTTTGACGGTGATCTGCTGGCTGGTCACCCCAGGGGAGAATGTCAGCGTCCCCGATGCGGCGGTGAAGTCCGATCCGGCGGTGGCCGTGCCGTTGCCGGTGACGTAGCTGACGGTGATCGGCTTCGTCGAGGCCTTGGACAGCGTCACCGCGAATGTCGCGTTGGTGGATCCCGAGTTGCCTTCTGTCGCAGTCGTGTCGGCAATGGCGACCGATGGGTTGGTGGCGGCCTGGGTGCCCAGGAGGTTCTGCCACTTGCTGACGGTGCCGGTGTCCTTGGCGACGATGTTGGCCATCGTCAGCTGGGAGAGCGACACGTTCTGCAACGTGTAGCTGTGGCTGTTGTCGACGATCGCGATCCGGGTGGAACCGGCCGCCTCGCTGACGGTGAACGCGCCGGCCTGCATCCAGCTGAAGTCGAGTTTGTCGGTGGCGGGGTTGAAGGCGACGACCGGGTGCGTGCCCCACGCCCAGGTGATCTTCGTCGTGGTTCCTACGGACACCGGGCCGACTGTGGTCGCCGCGGCGGCCACCGGGCCGACTGTGGCCGCCGCGGTCCTGGCGTCGAATCGGCCCATCCGGCGTGCGACGGCCAGCATCGCCCACGGCGCGGGGGATTGCAGCGGCAGTGAGCCGCCCGCACCGGAGAGTGGGCTGGGCGCTTCGTGCATCGTCGCCGTGACCGGCGCGACGGCGGTGCCGGCCGGTGCAGCAGGCGTGGCCGGTGTAGCCGGTGCGGCGGGAGCAGGGGCACTGTTCATCGCGACGGGCACTGCGCTCGCGGGGACGGCCGGTTCCGGCGCCGCGACGGTGGCGGCCGCGGTCACGGATGCCCCGACGTCCAGAACTCGGTCGGCGCCGAGGGACGCGGCGGTGGTCGGCAGCTGAACCCGAACCTGAACCGGTTCGTTGTCCTTGCTGCTCGCTGCGGGCCTGCTCGCCGCGGGTCCGGGTGTGCCTGCCCGGGAGGTCCGGACACCCCGGCCGGCCGATTGCACCGCCCCGGCTGCCGGCCGGGCGGCCGCCCCGCGATTCCCCTCGGATCGGGCCGTGGCGGCCTCGGATCGGCTGTCGCCACCGGTGTCGGCGGCCGCGACGCCGTACCCGCCGACGACCGCTCCGACGCCCAGTGCCACCGCCAGAATCCCGATCCGGCCGACGAACCCGCCTGCGGAGATGAGGGGTGATTTCACGGCGGCCTCCTCGGTGAGGGGTCCGCGCCGGCCCCGAAGATCAGCCGATCGGACCACTGCACGTTGAGCCTATCTGTGTTCCAGATCACATTCCGGGTGATTCGTCGAGTGGGTGACGAGTTCGTTCGGCTTGGGAAACAACCCCGGCCAGCGGTTAGGGTGTCCCGGGCGGCGGCGGGCGTCGTCCACCGGCTGACCGGTTGGCCCGAGTCCGGGTCTGACCGTTCGGCCCGAGTCCGAGAAAGCACACGCACAGCTCATGACAGATTCCAAGAGTGGCGCCGATGTTGCCGTCGGCGTTGTCGCTGAGTCCGGCGCCGATGAGCGCCGGGTGGCGCTGGTCCCCAAGGCGGTCTCGGCGCTGGTCAACAGCGGGGTCGCGGTGGTCGTCGAATCCGGGGCCGGGGAGCGGGCGCTGCTGCCCGACGAGTTGTACACCGCGGCCGGCGCGACCATCGGCGATGCCTGGGCATGCGACATCGTCGTGAAGGTCGCCCCGCCCACCCCTGCTGAGGTGGCTCGCCTGCGGACCGGGCAGACCCTGCTCGGCTTCCTGGCGCCGCGTAACGCCGACAACCAGATCGGCGCACTGAAGACCGCCGGTGTGCAGGCATTCGCCGTCGAGGCGATCCCGCGTATCTCCCGGGCGCAGGCGATGGACGCGCTGTCGTCCCAGGCCAACGTCGCGGGCTACAAGGCTGTGCTGCTCGCCGCCAGCGAGTCCACCCGGTTCTTCCCGATGCTGACCACCGCTGCGGGCACCGTGAAGCCGGCCAGCGTGCTGGTGCTCGGCGTCGGGGTGGCGGGACTGCAGGCGCTGGCCACCGCCAAGCGGCTGGGTGCGAAGACGACCGGCTATGACGTCCGGCCCGAGGTGGCCGACCAGGTCCGCTCTGTCGGGGCGCAGTGGCTCGACGTCGGCGGGATATCCGCGGCGGGCGAGGGCGGCTACGCCCGCGAACTCACCGAGGAGGAGCGGGCCGCCCAGCAGAAGAAGCTCGAAGAGGCCATCGGCAACTTCGATGTGGTGATCACCACAGCGTTGGTTCCCGGCAGGCCCGCGCCCCGACTGGTGACTGCCGCCGCCGTGGCGGGGATGAAGCCCGGCAGTGTGGTGGTGGACCTGGCCGGCGAGACCGGCGGGAACTGTGAGCTCACCGAGCCCGGCCGGACCGTCGTCAAGCGCGGCGTGACCATCGCGTCTCCGCTGAACCTGCCGGCCACCATGCCCGAACACTCCAGCGAGTTGTACTCGAAGAACCTCACCTCGCTGCTGGAACTGCTGATCAAGGACGGCGTCCTGGCTCCGGACTTCGGCGACGAGGTCATCGCCGCTTCCTGCGTCACGCGCGACGCCGCGCCGGCGGCCGAGACCACCAAACGAGAGGCGGCGCACTGATGTACACCCAGCTTCTGGCCAACATCGCGATCCTGGTCCTGGCCGGATTCGTCGGTTTCGCCGTCATCTCCAAGGTGCCTAACACCCTGCACACCCCGCTGATGTCGGGCACCAACGCCATCCACGGCATCGTTGTGCTCGGTGCGCTGCTGGTTCTGGGTGACCTGCCGGCCGACGCGCACTGGGGCGTGCGGATCATCGCCTTCGTCGCGCTGGTGTTCGGCACCCTCAACGTCATCGGCGGGTTCCTGGTGACCGACCGCATGCTCGGCATGTTCAAGGGCAAGAAGAAGGCCAGTAATCAGGCCGGCAATCAGGCCAAGGAGTTCACCAAGTGACCTACCTCGACGAAGTTCTCTACATCATCGCCTTCTCGCTGTTCATCTACGGCTTGATGGGTCTGACCGGTCCCAAGACCGCGGTGCGCGGCAACTGGATTGCCGCCGTCGGCATGGGGCTCGCAGTCGTCGCCACCCTGCTCAAGGTCCGCGACACTGCCGCGATCAACTGGATCCTGATCGTCGCGGGCTTGGCCATCGGCGTCATCCTGGGCGTTCCGCCGGCGAAGAAGACCAAGATGACGGCGATGCCGCAGTTGGTGGCGCTGTTCAACGGCGTCGGCGGCGGGACCGTCGCGCTGATCGCCTGGGCGGAGTTCATCGAGACCCAGGGCTTCTCGCACTTCAAGCCCGAGCAGACGCCCACGGTCGCCCTGGTCGTCGGTTCGCTTTTCGCCGCGATCATCGGTTCGGTGTCGTTCTGGGGTTCACTGGTCGCCTTCGCGAAACTTCAGGAGTCGATCCCGAAGAACGTCGAGAAGAAGCTCGTGTCGTCGGCGAAGCTCTTCCAGGCCGCCAATATCGCGCTGCTCATCGGAGCGGTGGCCGCCGCGGTGTACATCGGTCTGAACGCGGGGTCCGAGTACGGCAGTTCGATGTGGTGGATCGTTCTGGTTCTGGTGCTGGCCGGCCTGATGGGCCTGTTCGTGGTGTTCCCGATCGGCGGCGCCGACATGCCGGTGGTCATCTCGCTGCTCAATGCGCTGACCGGATTGTCCGCTGCGGCAGCGGGGCTGGCGTTGAACAACACCGCGATGATCGTCGCCGGCATGATCGTGGGCGCGTCCGGGTCGATTCTGACCAACCTGATGGCCGTGGCGATGAACCGGTCTATCCCGGCCATCGTGTTCGGCTCATTCGGCGGCGGTGAGACCGGCGGCGGTCCGGCGGGCGGCGAGAAGGGCAGTGTCAAGGCCACCTCGGCGGCGGACGCGGCGATCCAGATGGCCTATGCCAACCAGGTGATCGTCGTTCCGGGCTACGGACTTGCCGTCGCCCAGGCTCAGCACGCGGTCAAGGAACTCGCCGACATGCTGGAGGAGAAGGGCGTGGAGGTGAAGTTCGCCATCCATCCGGTGGCCGGCCGGATGCCCGGGCATATGAACGTGCTGCTCGCCGAAGCCGACGTCGAATACGACGCGATGAAGGAAATGGACGACATCAACGGCGAGTTCGCCCGCACCGACGTGACGTTGGTGATCGGTGCCAACGACGTCACCAACCCGGCGGCGCGGAATGACCCCTCCAGTCCAATCCACGGGATGCCGATCCTCAACGTCGACCAGTCCCGATCGGTCATCGTCCTCAAGCGGTCGATGTCCTCGGGCTACGCCGGTATCGACAATCCGCTGTTCACCGCGGAGCAGACCTCGATGCTGTTCGGCGATGCCAAGAAGTCGGTGTCGGAGGTCGTCGAGGAACTCAAGGCTCTGTAGCGGAACTCAAGGCTCTGTAGCGGAACTCAAGGCGCTCAAGTCTCAGAACGGTGGCGGGTCGGCGGCCCAGCGGGCTTCGTTGATCCCGCGCTCCCAGGCGATTCGAGCGGCGCGCTCTTGGGCGCGAGCGCGGCGCCGGGCCGGCATCATCAGGCCGCGGTGCGGGGTCATGACGCCCGCCCCGGCTGCGTCCGCCCCGGCTGCGCCGAGGTCGATGTCCCCGGCGGGTGTCGCCAGTTGAGGGAAGAAGATCGCGCCGCCGGGCGTGGTGGTGTAACGCCGGCCCGAGGGTGAGGTCCACTCGATCGTGCCATCGGGGTGGAGCCTCTCCCGCCAGCCGTCCACACCGGTCCAGAACGTCTTCAGCAGGTGGTGGGGACGGCAGCGAAGCGACAGGTTCGCCGGGTGGGTGGGCCCGCCACGTGACCACGGCACGGAATGGTCGATATCGCAGAATTCGGCCGGCACGTCGCACCCGGGGAAACGACATGTCAGGTCACGGCAGCGGACGAAATCGGCGAGCGCCCGCGACGGGCGGTAGCCGGGTTCGGCGCGTAACTTCTCCGGCCGGACGAGTGGCCGGATCGTCGCCCTCGCGGCCAGGTCACGCACGGCCTCAGCGGGTACCGGTCCGTATCCCGGCAGGTAGCCCGGCGTCGCACCCCCGCCGGTGACGGTTTCGGCCTCGGCTACCAGGTGGATGACGATCTGTCCGGGTTCCGCCGCGGCATCAGCGGCCGGGCAGTTCGGTGAGCCGCAGTCACAGGCCAGGGCCGAGGCGCCGGCCGTCAGTGCGCCGAGTGCGTCGGCCCGCCGCTGTTGTTTGGTGCGGGTGTCGCCAGGGCAGACGGTGGCGGCCAGTTGATCAAGCCGGCGGTCGAGGGCGGCGGCGTCCGGAGCGAGCACCGATCCCCACACCGTGGCCACCCCATCCTGGCCCGGGCCGATCTCGATATGACGGTCGACCTTCGACTGCCGCGCGGTCCGCTGCGCAGCCGGGTCGAGTTCCCGCACCCGCCAGTCGATGTACTCGGCGATCTTGCGATGCGGGAGGGCGTTCCAGCGTGGTGCGCTGCGGGCCAGTGCGGTGTCGATGGCGGCCAGGACGTCGGGGTCGGTGATCAGACCGGTGCGGAACACCACCACCGCCACCACCCGGAAGTCGACGTCACCGGCCGCCAGTGCCGCCCCCACCTTCGGTAGCCGCTCCAGCAGAGCCAACCCGTACTCCATATGAACGGAGGCGCGCCTTCGGCTGATGCCCATCTCCGCGCCTATTTCCGCGGCCACGGCCTCCCAGTTGTCAATGCACCAGTTCAGCCGTTGGTCCTGCGCCACCTCGCTCATGCGGAGCTGGCACAACCGCCCCGCCGCGAATAGTCGTCGCGCTACCGCGGACCGCTCGGCGCGCTGAGCCGCCGACATCTCGGCCAGCACGCTCGCCTCGTCCAGGGTATCGAACATACATTCGATCCTAGGTCGGCACTCCGACAGGTTGGGCGCCGACGGATTGGGCTACGACAGGTTGGGCTACGACAGGTTGGGCTACGACAGGTTGGGCGGAGCAGCTGGCCCCGACCGCAGCAGCACATCCTGCAGCGCCGC
>JAUPLT010000066.1 GCA_030836785.1 Actinomycetota bacterium
CGGATAGGTGACGCCGGTCAGCTCCTCGGAGACCTGCCAGAGCCGCTGCTGGGCGGCGACGTCGGTGGACTGCGTGCTCGACCCGACCAGGACCGGGTGGCCGCGCATCTCGCGGAAGCCGTCCGGGCCCCAGTACTGACCGCCCCGCACCGCCGGGTCGGTGGCCGCCCGCAGTGTGGGCAGCGCGCCCATCTCGGCGGTGTTGAGGATTCGGCCGGTCAGCCAGCGCACCCCGGGGATCGCCGCACCGGGGACGTGCCGGATCAACTCGGTCGCGGCGACACCGGGGTGCGCGGCCACGGCGACGGTCTTCGCCTTCGCCGTGGCCAGTCGGCGCTGCAGGTCGTAGGCGAACATCAGGTTGGCCAGTTTGGACTGGCCGTAGGCGGCCACCCGGTCGTAGCGGCGGCGTTCCCACTGCAGATCGGCGAAGTCGATCTTGGCTCGGATGTTGTGCGCGATGCTGGCCACCACCACCACCCGGGAACCGTCCACCGGCAACAGATTCCCGAGCAGCAGACCGGTCAGCGCAAAGTGTCCGAGATGGTTGGTGCCGAACTGCAACTCGAAGCCGTCCGCCGTCGTCGACTTCGGCGGGTACATCACTCCGGCGTTGTTGATCAGCAGGTCGATGCGGGGGTAGGCGGCCACCATCTCGGCAGCGGCCTCGCGTACCGAAGTCAGCGACCCCAGGTCCAGCTTCTGCACGCTCACCTGCGCGCCGGGTGTCTGCGCACGGATCCTCGCGGCCGCGGCGTCGGCCTTGGCGGTGTCGCGGCATGCCATCACCACGTGCGCTCCGCGGGCGGCCAGCACCCGGGCGGTGTCGAAGCCCAGCCCGGTGTTGGAGCCCGTGACGACGGCCAGCCGACCGGTCTGATCGGGAACGTCTTTCTCAGTCCATGTCATGCCCAGAACACTACGTGCGCCTACTGTTCTGCGATATGACCGCCGGAGGTGTTCTGTTCGACATCGACGGTGTTCTGGTGACCTCCTGGGCGCCGATTCCGGGGGCCGCCGAGACGTTGCGGACGTTGTCCGGGAACCGGATCGCCTGCGCATATCTGACCAACACCACCACCCGAACCCGTCGGCAGATCGCCGCGGCGCTCGCCAGTGCGGGCATGGATGTGCGGCCCGACGAGGTGGTGACCGCGGCGGTGCTGACCGCCGAGTACGTCCGCACCCAGTACCCCGGGGCGCGGTGCCTGCTGGTGAACGACGGCGATATCGCCGAGGACATGCCGGGTCTGGACGTGGTCGACAGCGTGGAGGCCGACCTCAGCGACACCCCGGACGTGGTTCTTCTCGGCGGCGCCGGTCCGCAGTTCTGTCACCGCACGCTCAGCCGTGTCTACGAGTGGATGACCCTCGGCGTGCCGGTGGTGGCCATGCACCGCAGCACCGCGTGGCGGACGTCCGACAGGCTGCTCATCGACACCGGTATGTACCTGATCGGCATGGAGCAGACCTCAGGGCGGCAAGCCGTGGCCGTCGGCAAGCCGGCGCCGACCGGCTTCCTGGCCGCCGCCGCTCGACTCGGCGTCGAACCCGAGGAGATGGTCATGGTGGGCGACGACCTCAACAACGATGTGCTGGCGGCGCAGGTGGTGGGGATGACCGGCGTGCTGGTGCGGACCGGGAAATTCCGCCAGGACACCCTGGACCGATGGGCCGCAGACGAATTCGCGATGCAGCCCGATCACGTGCTGGACTCCGTGGTCGATCTGCCGGAGCTGTTAGGTCTGTAACGAGCGGACCGCGTCGATCCGGGCCTTGAGCTGGTCCCGGTTGGCCGCGGCCACCGGGGGTCCGCCGCAGATCCGGCGCAGCTCGTTGTGAATCCAGCCGTGTGTCCGACCGGTGCGGTGGTGGGTCGCGGCGACCAGGGCGTTGAGTTCACGGCGCAGTTCGCGGAGCTGCCCATGGGTGGTGCGGGGTGTTTCGTCGCCGCCGGTGGTGCTGCGGACGGCGATCTGTTCCTCCTGGCGCCGACGCAGCAACTCCCGCATCTGGTCGGGGAGCAGCAGACCCGGGATGCCCAGGTAGTCGGCCTCCTCGGCACTGCCTGCCGGGGTGGCGGTGCCGAAGGAGGCCCCGTCGAAGATCACCTGGTCGAGTTCGGCGTCGGAGCCCAGCGACTCGAACTTGTTGTCGAGTTCGCTGGGCTCGGAGCGGCGGCGTTCCACCGGTTCGTCGTCGCCGAGGCTTTCCCGGTGCGGCTTGCCCAGGACGTGGTTGCGCTGCGCCTCGAGTTCGCTGGCGAGTTGGAGCAGCGTCGGCACCGACGGCAGGAAGATGCTGGCGGTCTCGCCGGGCTGCCGGGACCGGACGAACCGGCCGACGGCCTGGGCGAAGAACAGCGGTGTTGAGGCGCTGGTGGCGTAGACCCCGACCGCCAACCGGGGCACGTCGACCCCTTCGGAGACCATCCGCACCGCCACCAGCCACCTGCCGGTGCCGCGCGCGTATTCGCTGATCCGGTCCGAGGAGCCCGGATCGTCCGAGAGCACGACGGTCGGTTCCTCGCCGGAGATCCGGGTGATCAACTCGGCGTAGGCGCGCGCCGCGGTCTGGTCGGACGCGATCACCATGGCGCCGGCGTCGGGCATGCCGTCATCGCGCTTCTGGGTCAGTCGCTTGTCGGCGGCGCTGATCACCGCGGGCATCCACTCGCCGGCCGGGTCCAGGGCGGTGCGCCAGGCGCGGGCGGTCTGCTCGGCGTTCAGCGGTTCGCCGAGCCGGGCCGAGTACTCCTCGCCGGCGCTCGTGCGCCAGCGCGCCTCGCCGGAGTAGGCCAGGAACACCACCGGCCGCACCACGCTGTCGGCCAGGGCGTCGGAGTAGCCGTAGGTGTGGTCGGCCTGGGAGCGGGCGAAGCCGTCGGGTCCGGTCTCGTAGTTGACGAACGGGATCGCGCTGTCGTCGCTGCGGAACGGGGTGCCGGTCAGCGCCAGCCGCCGGGTGGCGTCGTCGAACGCCTCCTTGATGGCGTCGCCCCAACTCTTGGCGTCCCCGCCGTGGTGGATCTCGTCGAACACGACGAGCGTTTTGCGGTTCTCGGTGCGCACCCGGTGCCGGGTGGGGTGGCTGGCCACCTGGGCATAGGTCACCACGACGCCGTGATAGTCGTCGGAGGTCTGGGCGTTGGAATTGGAGAACCGCGGGTCCAGCGCGATGCCGACCTTGGCGGCGGCCTGCGCCCACTGGACCTTGAGGTGTTCGGTCGGGACGACGATGGTGACGGTCTCGACTGTTCCCTCACCGAGCAGTTCGGCGACGATGCGCAACGCGAAGGTGGTCTTGCCCGAGCCCGGGGTGGCGACGGCAAGGAAATCGCGCGGCTTGGCGGCCAGGTATTTCACCAACGCCCGCCGCTGCCAGCTCCGTAGTGCCCCGGTGCTGGGCGCCTCGACTGCCCGCACCCGTGGGACTCCTCTCTGGCCGAGATGAACTCTACTGCAAGCGGATCCGCCGGCGCACTTCGATCCGGCGTGTCGTCGGACGGAGAATCAAACGAAGAAATTGTCGTTGCGGATGAAGAACTCGCGACGCTCGTCGTCGGACAGTTCGCCGAGCTTCGCCAGGCCCTCGAAGTAGTACTCGCGCGGCGCGCCCGGGGCGAAGAGCATCAGGATCGACGCCGGCTCGTCGGCCTCGTTGCGGAAGCCGTGGATGCCGCCGGGCGGCACGTACAGGAAGTCGTTCGGCCGCCCGTCGACCCACTCGGTGCCGTTGTAGAGCGAGATCGTGCCGGACAACACGAAGAACGCTTCGGACATCGCGCGGTGGAAATGCGGGCCGGGCCCGCCGCCGTGCGGCGCGATCTCGACGCGGTACAGGCCGTAGTCGCCGTCGGTGGACTGCTGGTCGGCCAGGTAGTGGTACTTGACCAGGCCGAAGGCGTCGTAGTCGGGCGGATCGTCGGCGCGCGTGAGCCGGGCGCTGACCTCGGGGTCGGCTGCGGTGTAGCGGGGAGGTGGGTAGGGCGGCACGATCAGTGACACCCCGCCCAGTCTGCCAGTCCGGGCGGGAGTCCACCATGGGCGAACAATCTTGCACTCGACAGGGGAGAGTGCTAAAACTGACGTTGGCACTCACGACCAGTGAGTGCTAGGTCGGGACGGTGAGACTGCGGTCAGACAGCTGCGGTCGTCCGTCGCGGGCACTGTATCCGGCCAACAGCGTCCAAGGGGCGGCCCGTTAGCGGCCACCCCGTGTGTCACCCCAAAAACCGGAGGATTCACTTCGCAATGTCCAAGATTATTGCGTACGACGAAGAGGCTCGCCGCGGCCTCGAGCGGGGTCTGAACGCCCTCGCCGACGCGGTCAAGGTCACCCTGGGCCCCAAGGGCCGCAACGTCGTCCTGGAGAAGAAGTGGGGCGCCCCCACCATCACCAACGACGGTGTGTCCATCGCCAAGGAGATCGAGCTCGAGGACCCCTACGAGAAGATCGGTGCCGAGCTGGTCAAGGAGGTCGCCAAGAAGACCGACGACGTCGCCGGCGACGGAACCACCACCGCCACGGTGCTGGCCCAGGCGCTGGTGCGCGAGGGTCTGCGCAACGTTGCGGCCGGCGCCAACCCGCTTGCTCTCAAGCGCGGTATCGAGAAGGCCGTCGACCACATCACCGAGACGCTGCTGAAGTCGGCCAAAGAGGTTGAGACCAAGGAGCAGATCGCTGCCACCGCCGGGATCTCCGCCGGTGACCAGTCCATCGGCGATCTGATCGCCGAGGCCATGGACAAGGTCGGCAACGAGGGTGTCATCACCGTCGAGGAGTCCAACACTTTCGGACTGCAGCTCGAGCTCACCGAGGGCATGCGCTTCGACAAGGGGTACATCTCGGGTTACTTCGTGACCGACCCCGAGCGGATGGAAGCCGTCCTGGAGGACCCCTACATCCTGCTGGTGTCCTCGAAGATCTCGACGGTCAAGGACCTGCTTCCGTTGCTGGAGAAGGTCATCCAGTCCGGCAAGCCGCTGCTGATCATCGCCGAGGATGTCGAGGGCGAGGCGCTGTCCACCCTGGTCGTCAACAAGATCCGCGGCACCTTCAAGTCCGTCGCCGTCAAGGCCCCGGGCTTCGGTGACCGTCGCAAGGCGATGCTGCAGGACATGGCCATCCTCACCGGTGGTCAGGTCATCAGCGAAGAGGTCGGCCTCTCCCTCGAGACCGCCGACGTCTCCCTGCTCGGCACCGCCCGCAAGGTCGTCGTCACCAAGGATGAGACCACCATCGTCGAGGGCTCCGGTGACCCGGAGGCCATCGCCGGTCGGGTGGCGCAGATCCGCCAGGAGATCGAGAACAGCGACTCCGACTACGACCGCGAGAAGCTGCAGGAGCGCCTGGCCAAGCTGGCCGGCGGTGTTGCGGTGATCAAGGCCGGCGCTGCCACCGAGGTGGAGCTCAAGGAGCGCAAGCACCGCATCGAGGACGCGGTGCGCAACGCCAAGGCCGCCGTGGAGGAGGGCATCGTCGCCGGTGGTGGCGTGGCCCTGCTGCAGGCCGCTCCGGCGCTCGACGACCTGAACCTGTCCGGCGATGAAGCCACCGGTGCCAACATCGTCAAGGTCGCCCTCGAGGCCCCGCTGAAGCAGATCGCCTTCAACGCGGGCCTGGAGCCCGGCGTGGTCGCCGAGAAGGTTCGCAACTCGCCGTCCGGTGTCGGTCTGAACGCCGCCACCAACGAGTACGAGGACCTGCTCAAGGCCGGCGTCGCCGACCCGGTCAAGGTCACCCGCTCGGCGCTGCAGAACGCGGCGTCCATCGCGGCGCTGTTCCTGACCACGGAGTGCGTCGTCGCCGACAAGCCGGAGAAGGCCGCGGCTCCCGCCGCTGACCCGACCGGTGGCATGGGCGGTATGGACTTCTAGTTCCACGACGATGCGGGCCGCTTGCGGCCCGA
>JAUPLT010000067.1 GCA_030836785.1 Actinomycetota bacterium
CGGAAGTGGCCGCGGCGGTGGCCGCACCGACGGGCGTGGGCGGCAGCCTGGTGTCCTCCCCGCTCGGCGCGGTGCTGGCCGCCGCCGGACCCGACCCGCAACTGCTGATCTGCGATGTCGAGGTGGCCGGCCTGCCCGACATCCGGAAAGCGCTGCCGGTGCTGGCCAACCGAGTCGCGATTCCCGGCAGCTGTGCCGGATAGCGGTGCCGAGTAGGGCAGAATCGGGCGGGTGACGTTCCCGCCCCCCGGGCAGCCCCCCGGCCAGCCTCAGGGTCAGCCCCAGAGCCAGCCTCCGGGCCCGCTACCGGGTTCGGGCGTTCCCGAGCCGCCCACCCGGCAGATCCCCACCCAGCAGGTTCCCACCCAGGAAGTTCCCACCCGGCAGATCCCCCCCGTGGCGGCGCCGGCTCAGGAGAGTCCGGAAACCGACTCCGGGCGCCGGTGGTCCCGCGATCCGCTGTCCATCAGCTTGGTGCTGGTGATCGTTGCGGCACTGGGACTGGCAGGCCTGCTGGCCGGCGAACTGTATGCCCGGCACCGCGCCGACACCATCGTCGCCAAGGCGGTCAGCTGCATCGTGCAGGACAGTGCCAGCGCATCCTTCGGAGCCCGGCCGTTCCTGCTCCAGCACTTCACCCACAGCTACCGGGACATGGTGGTCGAGACCGCGGGCAACCGGATCCGGGAGGCCCAGGGGATGAAATTGCGGCTGCGCCTCGATGACATCCGGTTGAACCAGACCGCCGAGTCCGCCGGCACTCTGGGCGCGCTGGACGCCGATGTGACCTGGTCGACCGACGGAATCCAGCAGACCGTGGCGGGCATCATTCCGTTCCTCGGCGGGCTGGTCAGCGGAGTCAGTACGGATCCGTCGGCCGGAACCCTGGAACTGCAGGGACCGCTGGGCACCGTCACGGTGGCCCCCGGCGTCGCCGACGGCGGGGTGACGCTGCAGGTTCTCAAAGTCACCGGCCTGGGCTTCAGCCTGCCCCGCGAGACGGTGCAGCCGGCCTTGGACGCGTTCACCCAGACACTGACGGCAAACCTGCCGATGGGCATCCACGCGGACAAGATCGAGGTCACCGAGACCGGGGTGGCCGCGCGGTTCATCACCCGGGACGCCACCATCCCGAACGGCCAGCAGGATCCCTGTTTCGCCGGGCTGTAGGACGCCCGAGCGGGGTCTGACCCGGAACTAACCCAGTTCGTCGCCGCCGGGATTGCAGCCGGCCAGCAGCATGTCGCTGTCATCGACATCAGGTCGCCAGGGCTCCAGATCCCAACTGGTCTTGCCGGGGTGAGCCAGTTCGGCGAAGTTCCAGTGGCAGATGAACTGCGCCCGCATTCCCGGGGTGTTCGCGTCGGGGGCCTGCGTCAGCACCTCCCGCCAGGCCTCCTCGGTCTGCGCGGCGGTCTTGCCGAGCTTTCCGGCGACGGTGCGGCCGGCCGCTGTCGGGTACACCCGCAGCGTCGGAAGGTCGCTGAACCACACCCAGGTGGCCCGATCGACGAACGGGGGCACCGGCCCGTCCTGGGTGTCGGTCAGGGCGCGCGGCGCGCCGGCGAGGGACAGAGATAGGCCGGCAAGGACGGTCACGGCGGCCAGCGGTCGCATGCTCAGCGGGACTTCCCCTGTACCTCGAGCAGCTTGGGCCGGACGTCGGCGAGATAGACACCGGTCGCCACGGCGGCGATGGTCATCCCGAGCACGCTGACTCCGAACAGCAGGCGCAGCAGTGCGGCAACACCGAGGATCGCCAGCCAGACCGGCTTGGTGAGCTTGTCGGCCGCGGTATAGGCGTCCTGGCGCTGCATCGCGGCGTGCACGAACGCGTACACCGTGGCGCCGAAAACCGCCCAACTGAGGACAGACAGCAGAAGACGCGCCACACCCTGGAGATTCACGGCTCCAGGGTAGGCGGGTCTTGCCGAACGGTCGAACCGTTCTTACTTCTGGGTGACCTTCTTGGCCGGGGCCTTCTTGGCCGGGGCGGCCTTCGTCACAGCAGCCTTGGCCGGGGCGGCCTTCTTCGCCGGAGCCTTCTTCGCCGGGGCCTTCGCGGCCGGCGCCTCGGCTTCGCCCTGCAGGGTGCCGACCAGCTTGGCGGCCCGCTCGCCGACGGCCTTGGTCTGCGCAGAAACATTGCCCAGCGCATCCTGGGTCAGCTCGACAGCCTGGTCGACGTAACCCTCGACCTTGTCGACGGCCTGGTCGACATAACCCTCGACCTTGTCGGCAGCCTCACGGAGTTCGGGCTGGCCCATCAACCGCTCGAGGGCGGCCTCGCCGCGCTCCACCAGGCTGTTGTAGGTCGTGGTGGCATCGGACAGGAATTCGTCGGCTGCCTTGCGCAGCTCCTCGGTGCTCAGCCGGCCGCGCAGCTCCTCGGTGCGCTTGGGCAGCTCCTCCTGCAGCCGGGTCAGGGCCGCGCGGCGGTCGTCCATCCGGTCGCCGGCCACCTCGGCCCGCTCGCGCAGGGTGTTCAGGATCTCGTTGACGGTCGCCAGGGCCAGGTCGGCAGCACCGACCGCGGCAAGCAGCGGGGCCTTGAGGTCCTCGACGGTGTTTTCGTTCTTGGCATTCTTGGCGTTCTTCGCCATTTCGGTAATTCCTTTCCTGGGTTAACTCTGTTGAAAACTTTCGTCTGCCAACCGGTTTCAGTTGGCGCGGACGCAGCTACGCAGTCGGTAGCTCCTCATGGTCAGCTTCGTTCTGCTGCCGGAACGACAGGTAGATGTCCAGCAGGACGCGCTTCTGCCGTTCGGTGATAGCCGGATCGCCGATGATCGCGTCATGCACCTGGCTGGGCTCGCCCGGCTCGAGAATTCCAGCGCGGACGTAGAGCACCTCCGCGGAGAGTCGCAGCGCCTTGGCGATCTGACCCAGCACCTCCGCGGATGGCTTGCGGAGGCCGCGTTCTATCTGACTGAGGTACGGATTGCTCACTCCGGCCCGCTCGGCCAACTGCCGGACCGAAACCTCGGCGGCTTCCCGGTGACTCCGGATAAAGCTGCCGATGTCCTGGGCCGCATTGCTCACCACAGCCGCAAGCTCGCCCGCCACGGCGGAGAGATCTTCATCCTGCGCCATGGTCAAATCCTTTGCCAGTACGAGTGCGTTTTGCATACACAAAACACTGTACGCGCCAGTGCTAACAATTGCAAGCACCTGCTAGCGCAGGTCAGAACAACAGTTGAGCCACTGTGTAGATGACCAGACCGGCCAGGGCACCCACCACCGTGCCGTTGATGCGAATGAACTGGAGGTCACGGCCAACGTGCAGTTCGATGCGGCGACTGGCCTCGTCGGCGTCCCACCGCTCGATGGTGTCGGTGATGATCGTGGTCGCCTCGCTGCCGTACTGGGTGACCAGATGCTGGGCACCACGGATGATCCAGCCGTCGACCTTGTCGCGCAGTTCGGCGTCATCGCGCAACGTCTCCCCGATCGCCATCACCGAGTCCGCGATCCGGCTGCGCAACGCGCTGGAGGGATCGTCGACGCCGTCGAGAACCAGTCGTTTGAGGGTCTTCCAGGCGGTCTCCGCCGCGCGGGTCACCTCGTCGCGCTCCATCAGCTGCTCTTTGACGGTCTCCGCCTTGGCGATCGTCGCCGCGTCGTTCTGCAGATCGGCCGCGAACTCGAACAGGAATCGCGTCGCCGAACGGCGCAGTTCATGATTCGGGTCGCGACGAACCTTGTCGGTGAAATCCATCAGCTCGCGGTGGATGCGGTCACCCACCAGCTGGTCGACGAATCTGGGCGACCAGCTGGGCGAGTCGCGCAACACCACCCGCTCGATAGTGGGTCCGGCGTTGAGCGCCCACTCGAAGGCGCGGTCCGACAACAGCTGAATCAGCGCCTCCTGACGGTTCTCCGCGAGCAACTGGGAGAGCACCCGGCCCACTGGCGGACCCCACTGCGGTTCGGCGAGCCGCTTGACGATCGTCTTGTCGATGGCTTGCTGAATGTCCTCGTCGTTGAGCAGTTCGACGCCGACGCGCAGCACCGTCGCGGTCTCGCTGCCCACCCGCGCCGCATGGTCCGGCTCTGCCAGCCACTTTCCCAGTCGACTGGCCACCTCGGCGTCACGCAGTTTGGTCTCAACAACCTCCGCGGACAGGAAGTTCTCCCGGACGAAGTTGCCCAGCCCCTCGCCGAGTTGGTCCTTCTTGCGCTTGATGATCGCGGTGTGCGGGATCTTCAATCCCAGCGGGTGACGGAACAGCGCGGTCACCGCAAACCAGTCCGCCAGCGCACCGACCATACCGGCCTCGGCCGCGGCTCCGACGTATCCCAGCCAGGCCGGGCCGCCGTGGGCCTGGCCCCATCGGCAGGCCAGGAAGATCACCGTGGCGCCGAGCAGGAACCCCAGCGCGACCGCCTTCATCTGGCGCAGGCTGCGAAGGCGCTCGGCGTCGGCCTCCGGGTCGGCGCCGGCGAACGACTCGGCCAGCGATGCGCGGTGTTTTGCCACGCACCCATCATGCCCGGAGACTTTTCCTGTGACTGTCCGTAACAACATTCCGGGCGGTGGCCGGTAGAATAGCGGCCATCGTGACCCAGCAGATCGCCAAGACCGACGGCCGAAAACGCCGCTGGCACCAGCACAAGGTCGAGCGCCGGACCGAATTGGTCGACGGTGCCCTGGACGCCATCCGCCGCCGCGGGCGCGATGTCAGCATGGACGAGATCGCCGCTGAGATCGGCGTCTCCAAGACTGTGCTGTACCGGTACTTCGTCGACAAGAACGATCTCACCACCGCGGTGATGATGCGGTTCGCCCAAACCACACTGATCCCGACCATGGCCTCGGCACTGTCGTCCGACCGGGACGGTTTCGATCTCACCCGGGAGGTCATCCGGGTGTACGTCGAGACCGTCGCCGCCGAACCCGAGCCCTACCGGTTCGTCATGGCCAACAGTTCGGCGAGCAAGAACAAGGTCATCGCGGACTCCGAGCGGATCATCGCCCGGATGCTGGCGGTGTTGTTGCGCCAGCGGATGAAGCGGGCCGGGATGGACACCCAGGGCGTGGAACCGTGGGCCTTCCTCATCGTCGGCGGAGTTCAACTGGCCACCCATTCGTGGATGTCGAACCCGCGGATGAGCAGCGCCGAACTCATCGACTACCTGACCATGCTGTGCTGGAGTGCGCTGTGCGGGATCGTCGAGGTGGGCGGTTC
>JAUPLT010000068.1 GCA_030836785.1 Actinomycetota bacterium
CGCATGGACCCGGAACGGTCCAGCAGTGCGGCGATCAGTTTCCTGTCGGCGTTGGTCATGAGAGTTCCCCCTGTTGGCTAACTGGTACGGGACAGCTACGTGGTACGGACCGACTGTATCCAGGGCCACCGACAAATCCGGCTGCGTACCGTGGGCCTGTGGCCTACTCCCAACGCGAACCCATCGACCACGAACCCATCCACCGGGAGCCCATCGACGAAGTCCTTCGCCTGGTCCTCGACGCGGTGCCGTTCCGGCTGACGGTCGAGGGCGGTGTCGATGAGGCCCGGCGGGCGTTGCGGGAGCTGCCGCGCAGGCAACTCCTGACCGAATTGCGGGTGGAGGATCACCGAATCGACGGTCCCGGCGGCGACATCCCCATCCGGGTGTACTGGCCCGACCGTAACCGGCCGCTGCCGGTCACCCCAGCCGATCCGGACCGGCCGCCGCCGGTCACCCCAGCCGATCCGGACCGGCCGCCGCCGGTCACCCCAGCCGATCCGGACCGGCCGCCGCCGGTCACGGTCTTCTTCCATGGCGGTGGGTTCGCCCTCGGCGACCTCGACACCCACGACGTCACCGCGCGCCAGCATGCCGTCGGCGCCGACACCCTGGTGGTGTCGGTCGACTACCGGCTGGCGCCCGAGCATCCGTTCCCGGCCGCGGTCGACGACGTCTGGGCCGCGACCCGATGGGTGGCCGAACATGCCGCGCGATTCGGCGCCGACGGATCCCGGCTCGCCGTGGCGGGCGACTCGGCCGGCGGTACCCTCTCCGCAGTCGTCGCCCAGCTCTGCCGCGACGAGAACGGTCCAGAGCTGGCGTTCCAGCTGCTGTGGTACCCGTCGGTGATGTGGGACACCACGTTGGCGTCGTTCACGGAGAACGCAGACGCACCGGTGCTCGACAATGCAGCGATCGCCGGTTTTACCGACTGGTACGCCGGTCACCTCGACCTCACCGATCCGCCGGCCACCCTGGCTCCCGGTCGGGCGGCGGATCATTCCGGGCTGCCGCCGGCGTATATCGCCGTTGCCGGTCATGACCCGCTTCGTGACGACGGTATCCGCTACGCCGAACTGCTCGCCGCCGCCGGGGTGCAGGTCGAGTTGCACCACGCCGCCTCGCTGGTTCACGGCTATCTCGGCTACGCCGGTGTCGTGCCGGCCGCCACGGAGGCCACCAACCGAGGGCTAGCGGCGCTGCGAGCGGCGTTGCACCCGCGCCCGTAACGTTTGCCGGGCCGATCTCGACAGTCCACAATGACAGCAACCCCGCAGACAGCACCGTCTTGCCACGATCTGGAGGATCTCGACCCATGGCACTGCTCAACACATCGGGTCAACCCCGGTACACCGCCCGTATCTGCCTCGGCGCCGCGGCCGGAGGAATCATGTTGGCCGGCCTGTTCGCGCCAGTGGCCGCGGCGGCCCCGGACTGCAGCCCCGCTGGGGTCGATGCCGCCTCCGAGAAGGTGATGCAGCAGGCTCAGGCCTACTTGAACGCCCACCCCGCGGGCAACAAGATGCTGATGACCGCGGCCCTGCAGCCGCGGCAGGAGGCTGCCGCCACAATCTCCGCCTACGCCACCGACAACCCGCAGGAGTACGCCGAGTTCAAGGCCATCCTTGCCCCCCTCGGCACGCTACAGAGCCAGTGTGGCGCCGCCGTGGTACCCGCGCAGTTCCAGTGGGCCTTTGACCAGTTCATCGGCGGCTGAGCCAAGCCCCAGGCCACACCCGGTGCGGCCTGACGTCGAGACGCTGATCGTTGGCGCGGGGTTCTCCGGACTCGGTGCCGCGATCATGCTCGACCGGTCTGGCCTGCGCGACTATCTGATCATCGAGGCAGCCGACGGAGTCGGCGGAACATGGTTTTGGAACACCTACCCCGGAATCGCGGTCGACATCCCGTCGTTCTCCTACCAGTTTTCGTTCGAGCAGAGCCCTGACTGGTCACGCACCTATGCCCCGGGGGGCAGAGTTGCGTGCCTATGCCGAGCACTGTGCCGACAAGTACCAGGTGCGTTCGCGAATACGATTCGGCACCCGGGTGCTCGGTGCCGGGTTCGACGAGCCCACCGGTCTGTGGCAGGTGCATCTCGACTCCGGGGAAACCCTGACCACGCGGTTCCTGCTCAACGCCAGTGGGGCGCTGACCATCCCGAACCTTCCCGACATCGCCGGTGTCGACACGTTCGCCGGTGTCACCATGCACACCGCCAGGTGGGACCACGACCAGGACCTGACCGGCAAGCGGGTGGCGATTATCGGCACGGGGGCGTCGGCGGTTCAGGTGATCCCCGAGATCGCGCCGACTGTCCGGTCGTTGACGGTGTTTCAGCGCACGCCGATCTGGTGTTTCCCCAAGTTCGACGTCCCTCTGTCCAGGGCAGCGCGCACGGCCATGCGCCTCCCCGGCGGCAAGTCGCTGCAACGACTGCTCAGTCAGGCCTACGTGGAGTTGACCTTCCCGATCGCCGCGCACTACTTCACCCTCAACCCGCTCGCCAAGCGGATGTCGGATGCCGGAAAGGCCTACTTGCGCAAGCAGGTTCGTGACCCCGGCCTGCGCGACAAGCTCACCCCCCGCTACGCGGTGGGGTGCAAGCGCCCGGCCTTCCACAACACCTATCTCTCAACGTTCAACCGGGACAATGTCGAACTGGTCACCGAACCGATCGACCACATCAGCGCGGACGCGGTGGTGACCGACGACGGCCGCACGCATACCGTCGACGTGCTGATCCTGGCCACCGGTTTCAAGGTGATGGACACCGACAGCATCACCTTCCCCATCACCGGTGCGGGCGGGGTGTCGCTGGTCGACTACTGGGAAACCAATCGACTGCAGGCGTATGAGGGTGTCAGTGTTCCCGGCTTCCCCAACCTGTTCACCGTCTTCGGCCCGTACGGGTACGTCGGCTCGTCCTACTTCGCGCTGATCGAGGCACAGACCCACCACATCGTGCGCTGCCTGCGCGAAGCCCGCCGCCGCGGCGCGACCCGGGTGGAGGTGAGCCGGGAAGCCAATGACCGGTTCTTCGCCGAGATGATGCGCAAGCGGCACCGGCAGATCTTCTGGCAGGACAGCTGCGCGCTGGCCAACAGCTACTACTTCGACAAGAACGGCGACGTGCCACTGCGCCCGGACACCACTGTGCAGGCCTATTTGCGCAGCCGGCGCTTTCCGCTCGACGACTACCGGTTCAGCGCCTGAGGCAGGTCCGACTCCTCCTCGGGGCTCCGCCCCGCATCGTCGTCAGACGGAAGCCTTGAGGTCCTCCACCTTGTCGAGTTGCTCCCACGGCAGCTCGATGTCGGTGCGGCCGAAGTGCCCATAGGCCGCGGTCGGTGCGTAGATCGGACGCAGTAGGTCCAGATCCCGAACGATCGCACCGGGGCGCAGATCGAACACCGCGGTGATGGCCTTCTCGATCCGCGCCGGATCCACCGTCTCGGTACCGAAGGTCTCCACGAACAAACCGACCGGCGCGGCCTTGCCGATCGCGTAGGCCACCTGTACCTCGACTCGCTCCGCCAGTCCGGCGGCCACGACGTTCTTGGCCACCCAGCGCATCGCGTAGGCGGCGGACCGATCCACCTTTGACGGATCCTTGCCCGAGAACGCCCCGCCACCGTGCCGGGCCCAGCCGCCGTAGGTGTCGACGATGATCTTGCGGCCGGTCAGACCGGCGTCGCCCATCGGACCGCCGACGACGAAGTTTCCGGTCGGATTGACCAGCAGTCGGAAGTCGGACACGTCCAGGCTCTCGTGAGCCAGGTCCTTGAGAACCGCATCGACGACGTTCTTCCGGATGGCAGGAGCCAGTTCCTGTACCAGATCGATACCCTCGGCGTGCTGGGTGGACAGCACCACGGTGTCCAGTCGGATCGGGGTGGTGCCCGCGTACTGGATGGTGACCTGGGTCTTGCCGTCCGGGCGCAGATAGCCCATGGATCCGTTCTTTCGGACCTCGGCGAGCCTACGAGAAAGCCGGTGCGCCAAGGCGATCGGCAGCGGCATCAGTTCGGGGGTGTCGCGGATCGCGTAGCCGAACATCAGGCCCTGATCGCCGGCGCCCTGGAGGTCCAGCGGATCCGTCTCGTTCTCGACACGGGCCTCGTACGCCTTGTCGACACCCTGCCCGATGTCCGGCGACTGCCGACCGATACCGATGTTCACCCCGCAGGAGGCGCCGTCGAAGCCTTTCTCCGACGAGTCGTAACCGATGTCGAGGATGCGCTGACGGACGGTGTCGGTGATATCGGCGAAGGCTTCCTTCGCGGAGGTCGTCACCTCTCCCACGACGTGCACCTGTCCGGTGGTGACCAATGTCTCCACCGCAACGCGGGCGTTCGGGTCACCCTCGAGCAGTGAGTCGAGTACCGAATCACTGATCGCGTCACAGATCTTGTCGGGGTGCCCTTCGGTCACCGACTCGCTGGTGAACAGCCGCCCGTTATCACTCACAGTGTCAATCCCTTTCAATACCCGTCACTACAGCACCCGTCACTACAGCGCTCCTGCGAAGCGCTCGATGAACAGCCGACTACCCGCGGCTGCCATCCAGAATTGCGGCGATCGCGTCCACGATACGGCTCGCCATCAGTGTCTTTGAACCGTGCTCAAGTGTCTTCTCGGTCCCATCGGCTGCCAGCAGCCAGCCGTCGTTGCTGTCGACCTCGAACGCGCGGCCATCGCCCACGGCGTTGACGACCAGTAGGTCACAACCCTTGCGGCGCAACTTCGCCCGCGCGTGGAAGAGCACATCGCCGTGGGCGTCCCCGGTCTCGGCGGCGAACCCGACGATCGTGCGCATACCGGGCAGTCTCCCGTCGGCGCGCCGACCAACCACACCGGCCAGGATGTCCTCGGTGCGGACCAACTCCACCGTGTGACCTTCCGCGGGATCGCTGGTCTTCTTGATCTTGCTGGTCGCGGCTCGGGCGGGCCGGAAGTCAGCCACCGCAGCGGCCATCACCAGCACATGAGCCTCCTCGGCGTGCTTGGCCACCGCGTCGTGCATCTGCGCCGCGGAGGTGACCCGCAGCACGTGCACGCCGGCCGGGTCGGCCAGCCCCACGGTGTTCCCGGCGATCAGCGTCACCTCGGCACCTCGCTGGGCTGCCACCCGCGCAACGGCGTAGCCCTGCTTGCCCGAACTCCGGTTGCCGATGAATCGCACCGGATCGAGCGCCTCACGGGTGCCACCGGCGGTTACCAGGACCTTGACCCCGCTCAGGTCGAACGGCAGTGCGTCGGGCCGATCCACCAGCAGCTGCGCGAACGTGGTGATCTCGTCCGGCTCCGGAAGCCGTCCCGGGCCGCTGTCGGCCCCGGTGAGGCGCCCCGCAGCCGGTTCCAGCACGACGGTTCCCCGCCGGCGCAAAGTCGCCACGTTGTCGACGGTTGCCGGGTGCTGCCACATCTCGGTGTGCATGGCCGGGGCGAACAGCACCGGGCAGCGCGCGGTGAGGAGGGTGGCCGTCAACAGGTCATCGGCCCGTCCGGCGGCACATCGAGCCAGCAGATCCGCCGTGGCCGGGGCTACCAGAACAAGATCGGCCTGCTGGCCCAGCCGAACATGCGGAACGTCCGGGACGTCGTCGAAAACCCCGGTGTGCACCGGTTGCCCGGACAGCGCCTCGAAGGTGGCCGCACCGACAAACCTCAGCGCGGACTCGGTGGGAACGACCCGGACATCGTGACCGGCCTCGCAGAGTTGGCGCACCACCGAACACGCCTTATAGGCCGCAATGCCGCCGGAAACCCCGACGACGATGCGCTTAGCGGTCATGGATCATCGACGGACGCGCCGCGCCGGCGCGCCTACTCGCCCTCGGAGTGCTCGAGCAGATCGCCGTGGATCTCACGCAGCGCGATCGACAGCGGCTTCTCCTGCAGGCCCGGCTCGACCAACGGTCCGACATATTCGAGGATGCCGTCACCGAGTTGGTTGTAGTAGTCGTTGATCTGACGCGCACGTTTGGCCGCGTAGATCACCAGCGCGTACTTGCTGGATACCCGGTCGAGGAGCTCGTCGATGGGCGGGTTGGTGATACCCAGCGGGGTGTCGTACGCGGTGGCCGCGCCGGGGGCCGGATCGTAGTGATCCGATGTCGCGGAAAGCGCGGAAGGCGCGGAGGACGAAGTCACGTCGGGGTTCTCTCCTGCAGGTGGGTGTTCATCGGGGGCCGGGTGCGCCGGTGTTGTCCTGCCCGCTCCGAGCGGGCTCGGTCTGGTCTTGTCCGCCTACGGCGAACTCCGGCGCGTTGCCAACCAGCAACGATACCAATTCGGCGCAGGCGGATTCCAATTGGCGGTTGACCACCACCGCATCGAACTCGTCCTGTGCAGCCAATTCGGCGTCGGCGGTGGCCAATCGCCGGGCCATAACGTCGGGCGTTTCGGTGCCGCGGCCGGTCAACCGCTCACGCAGCGCCTCCCGACTGGGCGGGGCCAAGAACACCGTGAGGGCGTCCGGGATGGCCCGCTTGACCGCTCGGGCGCCGGCGAGGTCCACCTCGATCAGCACGGGACGTCCGGCGGCGGCGGCCTCCCGCACGGGGTGGGCCGGGGTGCCGGATCGGTGCAGTCCGCCGTGGATGTCGGCCCACTCCAGCAAGTCGCCATCGTCGATGAAGCGCTGGAAGCGTTCGGGCGAGACGAAGTGGTAGTCCACCCCGTCGATCTCGCCGGGACGCGGGGCCCTGGTGGTCGCGGAGACACTGAACAGAAGGTCCGGCACCTGCTCACGCAGATGCCGGACCACTGTCGACTTCCCTACCGCGGAGGGCCCGGACAGCACCAGCACACGTCCGTGCGGACGTCGTGCCGTTCCGTCGCTGCCCGGCCTCCCGCCGGAATTCATCGGCTGCCCCGAAACAGGGTCAGGCGAACTTTTCCAGCAGGGCCTTGCGCTGCCGGTCGCCCAGGCCGCGCAGGCGACGGGTGGGGGCGATCTCCAGTTCGGTCATGATCTCCTGCGCCTTGACCTTGCCCACCTTGGGCAGGGCTTCCAGCAGAGCGGAAACCTTCATCTTGCCGAGGACCTCATCGGTCTCGGCATCCTTCAGCACCTGCTGGAGGTTGGTGCCACCGCGCTTGAGCCGATCCTTCAGCTCAGCTCGCGCTCGACGAGCGGCGGCAGCCTTCTCCAAAGCTGCAGCGCGCTGCTCATCGGTCAACTGGGGAAGGGCCACGGTTTTCCTCCGTCTCGATCACTGCTGTTGTTTGTTACTGCCAATGTTGTGCGTAGGCCGGGTTCGTCAGCCAGCGACGACGACCGTACCCACGCTCCCTGACGAAATCTAACCCCACCCCCCTTTCGCGGGCACAAACCCGCAGGACAAGGCCGCGCGTGTCGGGCGCCGAACCGGGTGCGCCGCCGGCATCCGGCACGCCCCGGGCCTACGGACCTCAGGCCAGATACGCCACCGCGTCGCGCATCCGTTCGGCCGCCGCCCGAAGCGCCGACACGTCCGGTCCGGCCCGCAGCACCTCCCGGGAGACCGCCGGCAACAACCGGCCGACAGGAGCCCCACCGAGGCCGGCGAGCGCCTCCGGCCGGCCGCCCTGGGCGCCGACGCCGGGCACCAGAACCGGCCCGCCGAGTCCGGACAGGTCGGGAACCGCACCGGATGCGGCGTCCAGGGTCGCGCCGACGACGACCCCCACCGATCCCGGGTCGGGCAGCGCGGCCCGGTTGACCGCCGCGGCAGCGTCGACGATCGACTGGGCGACGGTGCGCCCGCCGGTCACCGCACGCTGGACGGCGGCTCCCTCCGGGTTGGAGGTGGCGGCCAGCACGAACACACCGCGGCCGTACTCGGCGGCCACGTCCAGCAACGGCTGCAGCGACCCGAACCCCAGGTAGGGCGACGCGGTGACGGCATCGGCGGCCAACGGCCCCTGCCCCACCCAGGCCTGCGCGTAGGCCGCCATCGTGGACCCGATATCGCCGCGCTTGGCGTCGGCGAGCACCAGCACGGCCGCCTCCTGCAGGGCCGCGACGGTTCGCTCCAGAACAGCGAAGCCCGCCGACCCGTACGTCTCGAAGAAGGCGACCTGAGGCTTGACCACCGCGAAGCCCGCGTATGCCGACACGCAGATATCGCAGAATCGGGCCAGTCCGTCCGCGCTCAGCGGTAGCTCCCAGGCGCGCAACAATTCCGGGTGGGGGTCGATCCCCAGGCACAGCGGACCTCGGGCGCCGACGGCCGACGCAAGCCGGGCCCCGAAACCCTGCCCGGCGGCGCGGTGGGCACCGGAACCCGGCGTGGCGCCCACCTCAGCTACCACCGAGGGCGGCGTGCAGATGCTGCAACGAACGCACGTCGATATCCCCCCGGATGGCGGCCTCGATGCCCTGGACGGCTGCCGACGCACCCTGCACGGTGGTAATGCACGGGATGCTCATCGAAACCGCGGCCGAACGGATCTCGTAACCGTCGATGCGGGGCCCCGAGTTTCCATACGGCGTGTTGATCACCATCTGCACCTGCCCGGCGTTGATGGCGTCGATGGCGGTGATCTCAGGACGTCCCTCGCCCGGCTGCTCGAAGTGCTTGCGCACCACATCGCAGGGAATGCCGTTGCGGCGCAACATCTCCGCCGTCCCCTCGGTGGCCAGCACCCGGAAACCCAGGTCCGCCAGCCGCTTCACCGGGAATACCAGGGAACGCTTGTCGCGGTTGGCCACCGAGACGAACACCGTCCCCTCGACCGGCAGCGACCCGTAGGCGGCCGTCTGGCTCTTGGCGAAGGCGCTGCCGAAATCGTGGTCGATGCCCATCACCTCGCCGGTGGACTTCATCTCCGGGCCGAGCAGCGAATCCACCCCGGAACCGTCCACCCGCCGGAACCGCTGGAAAGGCAGCACCGCCTCCTTCACCGCGATCGGCGCGCGCGGGTCGAGGTTGGAGCCGTCCCCTTCGCGGGCGAGGATGCCCTCCGCCCGCAGTTCGGAGATGCTGGCGCCCAGCATGACCCGGGCGCAGGCCTTTGCCAGCGGTACCGCGGTGGCCTTCGACACGAACGGCACGGTTCGGCTCGCCCGGGGATTCGCCTCCAGCACGTAGAGCACATCGTCCTTGAGTGCGTACTGGACGTTGAGCAGTCCCACCACCCCGACCCCGTGGGCAATGGCCTCGGTGGCCCGTCGCACCGCCTCGATGTCGCTGCGCCCCAGCGTCACCGGCGGCAGCGTGCACGCGGAGTCCCCGGAATGGATACCGGCTTCCTCGATGTGCTCCATCACCCCGCCGATGTACACCTCGGTGCCATCGCAGAGCGCATCCACATCGATCTCGATGGCGTCCTCGAGGAAACGGTCCACCAGGACGGGGTGCTCGGGCGAGAGTTGGGTGGCGCGGGTGATGTAGCCGTGCAGTGTCTTCTCGTCGTAGACGATCTCCATGCCGCGGCCGCCGAGCACGTAGGACGGGCGCACCAGCACCGGATAGCCGATCCGGGCGGCGATGTCGCGGGCTTCCTCGAAGGTGGTGGCGGTGCCGAACTTCGGCGCCGGCAGACCGGCGTTGACCAGCACCTGCCCGAACCTGCCGCGGTCCTCGGCGAGGTCGATGGCCTCCGGGCGAGTACCGACGATCGGCACACCGGCTGCCTCAAGCCGATGCGCAAGCCCCAGCGGCGTCTGTCCGCCGAGCTGCACGATCACACCGACCACACCGGGACCGCCGGCGCCCGAACGCGATTCGGCCCGGTAGATCTCCAGCACATCCTCGAAGGTGAGCGGCTCGAAGTACAGCCGATCGGCGGTGTCGTAGTCGGTGGACACCGTCTCGGGGTTGCAGTTGACCATGATGGTCTCGTAGCCGGCCTCCGACAGCGTGGTGGCCGCGTGCACGCAGCTGTAGTCGAACTCGATTCCCTGCCCGATCCGGTTCGGTCCGGAGCCCAGAATCAGAACCTTGGGCTTCTCGGTCTGCGGCGCCACCTCCGTTTCGGCGGCCGGATCGAGTTCGTAGCTCGAGTAGTGATAGGGAGTTTTGGCCTCGAACTCCGCTGCGCAGGTGTCGACGGTCTTGAACACCGGGTGGATGCCCAGTCGCTGACGCAGTGTCCGGACCCCCGCCTCGCCGGCAAGTTCGGGCCGGAGCGCGGCGATCTGGCGATCGGAGAGCCCACTGTGCTTGGCGCCCCGCAACAGGTCCGCGTCCAGTACGGGGGCGTCGACCAGCTCGGCACGCAGCGCCACCAGTCCGTTGATCTGCTCGACGAACCACGGGTCGACTCCGGATGCCTCGGCGACCTGCTCCACCGTCGCACCCAGGCGAAGGGCAAGTTCGATGTCATACAGCCGGCCCTCGGTCGGGGTGCGCAACCGGGCCAGCACATCCTCGACCCAGCCGTCATCGTCTGGGGTGGTCCAGAAACCGGCCTTCGTGGTCTCCAGTGAACGCATCACTTTGCCCAGGGCTTCGATGAAGTTGCGCCCCAACGACATCGCCTCGCCGACCGACTTCATCGTGGTGGTCAGCGTCGGGTCCGCGCCGGGGAACTTCTCGAACGCGAACCGCGGAGCCTTGACCACCACGTAGTCCAAGGTCGGCTCGAAGCAGGCCGGCGTCTCCTTGGTGATGTCGTTGATGATCTCGTCGAGGGTGTAGCCGATGGCCAGCTTGGCGGCGATCTTGGCGATCGGGAATCCGGTGGCCTTCGAGGCCAGCGCGGACGAGCGCGACACCCGCGGATTCATCTCGATGACGATCAGCCGGCCGTCGGCCGGGTTGACCGCGAACTGGATGTTGCAGCCACCGGTGTCCACACCGACTTCGCGCAGGATCGCGATGCCCAGGTCCCGCATCGCCTGGTACTCCCGGTCGGTCAGCGTCATCGCCGGGGCGACAGTCACCGAGTCCCCGGTGTGCACGCCCATCGGGTCGAGGTTCTCGATCGAGCACACCACGACGACGTTGTCGTTGCCGTCGCGCATGAGCTCGAGTTCGTACTCTTTCCAGCCGTAAATGGACTCCTCGATCAGCACGTTGGCGCTCGGCGAGGCCGCAAGGCCCTCCCCCGCCATCCTCTCGACATCCGCCAGGGACTGCGCCATACCCGAACCGAGTCCGCCCATGGTGAACGAAGGGCGCACCACGACCGGCAGACCCAGCTCAGCGACGGTCTGACGAACCTCTTCCATGGTGAAGCACACTCTGCTGCGGGCGGACTCACCGCCGACCTTGGCGACGATGTCCTTGAACTTCTGCCGGTCCTCGCCGCGCTGGATGGCCTCGAAGTCGGCGCCGATGAGTTCGACCCCGTAGCGCTCGAGCGCCCCGTTCTCACTCAGCGCCACCGCGGTGTTCAACGCGGTCTGCCCGCCGAGGGTGGCCAGCAACGCGTCGATGGGCCGGCCCGCCGCGGCCTGCTGGGCCAGGACCTTCTCGACGAAGATCGGGGTGATCGGCTCGACGTAGGTGTAGTCGGCGTACTCCGGATCGGTCATGATCGTCGCCGGGTTGGAGTTGACCAGGCTGACGGTCAGACCCTCGGCACGCAGCACCCGGCAGGCCTGGGTGCCGGAGTAGTCGAACTCACAGGCCTGGCCGATGACGATCGGTCCGGATCCGATGACCAGGACGTGGTTGAGGTCGGTACGGCGTGGCATCAGCGCTCCATCATCTCGGCGAACTGGTCGAACAGGTAGTTCGCGTCGTGCGGGCCGGCGGCGGCCTCAGGGTGGTACTGCACCGAGAAGGCTCGGCCGTTGGTCAGCCGAACACCTTCCACCACTCCGTCGTTGGCGCAGGTGTGACTGACGATGGCCGGTCCGAAGTCGGTGTCGAACACCTCCCCGGCCTCTCCCTCCAGCGCGAAACCGTGGTTCTGGGCGGTGACGGCGACCCGCCCGGTGCTGTGGTCGATCACCGGCACGTTGATGCCGCGGTGACCGAACACCATCTTGTAGGTGGAACGGCCCAACGCCCGACCCAGAATCTGGTTTCCGAAGCAGATGCCGAACAAGGGGATGCCGGCTCCGAGCACCTCGCGGGTGACGGCCACCACCCGGTCTGCGGTAGCCGGATCGCCGGGACCGTTGGACAGGAACACCCCGTCCGGTTTGAGGTCGGCAATCTGTTCGAAGGACGCCCCGGCCGGCAGGACGTGGGTGCGGATGCCGCGCAGTGCGAAGTTGCGCGGAGTATTGGTCTTGATGCCGAGGTCGAGGGCGGCCACGGTGAACCGTTGCGGCCCAACCG